>NC_012526.1:167500-335000 GCF_000020685.1 Deinococcus deserti VCD115 | reverse complement strand
GGAGCGCACGACCCGCCTGGCCTGGCGGCTGGCGCTGCGTGAGTGCCTGACCACGTACATGGAACGGGGATACAGCGTCACGGACCTGGCACGGGACGGCAACCGCGCCTTTTATGTGCTGACCCGAGCTCAACAGTTCTGAAGCAGCTTGGCCATGGGGGAATGTGCAGGTTCCCCCTCGCTGATTCCGTTTGCCTGTGTTATGTTATTTACATAAGGAGGCACACTGAATGTTGCATATAGAATTCCTGACCGACCTCGGGGCCAAAGTGACGGTGGACGTCGAGCACGAAAACCAGTTACTTGATGTCCAGCGCCATTACGGGCGTCTGGGCTGGACCAGCGGAGCGGTTCCCACAGGGGGTTACCAGTTTCCCCTGGACAATGAACCCGACTTCGACTGGAGCCTGATCGGCGCCCGTAAATGGACCAGCCCCG
This sequence comes from Deinococcus deserti VCD115, assembly GCF_000020685.1. Lineage (NCBI taxonomy): Bacteria > Thermotogati > Deinococcota > Deinococci > Deinococcales > Deinococcaceae > Deinococcus > Deinococcus deserti. The sequence goes on along the minus strand of NC_012526.1, from coordinate 334,562 downwards.
ACGGTGAGGAACTGGTTATCCACAAGGGTCACGCTTACCGCCGCCGCGAACTGGAAGCGGTCGACAGCCGCAAGATGAAACTTCCCGCTGCCGTCAAGTTCTCGCGGGGAGCCAAGAGCACCGATCCTGAGCACCTGCGGGAGAAGGCCGACGGCGAGTTCGAGTACGTCACTCTGGCTATCTTCCGTGGCGGAAAACGCCAGGAGCGTTACGCCGTGCCTGGCGGTGCCCGTCCGGCAGCTCAGTCTGCCCGCCCCGCCCCGGCCCGGGCTCAGGCTGCCGCCCGGCCGGCTCCGGTGGCTGTCGTCGACGAAGAGACCCCGTTCTGATCTGAGGGCGGACGCTACCGCTTCTCCCTGCTTCCAGTTACCGCTTCAACTGCCGCTCCAGAACGGCACGCATGTTGGCAGGCTGCCAGCCTTCGGGCTTGAGTTGCTTGCCATCTTCGCGTCTTGGGCCACTTGCTTTGGCCAGATTGGCCTGATGAACTTCAGCGAAGGCAGCGTCCGCGTCTACACCCAGGATATCCAGTGCGCCATAGGTGACGTACAGCAGGTCCACCAGCTCGTGAACCAGTGGGCTCAGGTCCGCGCCTGCAGGCGCTTCACCGTGCGTGAGCTGGGCAGTCAGAGCGGCGAATTCCTGCGTGACCTCAGCGTATTCCTCGTCAATCAAGGTGCGGCGCAGCGCCAGAACCTCTGGAGCAGGCACCTGAGGGCGGTCAGGCAGGCGCAATCCCAGCGCCTCGTGAAAGGCCCGCAGCCGCCGGGCATTAGAGAGGGACGTGGAAGACATACCTGAATGCTAGCGGTCCCGGACTCCGGCTCCAGGTCGCCAGGTGGACGTCCTGCTCAGGTGCTCATCGGTAATGGTCAGAGCAGACGCCGCTGACGGAGCCTGTGACGTGACCTACAGAACGACAGGCAGAACCAGCTGTCGCCGTGAGCACAGCTGTTGTTGTTTCTGACACACATAGAGCGTGGCCTCCAGGCGTGCCGGATAGCGGGCTGCTGCCACCTGCCCAGGAACATACAGCCGCAGAGCGGCAGGGTACAGTAGTCCGAAATAGGTGGAGCGCTGGTCATGGGGACGCCCTTGTGGAATCGTCTGGAGCGTTCCCCAGGGCGTCTGCAACCTGATCTCGTTTGGTGTTTCGCGGCTCAGCAGCCAGTCCCTGAATGCCAGGTGGATCATCACGGTCTGGGTACTGCCAGACCGCACAGACACCACCTGAGGGTCCGATAGTGCACTGGTGACACCAGTGCAGCACAGCAGGAGAACCAGGAGACGGCGCACCGGCCCAGGCTACAGCAGGGCGACCTGCTCTCCATCCGGTTGTTCTTTTCAACAGCCTGGTGAAACAGCTCTGCGACTGTGGCTGTAGTCGACTCCCCGCGTTACTGAGCGAAGTGGCCCTATCCTGCCCAGCCTGCCGACTTTTGCAACAGCAGAACCGGATTCTTGACGAATCCGGTCCCATGTTCATGAAATTGTTAAGTAGCGGGTGGTGGGACTCGAACCCTCCTGCAGCCGACGGTGACCCGCTCGCACGCCCGTTGTTTATGGAGGTGGGCGTCTCCCTCCAGGCCTCGCCGCCAAGCCACATGTGCCGAAGCGGGCAACTCCGAAAGCTGGAATTAAGTATCTCCTGAGGACCATGGGTTTGCATGTGTCAGACGTACGGCATTCCTTAAGCTAGATGGCTGATGTGCCTGCTGGAGGTCTTCCACCTCATGAGGCTCTGTACCCGCAGCTCCCAATCCCTGAAGCAAAATTCTGCCCAAGAGGTACAGAAACATTTGGGCTGTCCGAAGCAGTGACCTGAAGACCGGATATAAGCATAGAAAAGGCGAGCTTCTGGCATAAGCCGCTCCTGCGTGCCTCCGGCAAACAGGTAAACGATCACAAGTCACGTCAAAGTTCAATCACGCGGTAGCCATAGGCATTGACCACCCGGGTTCCGGTGCCAGGATCAATGTATTCGGCCTTGCGACCTTCGTACTCATGGATATGGCCGTGCACCATCAAAGGGGGACGCCAGGCGAGCAGAAAGCGCGAAAGCTCCGGACAGCCTCTGTGGGCAAAATCATTGCCAGCATGCGGACCCTCTGGCGGAGCGTGAGTCAGAAGCACATCCACACCTCGCCGGGCCTGCCAGCCCACACGGCGCAGCCCCCACCGGGCCTGCCGTGGGGAGTACTGGCCGGTACCCTTCTCGCGGTAATGGGGGACGCCTCCCCAACCAGCAATCCGCAAGCCGGCGACTGTCACGACCCGGCCATGTGCGGGGATCACACCGCGCGGCGGAACCCGCTCCTCGCCTTCATTTACAAACTCGTTGCCGTGGTTTCCATGCACGTACACCACAGGCACCGGCAATTTGCTGGCCAGAAATTCCAGGTAGTCTCCAGGCAGGTCCCCGGCAGCCAGCACCGCGTCCACTTCCGGCAAACCCTGTGGAAACCCCTCCCGGTAAATAAAGGGATGCATATGGTCTGCGACCAGGAGCAGGCGGCGCAGCGGGCGGGAGACAGAGGGAGGCAGATCGGTCATCTGGCAGTTGGAGTGAAGCTATCCACCCAGATTACCTCACCATGCACGCCTGCCCCTTCCACCCAAGCAGACAAAGGCTCTCTGACCAGGAAGCTGGCCAGTCTCTGGACAGCGCCGACCTGATCCCGGGATTTGCTTCAGCATGCCCGGTGGCGCCTGGACATGTTTCGCCGCGTTGACCCCGCTGGTTCCGGCTGTTCTGGCAGGACCGCAGGTTAAAAGAACACGGCAGTCACTTCTGTTTTCCAACAACCGTACTGGGGCCGTGCGGCTTATGGAGCTGGTTTTCGTTGCGGCCCAGTTCAGAGATAAGCTCGCCAGGCTCGAGTGGGTGCGTGCAGAACAGCCAAAGTCACCCTGAGTGACACTGGGGGTCTGAAACGGGTGACTTCAATACCGTCCGAATGCTTCTGAGTTCAGGACGACACTGACCTGACCATGTGGCCGGAGCGATGTCCGCCTGATTACAGAGCATGAATATTCACCTGAATACTGGTCTGAGCCTGCCAGCCATCATCCGCCAAAAATAATGTTGCAGGCGTAAGGCATAGCGTTATCCACCACGTATGCTGCCGGGGTGAATATTTCGATTCTGGGCATTCCAATGGATCTGGGCGCTGGACGCCGTGGGGTGGACATGGGCGCCTCCGCACTCCGGAACGCCCACCTTGCTGCCCACCTGCGCCGGCTGGGGCATACGGTAACCGACCTTGGCGACATACCGGTGCCGATTCCTGAGACGGTAGATAAGCACCTGACTGGTGGGCTGGTGTTTCTGGAGCAGATTCAGCACACCTCGCAGGTCACCACCCAACGTGTGGCCGCCCTGGGCGCAGATGTCTTTCCCATTACTCTGGGTGGTGACCACAGCATCAGCATGGGCACCGTGACCGGCAACGCCCTGCGTGGTCAGCCGGAAGGCGTGCGCACCGGGGTGATCTGGGTGGACGCCCACAGCGACTACAACACCCCGCAGAGCAGTCCCAGCGGCAATATTCACGGCATGCCGGTCGCTCACCTGACTGGCCTGGGAGACCCGGTGCTGTCCAACCTGGGCGGGCTGTGGCAGCTGAGGGCCGAAGACATCGTGATGATCGGGATCCGCAGCGTGGACAGCCTGGAGCGTGAACTGTTGCGCGAGGCAGGCATCAAGGCCTACACCATGAAGGATGTGGATCAGCTGGGGATGACCCGTATCCATGCCGAGACCATGGAGCGGCTCTCCGCTGTCGAGCGTATCCATGTCTCCTTCGACGCCGACGCCCTGGACCCCTCCGTGGCCCCAGGGGTCGGCACACCGGTGCCGGGTGGCCTGACCTACCGCGAAGGCCATCTGCTGATGGAGTTGCTGTGCGAATCCGGTCGTGTCACCAGCATGGATATCGTAGAGGTCAACCCGGTGCTCGACACCCATAACCAGACGGCAGAAGTGATGGTAGGTATGGCTGCCAGCCTGCTGGGCCAGCGCATTCTGTAACAGGTATTCCCAGGTGCCGACCGCGCACGACGCAGGATCTGCCAAACAACACGGAGCCCAAGGGCCTGTGGCCACTGCGGCTCCGTTCCCGGTACTGCTTCCTGCGGCCCAGCATGTCAAATGAAGTACGCCGGGCAGGTCTGCCCGGCGTACCTGGTCGGCCCCTCTGCTCAGGGTTCGTCGTGCTCGGACGGGTCAGCCTCCGGTTCCAGGCCTCCACTCTGAGCCGCTGTCACCTGCGGGCGTGTAAAGCGCATGTAGTCCAGCCACGGCGGAGTGTGCCCCAGCTGACGGATCATCAGTGCGATCTGGGCCGTGTGCCGGACCTCGTGAGTCATGACGTGCCACATCAGCTGGTCCAGCGTGACGGTGTCGCTGTGAGGGTCATCCTGCACGAGCTTTACGCTGCGGTGTAAATCCGGCTCACTGCTCAGGAAGGTATGGGTCCGGGCCCCGACCTCACGGCCGTAGGCGATGATCCAGCCCAGGTCGTACTGCTCGGCGTGCGGAAGAACCCAGTCGTGTGCATACTGTCCATCACGGTCCACACCGTCCCCTCGGGCAATGGTGTGAACCCAGTGGTCCTCTACATCTGCGATATGCAGCAGCAGATCCTTGATGTTGTGAAAGCGGTCGCCTTCTGGCATCAGGTCGCGGCCCAGGTCCTCAGCCGGCAACGCCCGCAGAAAGTTCCACAACTGCTCTCGGGCAGCGGACAGATAGGCGTAATACTCGTGGGCGTTCATGGGCGTTATCAAGCATACTCTCCGCTCAGCGCCACTGCACCGGGATCAGGTTTGACGGCCCCCTCAGGGGAGGTCAGTAAAGGCGCCAGAGCCCGCTCGACATCGGCCAGAGTCACCACCTGCACCAGATCATCGCGCAGCTCGGGATGATCGGGCAGGTACTGGGGCAGGACCTTACGCAGGGGGCGCAGGGTCAGGCGGCCCGTATTGTCGTCATAAAACCGGGTCTGCAGCTCGGCGTGGCGCAGCGCCGTCCGGGCACGCTCCTGAGCCGACGGATACTGGTCACCCCCCGTAGCCAGTGCCCGGAACAACCAGGGGTTGCCTACTGCGCCCCGGCCGATCATGACCGCCGCCACGCCCAGAGCCTGACGGGCCCGCGCCTGGGCAGCGCTGCGTATGTCTCCGCTGCCCACCACAGGCACGTCAACTGCCGCAGCCACCCGGGCAATGGCCTCCCAGTCAGCCTCGCCGGTATAGCGCTGGGCACTGGTGCGGCCATGCACCGTGATGAGGTTCACGCCGGCTGCCGCCAGTCCCTGCGCAACTTCGACACTGCGGTCATGGTCCCAGCCCAGGCGGATCTTGGCGCTGACATCCAGGGTGGTGGCGGCCTTCATGGCCTGGATCAGTTCGAAGGCCACTTCTGGGGTCTGCAACAGGCACGCGCCACCCTTGCCGCGGATCTTGGGCACCGGGCAACCCATGTTCAGGTCAATGGCCGCAGGGGCAAACCATGCCTCGACCTTCTGTACGGCGCGCGCCAGCAGCTCGCTTTCGGCTCCGAACAGCTGCACGACCCGGTTGGTTTCACCCTCGAAGGGCCGTCCCAGCGACAGATTTTCCGAGTCACCGCCCAATACCAGCCCCCGCGCACTGATCATCTCACTGACGGTCCACAGCGCTCCCTGCTCCGCAGCGAGCTGGCGCAGCGGCGCGTCGCTGTATCCCGCCATTGGTGCCAGGACAGCGCCGGGCAGACCCAGACGGGAACGGTAAAAGCCCGGGCGGGCAGAGGACAGCTGGCTCATCTGGCAAGGGTAGCGCATACCCCCCTCCACAGCGTGAAATCAACCTCAATACGTTCAACAGCGCAGATACTGCCGCTTAAGCCCCGCGCCGGGTATGCTCAGAGCAGTCCGGCAGCTCATACCCCTTACGACTGACCCGCCTCGCCGGACGGGAGGCTTTACCTTGAACTCCACGCCGCTGGCGCTCCATCATGCGCCGCTGCTTCACAGGCTGTACACCGAGTCCCCCGGATATTTCACGTTGCTGGGCACCCGTGTGCCCACCGAGAAAGAAGTGGAGCGGGATGTAGAGATTGCCCTGCTCGACCCCCGGCGCCGGCTGGAACTGCTGCACGATGACCACGGAGAACTGGTCGGCAGCCTGGACTACAAACTGGATTTCCCGGAGCCAGGAGACCTCACCATCAACCTGCTGCTGATCCGCGAGAGCCGCCAGTCACAGCGCCTGGGTGAGCAGGCCATCCGGAATCTGGAAGCCCGTCTGCCGCGTGGGACCACGCGCCTGCTGGCGAGTGTGCTGGGCGACAATCCACGCGGCGCACGCTTCTGGGAACGGCAGGGGTTTACCTTTACGCTGGACGCCCGGCCGGTCATGTCCTGGTATGCCAAGACGCTGCAGCCCAGTTCGTCGGCCTCCAGGACGCCCGAGGACACCAGCCCCAGGGATCCTGCGGGAACCCCGGATCTGAGCTACGCCCCCCACTAAACAGGCCTGAGCCAGCCGGGGCAGAGCTGAGCTGCTGATGCCTGAGATGCTGCCGGTCAGCCCAGGCCATCCATGCCTTACACTGCCGGCGTGATCGTCAAGTACGGCGGAAATGCCATGAAAAGTCTGGAGCTGCGCCGTGCCGTAGCGTCCGAGATCGCTGCTGTGCGCCGGGAACTCCCGGTTGTGGTGGTCCACGGGGGTGGGCCGGTGATCGAGCGTGAGCTCTCGGCGCGGCAGATCCCCAGTGAATTCCGGGGGGGCCTCCGGGTCACTTCCCCGGAGGCCATGGACGTGGTGGAAATGGCGCTGTGTCAGCTGAACAAGCAGCTGAGTCAGGACGTAGGGCAGGCAGTTGGCCTGATGGGCCGCGACTGCGAGCTGCTGCGTGCCGAAGTGCTCGACCCTGCGCTGGGCCGGGTGGGCCGGGTCACAGCTGTAAACGCCGACCTTCTGCGGACCCTGCTGGGCGCCGGGCTGACGCCTGTGGTGGGCTGCATTGCCGTTGGCCTGGACGGCGAAGCCTTAAACATCAACGCGGATACTGCTGCTGGGGCGGTGGCGGGCGCCCTGAACGAAGGCATCATCTTCCTGACTGATGTCGACGGTGTGTACCGCTCGTTTCCTGACCCGGAAAGCCGCGCCCTTGTGCTGAGGCGCGCCGAGGTCGAGGCCGGAATTTCAGAGGGCTGGATTGCCGGCGGCATGATCCCCAAGGTCCGTGCCGCGCTTGACGCGCTTGAACGCGGCGCCCCCTTTGCAACGATCGCCAGCGGCATGCACTCCGGCGTTCTGGCAGCCGCTGTGCGGGGGGAAGCAGGCACCCGTATTCTGCCGTAAGCCGGAGCAGAATCTGTTGGCGCCAACCCGTCATTAAGCCCGCTCAGCGCACCACGCTGAACACCAGGGTGTCCCGCAACTGGCTGGGGTCATTTGCCGCCACCGAGTCATGCCGCAGGCAGCCGTCGAAGTGGTAGCCCAGCGCACGAGGAATACGGGCACTTCGTTCGTTGCGCGAGTCGCAGCGGATTTCCACACGGCGCAGGTGCAGGGTATCCAGGGCCAGATCAGTCAGCGCGCGTGTGACCTCCAGGGCATAACCGCGTCCGGTATACGGCGTGGAAATCCAGTACCCGATCTCCCCTTTTGGCACGCGCCAGTCCAGGGCGTGAAAGCCGCTGCTGCCTATCAGCTCCGTGCCATCGGCGCTCCAGACCAGCAGCCGCAGAGTTTCGCGTGAGGCGTAGGCCTCGGCTGCCTGGGTCAGGTTGTCCACGGTCCCGGCCAGATCCAGCGGGTTCTGGGCCCAGACCATCCATTCCCGCAGTTCCGGCAGCGAGGCCTGAATGGCCGCGTGAACTGCCGGCGCATCTTCCGGACGCGGAGCGCGCAACAGCAGCCTGGGCGTACGCAGTTCACTGGGAACCGGCGGCAGGTCAGGAAAAGACGCGGACAAAGCCATGCCGCACTTTACCTGGGGGGAACCGTACCGGCCAGCGAGCTTCCGCGCAGGATTTGAGGACTCGCAGGAGTCTCAGGATCTGGAACTCAGGCGCTTGTCGTTGGGGTTGACGCCGTACACGGCGCCCCAGGGCTCATACGTGCTTTTCAGGGTATGGGTGCTGATGACCTTGCCCTTGACCTTGATGGTCCGCCTGATCACGCTGGTCATGCCCTGCGCAGGGGTGTCCAGCAGGCGGCGCGCGCCGGGAGCCACATTGGGGTCGGCCGTGTAGCTCGGGTTTCCAGGCGCCCTGAACTTGCTGACCGAGGGTTGACTGATCTTGACTGTGCGCCCGGTGTTGGCCCCAAAGACATCAAAGCGCAGCGTCTTGGCAGCCGTGTCCCAGCCCGCCTGGATCATCAGGTACGCCCCGGTGTCGTTTTTCATGCGCAGATTCTTGTCAGGGGCATACACAGTGGCCTCGAACCCGACCGGATCGTAATACCTGACGCGGTGGCTGTGTTCGTGGCGCTCGGTGATGGGCAGTCCGGCCTTGTACAGCGCCCGGAAAATGGTGGTGCTGACCTGGCAGATGCCGCCGCCGTCCTCTTTTTCCAGGGTTCCGCCACTGATGACAAACCCTTTGACGAAGCCCGTGCTGGCGTCAACCTGTCCAACTTCCTCGTTGAAGTTGAACTCGTGACCCGGAGGGATAAAGAAGTTGTCGAGCTTGCTGGCTCCCACCAGGATGTTTTTTTCACGGAAGCCGGGGCTGCCGGCGTACCTGCTGGTGCCGGCCGCCACATGCGTCAGCACACCGCGCCCGGCCAGCAGGGCCACACTGCGTCTGGGACGGACTTCCTTGAATGCGACCTGTGCCTGTCCCTTGCCGCCGCGAATGGCTTTGAGCAGGTTGGCCTTGGTGCGGTCCCGGTCAAACAGCCAGCCGGTCTGATCGGCAGCGATCCAGCGGCCCGCCACATTGCGGAACACGGCCGGCTCAGGCTTGCGGGCGTTGACCTGCTTTTCTATGCGGTTGATAAGCGGAATCAGGGTGGTACTGAGCTTGCGGTACTTTTTGCTGGCTGCAATACCGGCCGCCGGTACGGTCCAGGATTTGACAATCGGATGACGGGTAACTTTCCCCTTCAGAATTTTCTGCTCGCTGGTTTTCAGAACCAGCTTGAACGGCTCGGATTTACCGGACTGGGCTGCCCCTTCTGGCGCCGAGAGGGCCAGCGCCAGGAGGGGCAGCAGATAAAACTTCATACCTCAGGCTAGGAGCCCCCGGCTGACGGGCCGTGAGGGTGCCCAGGAGGGATGTTTACAGCCCTTTACCCAGCATCCAGGGCCTTTAGGGAATCAGGCTTTCGAGCTGCTTCAGGCGCTGGCCCAAGGTGGCCTGATCGGGCGCGACCAGATTGACGTGCCCCAGCTTGCGTCCCGCCCGCCAGGCCTTGTGGTACAGGTGCACCCGGGTGCCTTCGAGGGCGTCGATGCCTGCCCAGTCGGGCGATAGCGCCTGCCCACCTTCGTCTTCCACGCCCACCACGTTGACCATGGCGCAGGGATGCAGGGGCCGCCAGTCGGCCAGAGGCAAGCCAAGTACAGCCCGCACCTGGGCCTCGAACTGGCTGAGGCCACCGCCGTCCTGGGTCAGGTGTCCGCTGTTGTGGACCCGCGGCGCGACCTCGTTGACCAGCAACTCGCCTCCGGGCAGCAGGAAGAATTCCAGGGTGATCAGGCCTTCCAGGGCCCAGCTTTCGGCCACCGCGCGCGCCAGTTTCCGGGCCCGGGCCTCGGTTCCTTCGGGCACAGCCGCCGGATACACGCTGGTTCGCAGGATGCCGCTGCGGTGCACGTTCTCGACCAGTGGCCCGAAAGCCACCTGCCCGGAGGCGCTGCGTGCAACTCCCAGGCTGACCTCGCGCTCGAACGGCACCACACCTTCGAGAACACACGGCACGCTGCCCAGGGAGGCCCAGGCGGCCTGAAGTTCCGTGGCGCTGCGCACCCGGACCTGCCCCTTGCCGTCATAGCCCAGCTCACTGGTTTTCAGCAGGCCCTGGCCACCGACCTGTTCCAGCGCTCCGTCGAGGTCGCCGGGCTCCTCCAGGCGCACGAACGGCGCCGTGCCCGCTCCGGCCGCGCGCAGGGCTTCTTTCTCCACCGCGCGGTGCTTGCTGCGGGCCAGCAACGACCCGGCCGGACGCACCGGAACCCGGCCTTCCAGGGCCGAAAGGGCCTGCACCGGCACGTTCTCGAATTCCAGGGTGACTGCGTCGCATCCGGCCAGGACGTCCAGCCCTGCCGGGTCGGTGTAGGGGGCGTGCAGGTGTTCGGCGCACAGCCGTGCAGGGGCCTGCGCGTCGGGTTCCAGCACCTGAACGCGCACCCCCAGCGGCAGAGCAGCCAGCGCCAGCATCTGCGCCAGCTGACCGCCGCCCAGAATGCCCAGCGTCAGTGGGCGTTCACGGTCCAGGGTCATTCGGCGCCTCCCTGGGCGTGCCCGTCGAAGTAGGGGTCGTCCAGCACCGAGCGGGTCTGGGCGTCCCGGTAGGCGTCCAGCCGGTCACGCACGGCCTCGTCGGTGGTGGCCAGCATGGCAGCGGCGAACAGGGCAGCGTTCTTTGCACCCGCCGCGCCGATGGCGAAGGTGGCGACCGGGATGCCGGCCGGCATCTGCACGATGCTCAGCAGGCTGTCCTGGCCACTCAGGGCGCGCGACTGCACCGGCACGCCCAGCACCGGCACGCGTGTAAAAGCCGCCAGCATGCCCGGCAGGTGCGCCGCGCCGCCAGCCCCGGCAATGATGCAGCTCAGGTTCAGGCGCTCGGCGCGGGCGGCATAACTGGGCAGCAGGTGCGGGGTCCGGTGGGCCGAAAGCACCCGGACCTCATAGGCGACTTCCAGCTGCTGCAGCACTTCCAGCGCCCCCTGCATGGTTTCGAAATCGCTGCGGCTGCCCATCACCACGCCCACCCGTGGCCGTCCCGTGTCGTTCATCACGAGCCGTATCGTAGCCCGCCGCCTGCCACCCCGCATCGGGAGCGCTACCCTGCCCGTATGCGTGTTCAGGACATGAACTGGGAAATGGTCGAGGCCTGGCTGCAGCGCGACGACCGCTGCGTGCTGCCGCTGGGCTGCACCGAGCAGCACGCCACGCTGAGTCTGGCCACAGATTCGCTGCTGGCCGAACGGATCTCCCTGGAAGCTGCGGGGCCGCTGGGAGTCCCGGTGTTCCCAGCGCTGCCCTACGGCATCACCCCGACGTTCATGGCCTACCCCGGCACCCTGAGCCTGCGCACTAGCACCTATCTGAGTGTGCTGGAGGACCTGCTGGGCAGCCTGTACACCCACGGTTTCCGGCGGATTCTGGTGGTCAACGGCCACGGGGGCAACGCTCCCGGACAGGGCTGGCTGGGCGAGTGGCTTTCGGCCCACCCGGACACCCGCGTGCAGTGGCACAACTGGTGGAACGCGCCGCGCACCTGGGCCGCTGTGCAGGCCACCGACGAACTGGCCAGCCACGCCAGCTGGATGGAAAATTTCCCCTGGACCCGCCTAGAAGGAGTGACGGCTCCAGAGGAGCGCAAGCCCGCCGTGGACCTGGGCCGCCTGAAACCGCTGGGGCCTCAGGCGGCCCGCGCGCTGCTGGGGGACGGAAATTACGCTGGCCTGCACGTGCGCCCCGATGAGGACATGGCGCGTATCTGGGCGCAGGCCGTGGCTGAAACCCGCGCGCTGTTAGAGAACGGCTGGGCCCCATGACCAGCCCGGATTACGACTGGCTGTACACCCGGACTCGCTCCGGCCGGGCGCGTGGACCTCAGGCGGCGCGCACCCTGCTTGATGCCCTGGGAGCCCCGGACCGCCGCTTTGGAAGCGTGCGCGTGGTGGGCACCAACGGCAAGGGCAGCACCTGCGCCATGCTGGAAGCCGGCCTGCTGGCCTGCGGAGTCCGGGTGGGCCGCTTTACCAGCCCCCACCTGCAGCACTACGAGGAACGCGTCCGCATAAACGGTTACAACCTGAAGCCCGAGCGCACTGCCGCCTTTATCGAGTGGGCGCGCGTTCATGCGCCTGACGCGGCTTTTTTCGACCTGACGCTGGCCCTGGCCTGTCAGGCTTTTGCCGAAAGCGGCGTGGAGCTTGCCGTGATGGAAGCTGGCGTGGGGGGCCGCAGCGACGCCACACAGACCCTGCCCGACGTGCGGGCCGTTGCCCTGACCAACGTGGACCTGGACCACACGACAGTCCTGGGTGAAACGGTGGCTGAGATCGCCGCTGACAAGGCGGGGGCGGCCCGGAGTGGGGTACCCCTGCTGACCACAGCTACGGGCGAGGCCCTTCAGACCATTCAGAAGGTCGCCGCCGAAACGGGAGCGCCGCTGCTGACCTTCCAGAGTCATCCGGAGCTGTTCGCTCTTCCCTATCCACCCGCCATGCAAGGCAAACACCAGCACATCAACGCGTCCCTGGCCGCTGCCACCCTGCGCACGCTGGGATATGCCTCGGGCCTGGACGCTGCCCTGGGGGCCATTCATCCGGGCCGACTGGAACGCTTCGAGGTCCAGGACCGGGTGGTGCTGGTAGACGGAGCCCACAATCCGCATGCCACCCGCGCGCTGGCCGCCAGCCTGAGCCGGGTGGACGCCATGCTGTTCGGAAATCTGGCCCGCAAGGACACGCACGCCACCCTGGCGCCCCTGCTTCCCCTGAGCAGCACGCGGCTGTTCACCGCGCCCGGTGAACTGGCCACCCCGCCCGATGAACTGGTCGCACGGTATGGAGGACTGTCGTATGCCGACCCCTATGAGGCCCTCGCGCAGGCGATCCGGCGCACGCCGCCCGGAGGCACGCTGCTGGTGACCGGAAGCCTGTATCTGGCAGGTCTGGCCCGCACGGTCATTCTGGACGAGATGACCGGGGAAGCCACGGCTTGACAGATTGCAGGGCGGCTCCTATACTTCATGCCGCTCTGGATCGTTAGCTCAATTGGCAGAGCAGCTGACTCTTAATCAGCGGGTTGTAGGTTCGATTCCTACACGATCCACCAACAGCAACCTCGGCCTAGCCGGGGTTTCTTCCATTTACACAAAGCAAGCGGACTAGGCCAAAGCCCAATCCGCAGCTACCGCGCAGCTACGCCAGACCGCCGTAGTCTGCGTCGTACATCTGCTTCATCGCCTCTAACTCTTCAATCAGACGATCCAGTTCGTCGGAGATCGCAGGAAGTTGGGCTTGTGGGTATACATGAGCCTCTAAGTCAAGCATTAACTGCTGCACCCTCGCCTGCTTGGGCACCAGCTGGTCCTCAATCATTAGCGTACGCTCGTCCTGATTTCTAGTCCGAGCATTGAAGATCATTCCTGTAAAAGGATCACCTTGGACTTCAACATCCGGGTCCATCCTCAGTTGCTTAGTGTCACTCACCGATATGGCAAGACTTAGTGCAGCATTGGCCTTCCGCTTCATGTCGTTATAGGTAAGAGTCACCCAACCACCCCTTTGAGCGAACGCTCAGTGAGCATATCCTGCTCAGGATAGTGCAGGATCAACCATGAAGGGGACAACTTGACGCTTTATCGCAGCCCACTGCTCAAGGAGTGCGGCTCTGGCGGAGCCTTGCTACAGCAACGATCGCAAGATGCCCAAGAGCAACCACAGTCAACGCCATAATCACCGATACACCAACCGCCTGAATCCACAAGGCAGCTGTTGCGAATCGGCCTTTGCTTGCCAGAACCGACTCGGTCGTATAGAACCTCAAGGCTTCCGTGCCTTTGTCCGTCAGGATTGATGAAATCCCGAAGCCCCATGAGTAGAAGTTCAGGGGTGCTCTGTTAGCCATACCAAGCACCAGAGCCACGACAGTAGCCACTGTGCCGACAATCTGAACGATATACAACACATCCTTGTAGAGCGGTTCCCCATAGCCCATGCCCTTCACTAGCAACGTTAGAAATGCTAGTAGGCAGATGAACAGGAGCAAAATCCCCAACCACGCCTTGAAGCTCAAATCGACAGCGCGGTCAATTCTCTTCCCTGTGTCCGATTCGAAGAAAGCCTTGAGCCGCTGGCGATCCATCCTGAGCCTCATATAGTTCCCGATACGTGCTCCTGAGAACCTTGGTTGCATACACAAGACCAACCCTCCTGAAATGAGGGGGCAGGCAAACAAACAAGCCAGAGGACATCCCCTCTGGCCTGCTCGTGAGTCTGTGCCTTATTCCTGCATCGTCACGGCCACCTCACCCGCAGGGTCGGCAGGGTCGTATCTGCACTCGAACTGGGTCCGCACCGTTGCGCCAAACCCATTCTGCGAATCAACGTACCCATTCCACGTCCGCTCTCCCGCGTCCGTCTCCTCGGCTTGCGCTGCGGACTCCATGCTGCCTGGAAACTTCGCCGTGGCGGGAGACTTGAGCTGTGACTTGACCTCGCTGCGGCACTTCACCAGGAAGAGGCCAATGTTAATGCGCTCCGCCGTCGTCTCTGGGGCAGCCGGAGGCTCTGGCGTCTGCGTGGCCGAATCTTGGCTCTCCGTGGCTTCAGCAGGCACGCGCTGTGGGGCAGCCTCAGCCGCCGTCTCCTGGCCCGAGGGCGTACCCGCTTCCGCAGCGAGAGAAGGGGCCATCAGCGCACCGCCCACAATCGTCAAGCCAAACCCAACGACGACTGCTCCAAGCAGCAAGGGCCAGCGCGTGATGCGGGGCTGAGGTCGCTTGAGCAGTCGCATCACCACAGAGACGAGAAGCAGGACGAGCCCGCCGAAAGAGAGAACCATACCGACCATACCGAGGAATAAGCCCATTGAATTGACCTCCGCACTTCATCTTCCTCTTATTCCGTGGTACATAACAAGATCAGACCGATTCGCGTCAGTCGCACTCAACGGTGTCTGATCCGATGCTCAGCGGATGCCTGCCCGCAAGCCTCAGCCCACAGACCCCCTGGTGCAGGAGGTCCGCATACGCGTCGGCCAGCGCATCCGCGAGCTGCGCTTGGCTAAGGGCATGAATCAGGATGAATTCGCTGCCGCCGCGGGCATTCACCGCACCCACCCCGGCAAGCTTGAGAACGCACAGATTGACCCCCAACTGAGCACCCTCGTCAAGGTGGCATCTGCGCTGGGAGTCAGGGTTGACGAACTACTGACATAGGTCTAGACAATACGCCAACCATACGTATTACGTGATTGACGTATCCGGTGTGACGGCGTACACTTTCTGACATGAATGATTTGCATCAGAAGTACATGAAAGAAAGGGCATCTCTCTTGAGTAATCTCGACGAACTCATTGAAATGGAGCAGAAATACATGTCGGTGATGGTGAACATCATTAAGGAAGCTGCGGAAGACATGCATCAGGATTTCCATGAGTTTGGACCTGAACTTCTTCCTTTCTGGCGCAACTATCCGCCAGAACAGCGTGGACGTGCCTTCCGCAACGAGGCCATCCCGATGCTGGAGCTCGGTGAGAAGCTGGTCGGTTCGCACATCATTAAAGCAGTGTGTCATAAGCTCGAGAATGTCCGCTTTCCTGGCTTACCCACCGGGGGTGACATCCGCTTCATGACGGATGATGCTTTCATTCATTGCGATATTAAGATCACTGGTCCGAACGAGGTGGATAACGAAGTCGTAGTTCCGCCTAATCAGGTTTCAGGTGATGGTGAACATTGGGATGCTTTTGGACTCCGCAACAATCACTGGCCTATTCACTACCGTGGCAGCCGAGGACTGAATTTCAACTTCCAGCCTAAGCTTCCCCCTTTGTACCTCGCAGGTGACAAACGGCGTGTTTGCCTTACCTTCTACATCAAGGCCGTCTACAGTACAGTCGAGTACGGCGTCCATCCTATCCGTCACTTCGAAGTAGTTTGCGTGCCTAATGGTCTTCTGATGTTCTCTAACGGAGTCCACTCCTACGCGAAAGCTGATGGACTCATTACCTCAGGCAAGGATGAGGTAACCAAAGACTCCTCAACTCGCCGTATCCGGGTCAAGCTGAATCCGCTAGCTCGAATTGCGAATTGGCGCGCCGTGAAAATGGAGCGCCAAGAGGATGGCTGGGTGCTATCCCACCGCGTCTAGTCGAATAGGCCAACTGCTGCGGCTTCCTCGGTTCGTTCTGAGGAGAGCCGCAAATCTTTGTCCTGCCGAAGAAGTCCATGACCTCTTTGTACCGCAGCAGCTACATTTCTTCTGGAAAGGGCGACGTATTCAGGCAGCAGCTCAAGTCCAATGAAATTACGGTTCAGGTTCGTCGCCGCCACCGCAGTTGTCCCGCTACCCATAAAGCAGTCAAGCACAGTGTCACCAGGATTCGTCAGAAGTTTAATTACTCGCGTGGGAAGTTCTAAGGGGAACTTAGCCTCGTGATCGTCGTTCGCTCGTACTGAAGGAAATCGCCAGATTCCTCTTGAACCCCATTCCTTCCACTCGTCACCTGTCAATCTCCTGCGATCAACAACAGTCTCTCCAGGCTTCCAAAATATATAAATATATTCAAATTCATCTACAGACCGGTAGGACAAACTTGTCCATTTTGAGTTTTCCCAAGCAGCGTCTTTGGCCCAAATGCGCCTATCGTAAAGATATAGACGAGCAGCATGAGCAGCATCAGAAACAACATCGCCTACTAATTTCACACGAGTTTGAGTGTTATATTTGCCGCCGCGAATATTGTTCCCATTGAGCCTACGGTCAATAGTTTGTTCACTGGTCCCGAGCAGCTCAGCAAGCTGGTATCTACTAAATGTGGGGTTATTTTCTTTAGCAGCTAGAACGTCTTCTCGAGTAATTGCAGAGCGCTGCTTAGTGATGTTAAGCGCCTGGAATCTTGGAATCTCTTCATCCTTAAACACAAGAATGTCTGCTATGTTAATTACCATAAAGCCACCAGGCTTCAAGATTCTGTCATGCTCAGCAATGACCGCACTTAAGAGATTTACCCAGTCTTGGTATGACTCCAAATATCGTTCGTAGTCTTTCCCTACATAATAGGGTGGCGACCAAACGCTAAGATCGATTGAGTTCGCATCGATCTCTTTAAGCAGCTTGCGTGAATCACCTTGATGAATCTGATTAATTTCAAGAGGCATACTTTCTCCCAAAGCTTACTAGTTTCAAAGCAAGCCAAATGTTATCGAGGTGTAGGTGGGCTAGCGTGTTCCGTTCTTCCCGACAGTTTACAGGCATGGCATCAGTCCCCGGCCTCCCTCAGCATCTCCCCCAGCGGGAGGGCTGCGGCACGACGTTGCTCCTCATAGACGTGGGCGTACACCCTCAGCGTGAAGCCGGGGTCTGTGTGCCCGAGCCGGTCAGCCACTACCTTTGGAGGCACGTTTGCACGGATAAGAAGGCTCGCTGAGGTGTGCCGCAGGTCGTGAAGCCTGATAGCAGGAACGCGTGCTTTCGCACAGAGCCTGCGGAATGCACCCATGAGGTTCGCAGGAAACATCAGCGTGCCCACGTCGCTGGGGAACACCATGCCGTGTTCCTGCCACTTCTCCCCTGCCTTGCACTGCTCAAGCCACTGGCTATGGCGATGTGCCCTCAGCGCCTCGACAGTGTCCGGCGACAAGGCAATGGTCCGGCGGCTTGCTCGCGTCTTGGGCGTCTCCAGCGTCACGCTGCTCACCCGGTCAATCAGGTTGTGCTGCACGACCAATGTGCCGGCCAGCATGTTGATGCTCTCCCACTTCAATCCCAGCAACTCACCCCGGCGCATTCCCGTCGCCAGCGCAAGGTAGAAGAGCGCGTAGAGCCGATGCTCGCGGGCCACAGCGAGGAACCGTGAGGCCTCGTCAGGGGTCCACACCTGCATCTCCTTTGGAGTGTGTTTCGGTGGCGTTACGGACTGAGCCACGTTCCGCCCGACGAGCTGCCAGCGCACAGCCTGGGTCAACGCAGTTCGTAGCAGCTTCACGCAGCCCAGAGCAACCTTGGCGCTCTGCCCCTCAGCCAGCAGCGCGGATACCAGCTCCTCAATGTGCAGCGGCGTGAGCTTGTCGAGCTGCACCTTCCCCAGCCGGGGCTTGATGTGGACCCGTGCGGTCATCTCGTAGCTGCGGTGGGTGTTGAACTTCACGTCGCGCTGCTTGTGCGTCAGCCAACGGTCCAGGTAGGCCGCCAACGTGAGGGTCTCCGAGCTGAGGCATCCCCCGTTCCGCTCTGAGACCAGGGCTTGCAGCTTCTCCCTGGCTTCGGCTTGAGTCTTGGCCGAGAAGTAGCGCCGTTGCTGCTTGCCGTCCGGTCCGTAGCCGAGGGTGACGTACCCACCCCAACCGCTCCCGTCCTTGCGTCGTCCTATGTACCCCTCGCCGTTCGCACGTTTGGCCATTTCGTCTCTGCTCCTCTCGCCCGGAGATTGCAATCCGAGCTACAAAGAATTAAGCCTCGAAACCAAAGCCAGCGCGTCATAACGGGACCTGCTGTTAGCTACGAAACCATGAGTTTCTATCGTCCTAGCGCATGGTTTCAGCATGTCGCCCGTCGAACGATTTCTGCATACCCCTGAAGAGTGGAGGCAGGTCGCAGGAAGACTCTGCGGCCGACAGGAGATCATCATGACGAACGACAGCAAGACGGAAACCAACCTCAGGGACATGGCGGAGAACACGGTCAAAGCGGAATTCGCCACGCTCGCTCAAGTGCGACAGGTGCTCGGCCTGTCCGGGCATCAGGTGGCTTCGGCAGTGCGTAGTGGGAAGCTCAAGGCCAAGCGGGTGGAGTTCATCGTTCGCCCTGAGGACGTGGCTGAGTTCCACGACTCCTACATAGAGGTGACCGAGGGCGGCATCGTTAGGGTACGGACTACGCCCAAGCCAGGAAGCAACCAATGAAATTGGCCGCTACGTGGACGCGCAGCAGCCAAACGAGCAGATCGGCCTTCATTATCGCTCTTCTGCATAGGGAGGCTCACAAATGACGGCTGTTGAGAAGGATTGGGACGTGCAACTCACGTTTGCGGACATGACGGTTGATCCGACTGAGGCCTTTGCTCAGGTATTCCCGCTGAACCCATGTCGTCAGGGTCGGATGCGGAGTTACGAAGAGACAACGGGCAAGAAGGAATCAGAGACCATCCATAGCCCCGTAGTTCTGAACGATGTGCGGCACAACATGACCCTCAACGGGCACGCCGGACGGCTGGGATTCCTGCCGGGAGATCAGAACCGCACGAGCGTCGGCATGATTGATATTGACCTCAAGCATTACGTCAGTCGGGCTGAGATGCGGCAAGTGGTGCGAGCAGTGACCGACACCCTCAGCCGGGCACGCATCTTCTGCTATGAGGAAGAATCCACCAATGGCGGCGCTCACCTATGGGTGTTCCTGAGCGAGCCCGTGCCGTATCAGCTCATGACCGACGCCCTGAAAGTGCTCATAACTGAGGCCGGGCATCCGAAACTAGAGCTCTTCCCCTCAGGCAACAAGGGAGCCGAGGGCAAGTGGGTCTATATGCCGTATGCGGGAGCTGAGCAGGACGCGCTGGGGCTGACCTTTCTGCGCGACCCTGAGCACAGGTGGCCGATTCCCGCTTGCGCCTTAGACCAGGCGATTCAGCGCGTCACGATGCAGGACTTCCTAGTCGTCCTCAGCCGGAAGCCCCAAGAGGCTCAGCAGGAGGCCAAGCAGACGACGGCTCATGACCTGGCCCCAGATGGTTATCCGCTGCTCGTACAGACGACGCTGACGCCACCTGAGAGGTTTGCTCGGCATGACAGCATTGAGGCCTTCCTCAACATCGCTGAACGTATGGGCAAGCAGACGGAGATGGCTGAGCATCTCAAGTCAGAAGCCATATACGTAACGTGGGTTGCTGATAACAAGCGCAGCCGGGAGGAGTGGTCCACTGAGATTGACCGCTGGGCGGAAGCTGAGTCAGATCATCAGTACGGCCTCAAGTTCTTGCTGGACCAAGGCTGGCGCATGCCCGAATTGCCCAAGATGGGACAGCAGGTGAGGATGACCCGATATGGCGTAGATGGAGATAAGCCCTCACGATAGGAGGCACCATCATGACTGATCGCAGAATCCACACCGCCGAGTTCAAGCGAGACGCAGTGCAGCTTGCTCGAACGAGCGGCAACCTGTCGGGCACCGCGCGTGACCTGGGCATCAACAGCTCCCTGCTGCGCAAATGGATGAATGCTGAGCAGGAGAAGGGCGAGTTGGCATTCCCTGGTCAGGGCAAACAGCTCCTCACTCCAGAGCAACAGGAGATACAACGGCTTCGCAAGGAGAACGAAATCCTGCGACAGGAGCGCGAGATCCTAAAAAAGGCGGCAGCCTTCTTCGCCAAAGAAACCACACGCTGAGGTATGAATTCATCCAAGATCAACGCCCCGAGTACCGCCTGGACCTGCTGTGCCGGGTGCTGGAGGTCTCGGTGAGCGGGTACCACAGCTGGCGAAGAAGGCCGATCTGCGACCGCAAGGAAGAGGATGCGCTGCTCGAGCAGCGCATCCAGGAAGTGCATCAACGTAGTAAACGCCGCTATGGGGCGCCACGCATTCACGCGGAGTTGCACGCTGGAGGAGTGCGCGTGTCCCGCAAGCGGGTGGCGCGTCTGATGCGTGCCAGTGGTCTGCGGGCCAAGGGAAAGCGCCGCTGGGTGCGGACCACGGGGAGCAGTCACACCATGGCCGTCTGCCCGAACCTGCTTGAGCGGCGGTTCGAGGTCTCGCAGCCGAACCAGGTCTGGGCGTTGGACCTGACGTATCTGCCCACGAAAGAGGGCTGGCTGTATCTCGCAGTCACCTTAGACCTGCATTCGCGAGCCGTGGTGGGTTACGCGATGGACATGCAGATGCCAGCCACCTTGCCACTGGCGGCCCTTCAGATGGCTGCTGGCCGACGTCTTCCGCCACCAGGCCTCCTTCATCACAGCGACAGGGGCAGTCAATACGCGAGTGGCATCTTTCAGGCAGAACTGGCCCGCATGCGGGCCAGGGGCAGTATGAGTCGTAAGGGGGATTGTTGGGACAACGCCGTGGTGGAAAGCTTCTTCAGCTCCCTGAAAAGGGAGTTGCTGGAGGACACCATCTTTGAGACCCGGGACGTGGCCCGACAAGCCGTATTTGAATTCATCGAGGTCTTCTACAACCGTCAGCGTCGTCACTCGTCTCTTGGGTACTTGACGCCCCTGGAGTTCGAACGCCAAGCTACAGCTGCTTAACTTCAGCTACGCAATATCGGGCCAGGCCCACTCATTTCACCGAGTTTCCGCCTGAGGCGAAGCTAAAGGCATGACGACTCTGAATGTTGCCGTGATCCCCAAATCGCTATTCGCCTACGACATCACTGTTGAAGTACCCGAGGGCTCAAGCCGAGCCGCTGCCTCGGACCTCATCAGGACGGCTGTTGACGCTGCCGTTGACCACAGGACTTCTCCCGCTGAGGGCATTGGTACGTGGAGCCACGCCGTTGTGCGGAATCCCGGCTGGAACCTGTGGGTCTACCCCGCTGAGGGAAGGCGGGCAGTCCCATGAGGGGTCAGCAGTCGCTATTGGTCCGCGTGGTGCCTGAGCCGTACTTCGGCTACACCATCAACATTGACCTCCCCAGTGACTTCAGCTGGAAGGACGTGCCCGCGCTGATTCGTCAGGCAGCTGAACAAACCTCAGGCGGCAAGTGGCTGTTCGCCACGGTCCTGACACGAGGTTGGAACCTCAAGGTGACGCCGCAATCCGGCAAGGAGCCCCAAGCATGACTACTGATTACGCGCCGATCTTGCAAGACGTTGAGCGGGAGCTGGCTGACCTTCTGACGGACAAGGCTCAGCTGGAGGAGCTTCGCAACAAGTACACCGCGCAATACGAGGCCGCTGAGACGGAATGGAAGGCCAAGCGCACTGGCGAGAGCATGGAAGCGATGCAGAAGGCCATGAGCTTCAGGGACACCGTGCTGGCTTCGCTCAAGGAGCAGGAGCACGAGATCGCCAAGGCACGGGCCTACGTCACCACTCTGCAAGAGAGGCTGCGTCAACAGCGGATTCTGGCTGAGATCTCCGAAGCCGCAGCACGTCTGGCTCAGGTGCAGCAAGAGCACACAGACGGGATGCTCAAGCTGTATGAGGTTGTGTGGCAACAACTGTCTGAGCTGGGCCAACTTCGTGCCGAGTGGCAGGACAAGCAGCTTGAGGCGTGGCAGAAGGTGCGGACCTTAGGCGCCAACATGCAGGAAGGGACGCAGATTGCTCATAAGGCAGGGGTTGATGTTGACGTCCTCCGGGTGGCCCCTCCCATTCATGGGTCGGTGCTGCTGGGGCACCAGAAGCCCTACACGTTGCCTATGCCCGAGCGTTCTGAGGCTCAGTTCGTAGGCGAGGCTCTGATGATTAGCGGCTTGTTCGTCAACAAGCGGTTCGTTGACCAGGCGAAGGCAGGTGAGGAGCAATGACACTGAGCCCCACGAAACGAGGGACGGACACTCAGCGCCGTTACCTGGGCCGTATTGCCAACCGCGCCCAACATCTGCCTGTTGATCTGACGCGGATTGCGAATGCCCTGATGCATGCGTTGGAGGTTGCCGAGGAGTTGCTGTACGACGATGACAAGGTGCTTCGTTTGAAGGCAGCGCATTCCCTCAGCCAGACAGCCTCTGCGGCAATGAAGGTGCTGGAGGTGGGTGAGCTTGAGGCGCGGCTTGCTGAGGTGGAGCAAGTCGAGCTGGCCCGGCAGGAGCGTGAGCGGGCATGACGTCCCTGCGAAGGCGCGTGAATCGCGTAAGTGACTCTGTTCAGAGTGAGTGGCTGGCGTCCTGGGACGTGTGGTGCGTACGGCTGGTTCGGCTGTGGCGTCAGTACGACGCCGATGGACGGGCGCATCATGCCCTTGCCCTCTCGGTGGAGCAGCGTTGGGCGTCGTTGGTTTCAGATGAGGAGACGGCTGAGTTCCTGGCGTGGGGAGAGGCGCGTGCAGCGGAGCTGTACCTTCCGGCTGGGCTCTGGACTTGGTTCTGGCAGGAGGCCTACGGTGCCCGGCTGCGGGGTGACATACGCGTGTGGCCGCAAACGACACCGTGTCCTCCTACGGTGAGCCCTGGCCAGCTGAGGAGTCTGGTGAGCAAGGTTATGGTGGATGACAGTGATCCTGCGATGTCGTGGGCTTTGGTGATGGCGGCTCTGGCTGCGGCAATTGCCCCCATATCCAAAGCAAGCGCAGAGTTTGATTAAGACTCGCAGTTCCAAACGTACCCCAGCCTACTTCTAGCAATATTCCCTGCGCGTACCATTGGTCCACGTCCCGACATCATTGCGGGGTCATATGCAGAACGGCCAAGCGTGCCAATATCTGCCCTTAGTTCTTGGAACTGGGGGCAGATTTCTGTTGTTGGGACGTGGGAGGAATATATGTTGACTCAAGAACAAGAGAGCAGATTCGCTGAGCATCTTACCGACATTGATATACTTGCCCAGCACGGCACCGTCATATTGGTGGGCGAGCAGTATGGTGTTGAGCAAGGCAAGTATTCAATCTTACGCCTAGTGAACATTGGAATGAAGACTGTTTGCTGGTTCCCCGCAGATCCAATGAGGGACCCGGACCCGGATTCCAATGAACTGTTCTTGCGAGAACACACATTCACTCAGCACCTTCTAGCTCCGGGAGCGTCGGTAGATATGACGCCGGAACAACCGACTCTTTCTGCGACAGTTCACTTCGCGTCAAGGGTGAGTGAGGAGGACGACAGTGCTGTCCTAGTGAGCCTCGTCGGGCAGTTGGGCTATGGATCGGTGTACTACTCCCTGTTGCAGGAGCATTCTGCGTCCTCGCTGACGGACGGCGGGCCAGTTGAGGGCGCAGCTTCTCCGCAGCTTCCCGGCAGCTTCGTGGCACGGCGCGAGGTTGGACTGCCGTCTTTGTAGGCTCAAAGCAGCGTGTTTCAGGCTGATCTTGCTTCGCAGGCTGACTCTTAATCAGCGGGTTGTAGGTTCGATTCCTACACGATCCACCAACAGCAACCTCGGCCTAGCCGGGGTTTTTTATTGGCGCAGTGGCCTTGGAAAGAACGCAACTGAAGGGGCGCTACAACCGTGCCACAACTGGTTGAACTGGACCCACGCGTCCTGCCAGAAACCTTTGCACGTTTGGTTGGGCCATGCCCACGTGTTCGCTCAGCTTGACGGGAGGAGACGGCCGCGAACAGCTTACGCAGCAGCCCACAGTGGCCGTGATGGCGTTTGACCAAGTCCCCAAAGTGGTGAGCACGGTCCATGCGCCCCGTCGTTCCTAAGAGAGGCTGACCAGCGTCCAACAAATCCCGTCCTCGACTTTCTTTTTGCTAGCGGACACGTGGCGCAGGCTCAGTGGATGTTACGAGCCGTTGCGACTGTCGTAATGGGACTCGCGGTAACCGCCTGTCCGAGAACATTTTGCTTAGGGGTCAAAGACAAGACAACTCGACGATATTTCCCCGTGGTGCTTATACCCGGGTAAGCGAATGACCCTGCTCCCAGATAATCACTCACCACGCGGAGCATCTCCTGACTGGTCACCGCCGATGCGGGGTCTAACACGGTCACGCAGGCGCTGAACTGCATCAGCACCTTCTGGCCAGTATTCCTGGCGTCGGGAGCTACTGTCGACCATTCAGAACCGCTCGTGGCGTTGCTCCGAGCCGTAAAGTAGTAGACCACGTACTCGTAATTCTCTGCGGGGCCAGTGCAGCGTGTACCAACAGATTTCGCGGTGTAAAGCGCCAACACATCCGCACCCGTCGGGGTCACCGCGGGCGATCCACCAGTTGGCGCGCCTACCGCCAAGGTGGACAGGTACGGCGTTTGTCCAGGCGCGACGATATTGAGCGCGCGGCGCACATCATCTGCCACTACGTTGGCACCCTGCTGGACATGGTTGACGCCGCTGGACATTGCCACAGAAGAGGTCGACACCTTGTTCGTACTCATGAGCAACTGCGACGCGACCACCAGGATCAGGGTCCCGAGGCCCATCACGATCAACAACTCAAGTAGGGTAAAGCCGTTGGCTTTCATCGCTTGTAGATCTCCGTGCCGTTCACAAAACTGGTGCCGCTCCCCTGTGAGGTATAGGTCAAGGCCAGATTCATCAGGGTGGCAGACGCCGAGGCGCTATACGCGGGCGTGGACGTTTTCGTCCAACTGACGGAACTTTTGGCCGCGAAGGTTGGTGAGGCCATATCGACCTCCGAGATCTTCAGGCTCCACGTGTACCCAGTAAGATCAGTTGGGAGCGGAAATGCCGCATCTGTACGTCCGAAGGTGCTGGACGACCGCCAGTATTCCGTCACCGTCTCGAAAAATGCCTGGGCCGCCTGGTTCGCCCTCAACCGGTCCGCGGAAATCCTGTTCGTGGACAAGGAGACAGTGACGGACGACGAGATTGCGATCACGACGGCGAATATCGCAATCGCGACGAGCACTTCAATAAGGGTCATGCCCCGGGTCTTCATTGCTTAGTTCCTCACGACTTTGAGGAGCGCGGCAGGCCCAAGGGCATACACGGACCGGGTAAGGCCGTTGCGGGTGATCACTATCTTGATGTCAGCGGCAACGGGGCTCACTGCGTTGTTGACGAAACCTCCAAACGGGGCCTTGACGGTGACCACCGTGGGCGTGGCCAAGCAGGCAGGGCGGCAGGTCAGGCTGCTGATCGTCGCGTCGAGAGGCTGCCCACCAGCGAACATCACGCCACCCTGGGACAGCTTGATCGTGTTGGCCGTTGCATCAATGGTAAAGGTCACGTCCTTGTTCGTCGTTCTCACGCGAGAAGACGCTTTGTCCATAAGTCGGCCAACTTCGGCCGCGGCCGCGTCTGCCCTTGTGAGGTTGATCCACCTGATGTAGCTCGCGCTCCCGATGGACGCAAGAATACCGACGATCGCCAACACCACGAGCAGTTCGAGCAGTGAAAAACCGTCCGATTTCATCAGTTGCCCTCGGCTTCCTGCCAGGAGTTCTGGAGATCGTCCACGCCGGGGAGTGCGGTCGTGTCGAGCGACGCCTTCAAGCCGGGGATCACAGTTGCCGATAGGCTGGCGTTGTAGCAAATTTTCGCGTCCACTGCGCCGCAATAGCCGGTCTTAGCAGTCCCAGAGACAGTGAACACCGGGTTTGAGGCGTCGGCGTTCGTTCCGGTCTCGACAATCACCCCGCCCGCGAAGGAGCCAGCGTTCCCGGCGATCTGCACGGATTGACCGTTCCCGATGATATAGAGCAGTCCTTTGAATCCGCCGTTGTTGAGGCTGATGGTGATACAGCTCTGATTGTTCGCGCTGCAGCCGATAGTTGGCAGGTCGACCACGAGGACACGTGGGGTGTCACATGGGGTGAGGTTCAGTTGTCCCCCGTTCAGGCTGGTCGGCCGCAGCCACTGCACTTTGCTGTCGGTGGAACCCGAGGGGCAGGTATCGGAGGTGATGATGGCGTTCGTGAGGGTGCTGTCCGTGAGGTCGCCCTCAAAAGCAACCTTCGTTACACCAAAGGTGGCCTCAAACAGTTTGGAGGGATCGGTGGAGAGATATCCGCAGGTGTAAACATCACAACTCGACGCGGCTCCACCTTTCGCTGAAGGGGACGACAGATAACTCAAAATAGCGGGGACTTCAGTCGTCACGGCCAGGTGTGCAGGACTCGACAGTGGGACCATCTGCTGCGTGACGGTAGTCTTGCCAGCCTTATTGGTGGTGGTGACGTTAATATACTCATTAACCGCCGTTAACTCCACTGCCCCCGTTGCGGCATCAATTTTTGTGACTTTGTACAGGGCGTCGGTTGGTGGATTAGATGCGTATGTCACATTGTCATTCAAATTAGGAAGGGTAGCCGTTGGCCAGATGACCTGATAGACGGGGGGACTGGAGGGTGAGGGGCACGTGTTGCCAACCGCACCAGGACAGGTGACGATGGAACCCGTACCAACGGTGCCGGTCTGCCCGACGACGTTGCCCCCCCCACTGACACCTGAGGGCCCAGTGGTTGCCAATGCGCCCGCTGTCGCAGCCTTAATCGAGCTTGGCGTGATGACATACGACAGTACAATCTTTCGCTCTCCGCCCGTGGTGCTCCATCCGGCGGATTTCAGTTCGACTGTGGAGTTCCCCTTCGGTGCTGCAGTAACCTCGAAGGCGCCACCAGCAACCGAGCCCCTAGAACCTGTACTTGCGCCCAGGTTCGGTGTTGCGTTTAGGCGGACAGCCAGATCAGCAGCCACATCATCGGTGGTCGAGTCCCGGTAAAGCTTTCCAGTGGATGCAAGTCCAGCCTTTGTAACTGTCTGAGTCGGCGTGATCAGCGTGGATATTCTTGCCATCGCACGCTCGAGTCCTGCATTCGCGGCATAGAAGGCAGGAATCTTCTGCGTCTCGGCGGTTACTGTCTGCCGGGCGATGATGGAGAACGTGGACGAAACGACTAAAATGACCCCGATCAACACTGCTATCGAGAGCACCACCACCAATACGAATCCGTCCCGCTTCATCCAACCCCCCTTGGCTCCCGCCGCTCCCTGCTTTTCCCTCTAAAAACTTGTGAGGTTTTTCATATCTTTTGAATGGCGGGTAAGGGTACTGTAAGACTAAACGTGGTATGAGCGGTGAGAACCTTTAGCGGTGCATTCCATGCCGTACCGTGGCAGTCGACCTGGCGCGGCTAAAACGTATGTACCCCACCCAATTGGGGGTATGCCAGAACGGTATGCCTGAGCCGACTGTCGGATCACGTCTGATATGCGTGGTCCGTCGTTCCCGTCTCACCAGCAGAGCAGTCCCGTGAATTCCACCAAGCCCGGCATGAGCCCGACGAGTCAGCGCCAGAACTGGCCCCACCCGCTCCGCTCAAGCTGGGCTTCGCGGCCCCGGGCAACGGCATAGGCCAGGTCAAGCGCACCAGTTGGGCCACCCATCCAGACGCAGGCCGGCAACATCAGCCATGCGGCCACGAAGGTAGGGCGTCACAGGAGAATTGAGGGCAACCTGAGGGCCATGCTGGATACTGTAAAAGTGTTACTACCGCTGCGCGCGACGCTGGGTAGTCGCGTCCTCTTCCGCCTGGCTGGGCACATCAGGGCGGATGAATCAGGATTTCGGAGCCTTGCCAGAAACCTCCGAATACCTCGTCTACGAAGTCATGATCCGCTTGATGGTCCGTCGTCTGGCTGCCGCATGATGGCTCTGCCCTGCCCTTTCAAAACGCTTTTCAAGTTTGATTCCTACACGGTCCACCTGATGAGGCCCCGATTCCGCCCAACTGTTTCGTCATTCAGGCGCTGATCTGTAATTCCCGGCGCGGCTGTTCTTTCCCGGTTCAGCAAACGAGTCCAGCCGCCTGCCCAGAACATAGACCTGAAGCCTCAGAGAACAGAAATCTATCTTCTATTGCGGGAAAAACGTCTCCTCATCTTCGTAATTGCAGGTAAGAACGCCTAAATTACCGGATGTTTATTGCATATCAGTTTGGATTGCTGCATCACTGACGAGGCGGTAAGAGCTTCGTAAAGATCCATAAGCGTATCTGACCAGAAGTCCTAAAAAGGCCATAAAAAACTTCTGCCGACGATTGTGACTCAGTTCTCCATTCAGCCAGAGTGGACGTCTTCAGTGGTGAGGTTCTGAGCGTGGTCCGGGGTCCGGCCCTGCGCACTGCGCTGAACCACCAGGGCGCGGATCTGGCTGGCGCGGTCCTGGGCTTCCTGGGCGCGGTCAAGAAAGGCTTCTGCGGTCTGGGGATCGCCCAGATCCGCATAGTGCTCGGCCATGTGGCGCAGAAGCATCTGGCTTTCGTCAATGGCACGCAGGGCATTCCACAGGCTTTCCTCGATGTTCTCGGTCACGTACGACAGCAGGCCGTTATCTGAAAATGCATGACCGGTATGGCAGCGGTAGCGGGTCAGCATGCCCTCCTGAACCTTCAACAGTGCCCCGTGGCATTCCGGACAGGTCAGGGTCGAGGGCTCCCCCAGCTTCAGCCATTCGCTCAGCGGCAACCGCTGCCCGGCCGTGACCTGAACTTCAGTCGCCAGGCGCTGCTCCTCGTTATCGCTCATGTGATTCTCCTCTACCTGGGCCGCCGGGTCCTGCGCGAGCCGGGTCAGCAAAGGCGCCAGCCCGGAAAGTGGCACCACGTGATCCACGTTGACCTGTCCCAGAGCGTTGCGTGGCATCTCGTCAAACATGGCGTCGGCAGGGTCCTGCACGACCGCAACACCGCCGCGCCGCTTGACGGTCCACAGCCCCGAGGCACCGTCGTCGAGCATGCCGGACAGCACCACCGCGATAACACCCGGACCGTAGGCGTAGGCCGCCGAGCGGAACAGGGCGTTGGCCGAGGGCCGGAAGCGGTTTTCCTTGGGCCCACGCGCCACGATCAGGTGTCCGTCCTCGATCAGCAGGTGATGGTCGGGCACCGCCACGTAGATATGACCAGGCATGACCCGCTGACCGTCTACAGCGTGAGAAGCCGCCAGAGGCCCCGAACGCTGCAGAATCTGGGGCAGCGTACTTGTGGCCCGCGGCGATACATGCTGGACCACCAGAATGGGCAGAGGAAAGTCAGCTGGAAACGAGGCTGCCAGTTGCATCAGGCTTTCCACCCCACCAGCCGACGCACCGATAACCACGACCTGATGAGATGCCATACCGTCTATTCTCTCTCAGCGCCGCAAACAGAATGTTCTGGAAACATGAACACAATGCGCCCGTGTGCATGGCCCCCAGAAGCTGCCCAGGCCAGCTTCCCGGCACACCCCGTGCCGGCCGGCCCAGTGTGGCCCGGTTCGGTGGCGCTCAGTCGAGTTCGTCGGGCTGCTTGGGCAGTGCCACGTAAAAGGTGGCGCCTTCCCCCACATGGCCCTCGGCCCATACCCGGCCACCCTGGCGCGAGACCACCCGGCGCACGGTCACCAGCCCCACACCGGCGCCCTCGAAGTCACGCTCGTTGTGCAGGCGCTGGAAGACGTTGAACAAGCGGTCGCGGTAGCGCATGTTGAAGCCCACGCCGTTGTCGCTGACGGCCAGCACGTGTTCGCGCGGCAGGTCCTGGGCATACACATGAATGCGCGGGTCAGGCTGGTCCCGGGTGAATTTCAGGGCGTTGTCCAGCAGCTCCCTGAGCACCAGCTGCATGGCGCCGCTGTCGCCCTGCACCACCGGCAGGGGGTCGGACGTCAGGCGGACATTCCGGTCCTTGAGCTGAGGCCGCAGCTTACGCTGCACGTCCTTGAAGACCTGGTCCATGGGCAGCGGGGCCGAGCGCATACGCATGCGGCTGGCCCGAGAAAAGCTCAGCAGCGCTGTAGTCAGGATCGTCATGCGCTCGCCGGAGCTGCGGATGTGCTCGATGTAACGCAGGGCTTCCTCGTCGTACTCCTGGTGCCTGCCGAGCCGGTCCACGAAAGTCTCGATGTGCCGCAGCGGCCCTTGCAGGTCGACCGCCACGTCATAGGTAAAGCGCTCGAGCTCCTCGCTGAGCTCGCGGACCTTGGCACTGCGCTCCTCGACCCGCTGTTCCAGGGTCTGGTTGAGGTGCATGATTTCCTGCTGCACCTGCTTTTGCACGTGGATGTCTATCACCGCGACCCGGCACGAGTCGCCCGGCTTCCCTTCTTTGCTGATGGCCGCGCCTTCCAGCTGCGCCCAGAAGGTGGTGCCGTCCGAGCGCAGCAGCAGGACTTCCGTCACCCGTTTGTCCAGCGACTCGAAAATTCGTTTCATCAACGCGGTGAAGTGACCCCGGTACTCAGCGGCGATGTAGGCCCCGAACTGCCGTCCGGTCAGGCGCGAGCGCTGCATTCCCAGCATGCTGCTGGCCGCCTCGTTGACCGCCTGCACCAGACCCATGCGGTCAACCGTGAGATAGCCGATGGGCGCAAAATCAAACAGCTCCTGGTATTTGCGGTGGGCTTCTTCTGTCTCCTGCAGGGCGCGGCGCAGTTCCTCGTTCTGATGCTCAAGTTCTATCTGGTGCACCTGCAATTCATGAAGCAGCAGTGCCGGGTCCTGGATGGTCGCCGGCACTTCGCGGGGGGAGTCACGCAATTCCTGCTCTGCCTGCTCGCGGGCTGTCTGTTGTGAAGGGGCCTGCTCACTCATGTGTCTTTCACAGCTCCAGTTGAAGCGGGGTACCAGATGACCATGTGCCTGGATAAAGGGGACCAGCAACCGGATCTGCCAGCGTGCGGATATGACACCCACTATAGCCTGCGTCCGTCACACACACGGAGACCACGATTGTGCTGACCTTTAGCCGGGTGAGGCTGGGCCCGGGACTGGCCCACCTGTCTGCCTGCCCGGTCAGTCTGCCCCTGATGCCGGCCTCACAGTCCTGCCTGATGCACATAGAGCCGCGCTCCCTGGACATAGACTGCTCTGCAGTGCGCTGTGGCTTCCCGCCAGACTGTCAGTGTCATGGAAGGTCGCCTGTCCTATCCTGAGCGGTCTGTACCCCGGAGCCCACCTGATGAACGAAGACGCCCACACCGCCACTGACTTTCCTGAGGCACCTGCTGAAAGCCGGTTCAGAACGCCGACCGCCATTGTCGGAATCGGCGGCTCGGCCGGCGCACTGGACAGTTACGAACGCCTGTTTACGGCGCTTGCCCAGGGCAGCGGCATGGCCTTCGTGGTGGTGCCGCACCTGGATCCGCAGAGCGGCAGCCTGATGCCGGAACTGCTGGCCCGCTGCACCTCCCTGCCGGTGGTGGAAATCACCGACGGCCTGGAAGCCGCCGCCGAACACGTCTATGTCGCGCCGCCCGGCCACACGGTGACCCTGCTGCGCGGCGCCTTGCAACTGACCCCCGACCCCCAGCCTCACCTGCCTATCGACACGTTCTTTGCCAGCCTCGCCGCCGATCAGGGCGAACGGGCCGTGGCTGTGGTGCTGTCGGGCATGGGCATTGACGGCAGCCGTGGCGTGCAGGCCATCAAGCAGAACCTGGGGCTGGTGTACGTGCAGGATCCGGCGACCGCGCAGTACGCCAGCATGCCGCAGAGCGCCGTGGCCACCGGCACCGCCGATCAGGTGCTGCCGGCCGAAGAACTGGCGGCCGAGCTGTTTGCCCAGGTGACCCGCACCCAGACCCTGCGTTACCCGGAGGCGTTTGCCAGTGACGGGCGCGCTTCGGCCTCGTTGCAGAAGGTGCTCAATCAGGTCCGGGTCCGCACGTCGCACGACTTTTCCCAGTACAAGCTCAATACGCTGGTGCGCCGCATCGACCGGCGCATGAAAAGTCAGCAGATCCAGGACCTCGAACAGTACGCCCATGTCCTGCGCGACAATCCCGAAGAGGTCCGGGCGCTGTTCCGGGACTTCCTGATCAACGTGACCAGCTTTTTCCGCGATCCGCAGGCGTTCGAGATGGTAGCGGCCCATCTGCGGACCTATATGCGGGAGCACGCCGAGTCGGGCAGTTTCCGGATCTGGGTGGCGGGCTGCTCCACAGGAGAGGAAGCCTATTCGCTGGCCATGCTGCTGCGCGAGGTGCTTGAGGAAACCGAGGACCTCTCGCACGTTGGGGTACAGATCTTTGCCACCGACCTTGATCAGGAGGCCGTGGACACCGCCCGGCTGGGCCTGTACTCCACACAGGCTGTGGCAGGCGTGTCCACCGAGCGGCTGGACCGGTTTTTCATTGCGCGCGACGGCGGCTATCAGGTCAGGAGCGAACTGCGCGAGATGATCGTGTTTGCGCGGCACAACGTTTTCCGGGACCCGCCGTTTACCCGCCTGGACCTGGTGTCGTGCCGCAACATGCTGATCTATTTCAGCCCCGAGCTGCAAAAGGAAGTGCTGCCGCTGTTTCACTTCGCCCTGAAACCCGGCGGCCTGTTGTTCCTGGGACCGTCCGAGACACTGGGCACCAGCCGGGAGATGTTCGGCACCCTGGACAACCGCTGGAAGCTCTACCGGCGTGAGGGCTTCCGGCCCGCAGGAACACTGGCGCTGGCCAACCTGAGCCAGACACCGTTGACAATCGAGCCTCAGCGGACGTCCCGCGAGCATCACCTGCGCTTCCAGCCTGCCCGCCCACGGGAAAGTAGCGTGTCCAGCAGTGTGCAGACTGTGCTGCTGGCCGAGTGGACGCCCCCAGCCGTCGCCGTGGACGCCCAGGGCACTGTGGTGTATGTCAGCGGCCGGACCGGAGCCTACCTGGAGCTGCCGAACGGCGTCCCCAACAACAATGTGGTGGATATGGCCTTCCCGGAGCTGCGCTACGAACTGATCGGCGCGCTGCGCGAAGCCGTGGCCACCGACAGCGAGGTCCGCTCGCCGGTGCTTGATTTCACCGTTCAATGCACGCCGCACCAGCTGGAACTGGTAGTGACCCCCATGCGCTACCCAGGTCAGCCTCAGGACCTGTTTCTGATTGTCTTTCTGGACCGGGGGCAGGCGCCGCTGCAAAGCCTGGCCAGTGCCGGGCCGGACACCAGCGGCCGGGTGGCGCAGCTGGAGCGCGAACTCCAGCGCACCAAGGAATACCTGCAGGCCACCATCGAGGAGACGGAAGTGGCGCTTGAGGAACGCAAAAGCACCAATGAGGAACTCCAGACCACCAACGAGGAACTCCAGAGCAGCATCGAGGAGCTGATGACCTCCAAAGAGGAGTTGCAGTCGCTCAACGAGGAGCTCAGCACCATCAACGCCGAACATCACGTGATCATCACGGATCTCCAGCAGGCCAACGACGATATGAAAAACCTGCTGGACTCGGTGGGCATTGCCACCGTGTTCCTGGACAACAACCTGCGGGTCAAGCGGTTTACGCCGCGCATTACCGAAGTGGTCAGTCTGATGTCGGTGGATCTGGGGCGACCGATCACCGATATCGCCTCGAACCTGCGCTACGACATCCTGGCCGAGGACATTCAGCGCGTGATCCAGACTCTGATTCCCTATGAAACAGAGGTCCAGACCAAGGACGGCCGCTGGTTCCTGATGCGCATTTCGCCCTACCGGACCTTCGATAACACCATCGACGGCGCCGTGGTGGTCTTTACCAATATCGACACCGTCAAGCAGCTGCACCACCAGCTGCGCGACGCTCAGGACCAAAACGAAGCTGTGCTGAATACCATGAGTGACCCGGTCGTGGTGCTCGACCATAACCTGCGGGTGCTGTCGCACAACAAGGCCCTGCTGGAGCTGCTGCAGCTTCAGGTTGCCGACGCAAAGGGCGTGAGGCTCTTTGACCTGGGCAGCGGGCAGTTCGACAATCCAGAGCTGACGGGCCTGTTGCGCGACCTGACGCTGGGCAGCGGCGAACTGAGCGATTTCATGCTGCACATGGACCTTCCCGGTCAGGGCCGACGGATCGTCAAAGTCAATGCGCGCCCCCTCCAGACCCACGACGAGCGCGCCGAACTGCTGCTGTGGGCAGAGGACGTCACGCCGATCATTCAGCAGCTTGCCGAAGAGGGTCCCGGAGCCATTCACGAAACGACATCATCCGAAGCGGACAGCGGAGCACAGGCCCCTGATCAGAACTGACGCAAGCTGAAACCCAGGGTGGCCGTGAAATCAGGCCGCGCCAGAGGTCACCACGCCTGCCTCAAGCCACAACAAAAAAGCGGAGGAAGTCTTTGCGGACTTCCTCCCTTCCTGAGG
Source organism: Deinococcus deserti VCD115 (assembly GCF_000020685.1). Lineage (NCBI taxonomy): Bacteria > Thermotogati > Deinococcota > Deinococci > Deinococcales > Deinococcaceae > Deinococcus > Deinococcus deserti. The sequence goes on along the minus strand of NC_012526.1, from coordinate 300,008 downwards.
TGCGGGTGACTGGCCTCGAACCAGTCCAGGGGCCTGCTTCCGCCCCGCTCGTACGTCCGTTTTTTAGAAGGTGGACGTCTCCCTTCCCTGTTTCTGGGTCACAAGTATGGGCCGGCTGTGATGGCCATAGATGGATTAAATGTCTGGGGCAATTAAGCCGTTTTCAGTATGCTGTGAGCTAAACCCTAAGGCTTGTTCAACATGGCTCCGGGCGCTGCTAGACAGCCTGGGGCTGAACTGGACGCAGGTCAGTCCCGGGCAGCCAGACAGGTGCGCTCAGAACCAGCGGCGCCGGCTGGGTTTGCCCCCCAGCTTGCGCTGGGCCTGCCCCAGCAGGAAGTCCAGTGCCTTATCGCGCTTGCGGGCCTTGACGTACTTGCCGGTCTTGCGCTGCTGCTGGCGGATCAGGCTCAGGACTTCCAGGGCCACGGGGGCCAGCACCATGAACTTGCTGAACTTGCTGCTGCCTTTGCCAAAACGAGGGGTCTTCATGCTGCTTATTACGAGACATCAGCGGGCGTGGTTGCTGAGGGCAGGTTCAGGGGCATTCACAGTCTGCCGCCGCGCGCTACCCTGAGGCATGACCACAACCCAGGACCGTGTTTCGGAACTCACCGAACAGCTGCTCAAGTGGCGCCGTCACCTGCACATGAACCCTGAAGTGGGCTTTCAGGAGCACAAGACGGCCGCGTTTATCGAGGCTGAACTGAACAGCATGCCGGGGCTGACCGTGACCCGTCCTACCGAAACCAGCGTGCTGGCCGTGCTGCGCGGCGGACAGCCGGGGCGCACCCTGCTGCTGCGGGCCGACATTGACGCCTTGCCTATTCACGAGGAAAACCAGTTTGAGTTCGCCTCGCAGACTCCCGGCGTCATGCATGCCTGTGGTCACGACGGCCACACCGCCATCCTGCTGGGCGTCGCGCGGCTGCTCTCAGCGCACCCGGAAGAAGTGCCGGGCGAAATCCGCATGATCTTCCAGCACGCCGAGGAAGTCGGACCGGGCGGCGCTGAGGAACTGGTCATGCAGACCGAGCTGATGAACGGCGTGGATGTCGTGACCGGCCTGCACCTGAACAGCCAGCTGCCTGCCGGGGTGGTCGCGGTCAAACCCGGAGCCTTCATGGCGGCGCCCGACATGATCGAGCTGACCATCCAGGGCCGCGGAGGCCACGGCGCTCACCCGGAAGAAACCGTAGATCCCATCGCCGTGGGCGCTCAGGTGGTGGCAAACCTGCAGCACGTGGTCAGCCGGCAGGTGGCAGCCCAGGACGCCCTGGTCATCAGCATCACCTCGTTCCACAGCGGCACCACCCACAACGTCATTCCCGACACGGCCGAAATGATGGGCACGGTGCGCACCTTTGACCCGGCGCTGCGCCAGAAGGCCCCGCAGCTGATTGAGCGGGTGGTCAAGGGGATCTGTGAGGCGCACGGCGCGACCTACGACCTGCGCTACCAGTTCGGCTACCGCCCGCTGATCAATACCGACTGGGTGGCCGAGCAGCTGCGCGAGATCGCCCTGGAAACGGTGGGCCCCGAGCACTATCAGGACGCCAAACCCACCATGGGCGGCGAGGACTTCAGCGCCTACCTGGAAAAAGCACCTGGAGCCTACTTCAACGTCGGCGCCGGCAGCGAAGAGGCCGACAGCCACTGGCCGCACCACCACCCGCGCTTCACCATCGACGAGCGCAGCCTGGAAACCGGCGTACGCATGCTACACGCCGCAGCCCTGCGCCTGACCCTGCCCGGCGCCTGAGCTTTGCTGGATTCAGGGAAGGCCTGAAACGCCAGAACGCGTTCTGTGGAGTGTTCAGAGCAGTGCCCTTCAGGCCTGAACACGAAACGCAGCGAAAGCCTTTTCTTCAGCCGGGCCGAATCCTGAAACCCACAGGATTCGGCCCGAATGCCTATCAACGGCCACGCAGGGTGCCCTGAACTGCGCTCATGAACTCGGCGCGGGTGCGCGGGTCGCTGCGGAACAGGCCCCGCATGGCGCTGGTGGTGGTCGAGGAATTCTGCTTCTGCACGCCGCGCATGGCCATGCACAGGTGGACGCCTTCCATCAGGACGGCCACGCCTTTGGGTTGCAGCAGGTCCTGTACGGCGTCGGCCACCTGGGTGGTGATGCGCTCCTGCACCTGCAACCGGCGCGAGTACAGGTCCACGATACGCGCGAACTTGCTGAGGCCCAGGATCTTGCCATCAGGGATGTAGGCCACGTGGGCGCGGCCAAAAAACGGCAGCATATGGTGCTCGCACATGGAGTAGAACTCGATGTCCTTGACGATGACCATCTCGCTGCCCTCGGCGGCGAACACGGCGTCGCCCACAGCGTCGTCCAGCGTCAGCCGGTAGCCGTCGGTCAGGAAGTTCCAGGCCTTGGCCACCCGGTGTGGCGTCTTGAGCAGGCCCTCGCGCTGCGGGTCCTCGCCCACGGCGCTCAGCCACTGCGTGGTCAGCTCACTCAGGCCGGGCAGCTCCTGCTTCTCCTGCTGTATGTGGTGGTGTTCGGTGTCAAATTCGGTCAAAGCGGGACCTTCCTTTCGGACATCAGTATCGAGGAAACGGGGCGGCGCAAGAGTGGGGGTGGAGACAGGCGCCCCTGTCTCCACCCCCTTTTGGGCTCTGCAACGATGCGCCTGGCTCAGGTCCAGCTGACCGAGCCGTAGGTCTGCTCACGGGCAGGTCCGGCACTGAAAATCACAACCGGGCAGCCCACAGTCTCCTCGATCAGGTCCAGGTACGCCTGGGCCTCACGCGGCAGCGAGGCGCGGCTGTCAGCGCCGTCGGTGGTGGCCCAGCCTTTCATGTGCTTGTACACCGGCTCTCCGGCGGCGTCATAGCTTACACACACAGGAATGCTGTCCATGCCACTCAGAATGTCCATCTTGTTGATGACCAGTCCGTCGAGACCATTGACCTCCACGGCGTATTTCAGCAGGTGCAGGTCCAGCCAGCCGACCCGGCGGGCACGGCCGGTGGTGGTGCCGAACTCGTCCCAGGGCTTGGAGCCGTCGCCGCGCAGACGCAGAATTTCCGCGTCACCCAGCACCTCGGTCACGAAAGGCCCGTGCCCGACGCGGGTGTTGAAGGCCTTGGCCACGCCGTAGACCTTGTGAATGGCCTTGTGGTTTACGCCCGCACCGACCAGGATGCCGCCCACCGTGGGATGGCTGCTGGTCACGAAGGGATAGGTGCCGTAGTTCAGGTCGAGCAGGGTGGCCTGGGCACCCTCGAACAGCACGTTGCGGCCCTCAGTGATGGCGGCGCGCAGCTGAGACCCGGTGTCCTGCACAAAGGGCAGCAGCGCCTCACGGATGGGCGCCAGGGACTCCATGGCGACGTCCACGCTGGTCCAGCCTGCGTCTCGGGTGCTGTTGGGCTTGGCCTCCAGCAGACGCTCGAGGCGCTCGCGCAGCACCGTGTCGTCGGAGAGGTCACCGAAGCGCACGCCCACGCGACGGGCGCGGTCGGCGTACGCCGGGCCGATGCCGCGTCCGGTGGTGCCCACGAAGTCCTTGCGGCCGTCCACATACTTGTGGTGCGGCAGCACAAGGTGAGCACGGTCCGAGATCCGCAGTTCGGGATTCAGACCGCCGGCGATCAGGTTGCGGCGCTCCTCCATGAACTTGTCCGCGTCGATGACCATGCCGTCACCCAGCACCGACACGGTGCCTTCGTGCAGCACGCCACTGGGCAGCAGGTTCAGCTTGAACGTCTGACCCTTGGCAGTGACGGTATGACCCGCATTCGCGCCACCCTGGTAGCGCACCACGAACTCTGCTTCAGGAGCCAGGAAGTCCGTGATCTTCCCTTTGCCTTCATCGCCCCACTGGGCCCCAACAATTGCAATTCCGGGCATTTCAGCCTCCAGCCACGCGCTCAGACTTACTTTCCGGTGCCCTGGAGGGCAAAAAAAAGCACGGCGCGCAGCACCGTACCTCAGTGTAAACGACTCGACCCTTCATTGTCCGGCCCTGTCTGCCTCTTCTGTATCCCGGTGTCCGGGAAATCCGTCCATAACATGCTCATGGTCCTGGCCGGCACTGGAAAAGCTCCCTATGAAGGCCGGTCTACAGTGGTGCTCGCCCTTGGGACGGCACAGCCCGCGTCCGGTGGCCCGGTCATACACGCCCTGATCCGGGACCTACGCCGTCAACGTGCCGCTCAACCCGTGGGCACGAATCCAGGTTAAAGCCTGTTCACGGCGGGAGAACACACCTGAAGGAAACCGGCTGTCGTGGCCCTTATAGACCCACACGACCCCGCTCAGGCCTTTTCCCCGTGCAGGGTCAGCAGCAGTCGGCGTGACCCGCCCTGGTCACGGTGCTCGCAGAGGTACAGGCCCTGCCAGGTGCCCAGCGCCAGGCGGCCGCCCTGAACAGGCACCGTCAGGCTGGGCCCCAGCAGGCTGGCTTTGATGTGCGCGGGCATATCGTCCGGGCCTTCCAGCGTGTGTTCCCATTCCTGCCAGTCCTGCGGCACGGCGTGATTGAAGTACCGCTCGAAGTCGCGGCGCACCTCCGGCGAGGCGTTCTCGTTGATGGTCAGGCTGGCACTCGTGTGCCGCATAAAGACATGCAGCAGTCCAGCGCGGACCTGGGCCAGCTCCGGCACAGCCTGCACGACCTCCCGCGTGATCAGGTGAAACCCGCGCCGTACAGGACGCAGGGTCAGCTCGTGTTGGGCCCACATACGCCTACCCTAACGGCTTCCCGGCACGGCGCAAGGCTCGTCCGGGTCCAGCGGCTGAAAGTGCTGACGGAACTGCTGGAAGTCCCAGGGGTTGATCCAGACACTGCCGCTTTCCTGTCCGGCGGAGACCCGGGCGTTGCGTGCCTCGACCCGGCTCCACAGCACCTCATCGGAGGCCTGCAGCCGGTACAGTCGCAGGTCCAGTCCATGCTGAGCACACAGCGCGCGCAGCTCATCCCGTTCGCGGCGCGACCAGAACCCATAGTCGAGCACCACATCGGTGCCCAGGCAGGCTGCCTGCACCCACTGCGCCTGGAACAGCCGGAGCAGCGCCGCCAGCGCCGGACGGTACAGGTCCTCCGGGGGATCGGCACCCAGCAGGGCGTGGGTCCATTCGTCCGGGGAAAACCGCAGGGCAGGCAGCTCGCGCTCCAGCTGCCGCGCCAGGGTGCTTTTGCCACTCCCGATAAAACCGTGCAGGGCATGCACCCGGCCAGGCCGCATGGTCATCTGTGCGCCCTCACGTCCACCATTCTAGGGACGCGCGGCTCATGCCCCTGCCCTAGCCTGGAACGGTATGCGCCGCCTTCTCATGCCTGCGTTGTTGACTGGGATCATGTCCGCTCCGGCCGAGGCTGTCTCCACGCTGAACGTCCCGGTCAGTGTGCCGCTCAGCGGTGTGCAGCAGGCCGCCAACGCCCGGGTGCCGGCCGAGTTTGCCCGGGTGGACGAGACCCGGTCCTTTCTGGGCGGGCTGGTCAGTGTGGCGCTGCGCGGCACCGTGACACGCACCGGGCACGTGAGCGTGAGCCCTTCGGCAGACGGCCAGTCTCTGCTGATCCGCGTGCCTATCCGCGCCGCCTTCCGTGCCGAACCCGGAGGCGCCGGGTCGGTCCTGGCACGGGACTTTGGTGGTGAGGCCACCGTCAGCCTGACAGTCACGCCGTTCGTGCAGCCGGACTGGGAGGCGGGCGTGAAGGTCAGCGGAGACTACGCCTGGACCGACCCGCTCAGCGTGGACCTGGGGGGTGGCGTGCGGGTCAGCGTGCAGTCACTGGTCGATACCCAGGTTCGCGCCCAGCTGGACAGAGTTACAGCCGAAGTAGAGCGTGCCGTGCGTGAAGGAGCGGGGCTGAAGGGCCGGGCCGGAACGCTCTGGGCGCGCGCTCAGCAGCCCTGGACGCTGCCCACCCCGGAAAGCGCCTACGCGCTGGTGCAGCCGCGCACCCTGAGCGTGACCCCGTTCCGCTTCACTCCGGACGCCCTGAAGCTCACCCTGGGCGCAGCGTTTGACCTGAAGGCCGGCCTGGGCCGCGCACCTGCCATTCCTCCCCGCCCGCTGCCCCCCCTGAATGTCGCCGTGGCCCTGCCTGACCGCGTGGACCTGAGCGTGCCGGTGCGCCTTCCCTACCCGGAGCTGTCGGCAGCCGCCACGAAGTACGCTGCCACGCAGACCTTTGCCCTGCCGGTACCGACCTCACCGACCCTGCGGATCACGGGAGTGAGCGTCCGGCCTGCTGGCAGCGCGCTGGGCGTCACCGTAAACGTCCGGGTGGATGGACCGCTGGGTCTGCGGGTGCCGGCGACCGTTGACGTGACCGGCACGCCTGTCCTGGAGCCGGGTGGCCGGGTGGTCACCCTGCGCAGCGTGACGGTGCGGACCCGCCGCGAGGGCCTGACCAGCCGGGTGATCGGCTGGCTGGCCGACGCGCGCGCGCAGGCTTTCGTGAGCCGCATGGCGCGCTTTGACCTGGCGCCGAAGCTGGCTCAGGCGCAGGCCCACATGCAGGGCCGCCTCCCCTACTCACCCGCTCCCGGGGTGACCCTGTCAGGCAAGGTTGGAGCCCTGGAGCTTACTGGCCTTCAGGTCAGGCCAGACGCCCTGGTGGTGACGGCAGCAGCCACCGGTGCGGTCAGGGCCGCCCTGAATGCCGCGGCGCTTGGCGGCAGATAAGCCCGCACCCCATCAGCTTCCACACGCTCCGCGCTAGCCTGCAGGCCATGAACACCCACCCCAACTGGGCCACCCTGACCGAGGACCGTGAGCAGCCCTGGAAGACCCTGTCCTCACGCGTGCTGGTGGACGGGTTCCGGGTGGTGCTCGAAGACCGTGTCGAGGTCTCGGGCGGCACAGAGACGGTCTACCAGTACCGGCCGCGCGGCCCACGGGCGGTGTTTGTGCTGCCCGTGACCGATTCGGGCGAGGCCGTGCTGATCCGCCAGTACCGTTATCCTCTGCGGGCCAGCATCATGGAAGTCGTGGCGGGCGGCGTGGAGCGCGGAGAGGACCTGCTGACGGCCGCTGCCCGGGAACTGAAGGAAGAGGTAGGCGGCACGGCGCGTGAATGGCACGCCCTGCCGGGCTTCTACCCGCAGCCCAGCATCAGTGGCGTGACCTTCTACCCGCTGCTGGCGCTGGGGGTGACGCTGGGCACGATGGCCCACGAGGAAACCGAGACCATCGAGCGGCGCGTCGTGCCGCTGGCCGAGGCCTACCGCATGCTCGACGCCGGCGAGATCCAGGATGGCCCCAGCAGCCTGACCCTGTGGCACGCCCGGCGGCTGCTCAAAGAGCGTGGGCTGCTATGAGCGCACGCCCGGAAGGACACAGGCGTGAGTGAGCTGCCCCGCCCCTTTACGACCCTGGCCGGTTCACACCGCCACGACGCGGTGATCGAGAACAGCGAATTCCTGACCTTCGCGGAGCGTGCCGACACCCCCGAGCAGGCTCTGGCTCAGCTCGGCGCGCTGCGGGCACGCTACCCGGACGCGACCCATCACTGCTGGGCCTACCGGATCGGCGCGGCCTACCGCTTCAACGACGACGGCGAGCCCGGAGGCACGGCAGGCGCACCGATCCTGAAAGCCATCGAGGGCCAGGGCGTGGACCATGTGATGGTCGTCGTCGTGCGCTTTTACGGCGGCGTGAAGCTGGGCACCGGTGGACTGGTGCGCGCTTACGGGGGCGGCGCGGCCGAGTGCCTGCGCACCGCTGTCAGATTCGAGGTGCGGCCCCGGCAGGCGCTGCAGGTCAGTGTGGGCTTCGAGCACCTCAGCACGCTGTACCACCAGCTGGGCCTGTTCGACACGGCACGGGGCGAAGAGCAGTACACCGCCCAGGGCGTCACGCTGCCGGTGGAGTTGTTCCCTGAGGACGTGCAGGCTTTTACGCAGGCGCTGCGCGACGCCACGCGCGGCGCGGCCGGGATAGAGGAAGTCACCCCAGCCTGAGCCGCACATAATCCTTGTCTGTTCCCTACACTCAGCGCCGTGCATCTGCCCCTATCCCACCTGAACGCCGTCTACCGGGCTTATCCGTCACAGTTCTGGGTGCTGTGGGTGGGGACGCTGATCAACCGCCTGGGCGAGTTCGTGGTGCCGTTGCTGGGTTTCTATCTCGTGTCGAGCCTGGGCATGAGCACCGTTCAGGTCAGCCTGGTCCTCAGCGTGCTGGGCGTAGGCCGCTTTGTGGCGGAGGGTCTGGGCGGCACGCTCAGCGACCGGCTGGGCACCGGCGCGACCATGATTCTGGCCCTGAGCGGCGGCGCGGTGATGCTGCTCGGCCTCTCGACAGCCACCAGCTTTCCGGGTGTCCTGCTGGGAACGCTGCTGTTCTCGCTGTTCACGGCGCTGTACAAGCCTGCTGCCAGCAGTGCGGTGGCTGAGCTCACAACCGGCGCCCAGCGCACGCGCGCCTATAACCTGCTGTACTGGGCGATCAACGTCGGGGCGTCGGTTGCCCCGGCCCTGGGCGGCTGGCTGTCGGGCATGTCGTTCCGGCTGTTGTTCTACCTGGACGCAGCCACCATGGCCGTGTACGCCCTGCTGCTGGGGCTGGCCCACCGTAGGACAAGGCGGCCCGCCCGAAATAAGGACCGCAAGACGACCCTGCTGCCGCGCGATCCGCTGCTGTGGAGTTTCTGTTTAGCTTCGCTGCTGTTCGGGATGACCTACCAGAGCTACAAGCTGCTGGCGCTGGTGTTCGCGCAGCAGGGCTTCAGTGCCGTTCAGTACGGGCAGGCACTGTCTTTAAACGGCCTCATTGTTGTGCTGCTGGGCCTGCCGCTGGGGCACGCGATCTCGCTGAGCAACCACCCGCGCTGGCAGGCAGCTGGCGCGCTGCTGCTGGGGGCCGGGTTCCTGATTCATGCCTTTGCTCAGACGTTCGCGGTGCACCTGGCCGCCATCTTCGTCTGGTCTGTGGGGGAGGTCGTGGCCTACAGCATCAGCAAAAGCATCATTGCGGAACTGGGCCCGCCTGAACAGCGCGGCAGCTACATCGGGCTGGTGGGCAGCATGGCCGGCCTGGCGACCCTGCTGGCGCCGCTGCTTGGCGGGATGATCCTGGCCCGCTTCGGCGCTGGACCGCTCTGGGTGAGCGTGGCTGGACTGGCCTTCCTGGCAGCGCTGATGTACTGGCGCCTCGAACCGGCCGTAACCAGCAGGCGCAACCGGCCTGCCCCCGCGTAAGACCCCGGCTCCCCATTCCAGGGCGGTCAGCCTCTAGACTTCCTGAGATGACGTCCAAGTCTCTTTCTTCTGCCCTGCCCTACCGGATCGGGTATGGCGAGGACGCCCACCGCCTGGCGCGCGGCCTTCCGCTGATCCTGGGCGGTGTGCCCATTCCACACGCCGAACAAGGTGCCGTGGCCCACAGTGACGGAGACGCCGTGCTGCACGCGGTGGCCGACGCACTGCTCTCGGGACTGGCCCTGGGCGACATCGGGCACTATTTCCCCGACACAGCCGCCGAGTACAAGGAGATGGACTCGCGCATCATCCTCGACCGGGCGCTGATGCTGGTCCGGGCGCGGGGGTACGCGCCGGTCAACGTGGCGCTGGTCGTGACGCTTGACCGGCCCAAGCTGGGGCCGCTGCGTGCGGAGATTGCCCAGACCGTGGCCGGGTTGCTGGACCTGCCGGCCACGGAGGTGGGCGTGAGCTTCAAGACGTCCGAGGGCCTGGCGCCCGACCACGTGCAAACGCGCGTAACAGTTCTGCTGGGGCGCACCCGTGACTGAGCAGCCACCGACTGAGCAACAGGAAACTGCCCAGGCGCCCCTGATGCATCTGGTGCTGTTCGAGCCCGAGAAGGCCGGCAACGTCGGCAACGTGGCCCGCACCTGCTCGGTGCTGGGCGCCGAACTGCACCTGATCCGCCCCTTCGGTTTCCGCCTGCATGACCGCGAGTTCCGCCGGGCAGTTATGGATTATCTCGAAGGCGTCACCCTGCACGAGCACGCGAGCTGGACTGCCTTTCAGGCCAGCCTGCCTGCCGGGGCGCGGGTGTTCGCCTTTTCCACCCACGCCACGGAGCTGTACACCCAGGCGGGTTTCCAGCAGGGCGATTACCTGCTGTTCGGCCCGGAATCGCGTGGACTGCCCGCGTGGCTGCGTGACGCGCTGCCCAAACTCAAACTGCCGCAACCGGGCGGGGGCCGCAGCCTGAACCTGGCGGTCGCGGCCGGCGTGGCCGCATTCGAGGCCGGGCGGCAGATCAAGGGCTGGTAGGCCAGTGGGCAGAGATGGCCCAGTCGTCGCCTCGTTGCCTGGAGTGATCTGAGGGCCAGGAAGTGCCGCTGAACGACCAGGGCCGCCGGAAAGCAACAGACCAGTGCCCACGCCGCAGCCCTGGCAACAGCTGTGCCATACAGGGATCTCTGCTCCCAGAGCGTCTCCGGAAGGTGACACCGGACATAAACAGGCAAACTGCCCTGGAGGGCAGCGCGTAAAGTAAATCCAATGACAACTTCTGACTTCGAGACGAAGCTTGCGCGCTACGCCGAACTGCTGGTCCATACCGGAGTGAACCTTCCCACAGGCGGGAAACTGCTGGTCAACGCGCCGCTGGAAGCTGCTCCCCTCGTGCAGCATGTCGCCCGGGCCGCCTACCGCGCCGGAGCCCTGCACGTGAAGGTCAATTATGTAGACCAGATGCTGTCGCTGGCCCTGTTTGAGGACGGATCGGACGAGGCCGTGGCCTTCCTGCCAGAGTGGGTGGCCCTGGAGGCCGAGAAGGCTGTAGAAGACGGCTACGCTCGGCTGAGCATTGCCGGGGACGATCCCAGCCTGCTTTCGGGCGTCAACCCCGACCGGGTAGCGCTGCGCAGCAAGCTGCAGGCCCAGGCCATGAAGGCCGTGTCTGAAGCTGTCGGCGGATTCGCCGTGAACTGGTGCGTCGCTGCCATGAGCACGCCCGCCTGGGCCTCCAGGGTCTATCCGCAGCTGAGCCAGGACGAAGCTGTGGCGCGCCTGTGGAACGACATTTTTACGGTCACCCGCGCCGATCAGCCGGACCCCGTGGCGGCCTGGAACACACATCTGACCGAGCTGGAACGCCTGACAACCCTGCTGACGGAAAAACAGTACGCCGCCGTTCACCTGAAGTCGGAACTGGGCACCGACCTCACGGTGGGACTCGCCGAGGGTCACATCTGGCAGGGAGGTGCCGAAACCGCGCGCAACGGCATTCGTGGCGTGCCCAACCTGCCCACCGATGAAGTGTTTACGGCTCCGCACCGCGACCGGGTGGACGGCTGGGCCGTGGCCAGCAAGCCTCTGAGCGTCCGCGGGCAGCTGGTCGAGGGCATACGGGTGCGTTTCGAGGGGGGCCGGGCGGTGGAAGTCACGGCGCAGCAGGGCGAAGAAACGCTGCGCAAGCTGATTGACACCGACGAGGGAGCCGCACACCTGGGCGAACTGGCCCTGGTCAAGGCCTCCGCGCCTGTCGCCCAGACCGGCACACTGTTCCTGAATACGCTGTTTGACGAGAACGCTGCTTCGCACATCGCCCTGGGACGCTGTTACCCCACCAACGTGCAGCATGGCGAGAACCCTGAAGCGCTGCTCGCGGCAGGTGGCAACGACAGCCTGATTCACGTGGACTGGATGATCGGCACGCCAGGAACGGACGTTGACGGTGTTACGGCCACCGGAGACCGTGAGCCGCTGATGCGCGGCGGTGAATGGGTGATCTGAGCGGGGCAGCCGCCATACCGCAAGCGGCAAAACAGCTGCTCCAGCGGCTGATGAAGGCCATCCTGACATCATCTCCACCCTCGACCGGAAAACGCATCCGGGCCCAGAGGGTAGAATGCCGACCATGAGCGACCTTTACAGCAGTGACGGTTTCACGCCCACGCCCGAGCTGAGTGCCGAGCGCCAGACCCGCTTCTCGCAGGCTCCAGAGCTGGGCGCAGGCATCGAGCCCGGCAAGCAGTACCGCGCCGTGCTGGAAACCAGCAAGGGCCGCATCGTGGTGGAGCTGTTTCCCGACGACGCTCCCATGACCGTGAACTCGTTCGCGTACCTGCTGCGTCACCACTACTACGACGGCATCAAGTTTCACCGCGTGCTCGAAGGGTTCATGGCCCAGACCGGTGATCCCACCGGCACTGGCGCCGGCGGCCCGGGCTACGACTTCGAGGACGAGCCCAACAACCAGCGCCACACCGGCAAAGGCGTGCTGAGCATGGCCAACCGCGGCCCCAACACCAACGGCTCGCAGTTCTTCATCACGTTCGTGGCAACCCCGCACCTGGACGGCCGCCACACCGTCTTCGGCAAGGTCGTTGAGGGTCTGGATGTGCTCGACCGTCTCACGCGTATTCAGCCGGGTATGGCCGGCACGCCTGATGTGATCGAAACCGCCTACCTGGTCGAGAAGTAAGCTTTACGTACACCAGCCACGCGCCCCGGCCCAGAAGGTCGGGGCGTTTGCTCTGCAGCAGGTTTCGCTGGACTCTGCGCAGTCATCGGAACAGACTGTCCGCACGCTGAAGTCTGGCCGCACTTTCCTGCCAGCATGACGCCTGCCGGCCAGATAAATACCGAAAGTCAGGGTGGCTTCGGTGAACGCTCACGCCACGTCGTGTAGGCGGGTGCACAGTTGCACCTCACCTCGCTCACCGGTCTCGATTCCATCCCGGCGCCACTCAGGCGGAGGCTGGAAAGCCAGTGCCATACAAAGGCAGGAAGGGCAACCTACTCGGCTGCCCCTCCTGTTCCTGAATGTTTCAGTCGCGCTCGCGCTCGCGCTCGGCGTTGAGCTGAGCCTGAATCTGCGCCTGACGCTGACGCACGTAATCCTGATGGAAGCGCTGCTCGTCGAGCAGGCTGGTGCCCACCGTGAGTTTCCCGGTGGCCAGTTCACGCATCGCCTGGGTCACCAGATTGCGCGTGCGTACGCGCTGTTCGACCGGCAGGACGCTGGGGGCGCCGGAGCGCAGCTGCAGTGCACGTTTTGCCGTCACCACCGACAGGCGGTACTTGCTGTCAGTCATGGAAAGCAACTTGTCAATATCCTTCTCGGCCATACGACCCTCCTCGCCGCGCATAAGCGCAAGCTTCTCAGCCCCCCAGTGTATCCCGATCCGGCCCCCCACCACCAGCCTTGGCCACATTTACTCGCGGGCGTGGGCCAGAGCATTGTCGATCAGGGTGGTGACATGCGCGTCAAGCAGCCGGTAATACGCCACGCGGCCCACCTTGCGGAACGCCACGACACGCCCGGCACGCAGCAGCCTCAACTGATGGCTGACCGCACTTTCGCTGCTGCCCACGGCAGCCGCCAGATCGCAGACGCACAGCTCCTGGGCATTCAGGGCACTCAGAATCCGCAGCCGGGTGGGATCACCGACCAGTTTCAGAAACTCGCTGGCCCGCTCGACACAGCTGGTCTCCGGCAGGGCTTCGCGCGCCGCCTGCACCGCCTGGGGGTGCACGCAGGTCATCTCACAGGCGCCATCGTCCTGCAGAGCCACAGACAGGGGCGCGCTCACTTGCTCCCGCCTTTCCAGCGCAGCAGTCGCAGCGCATTGGCAGTCACCAGCGCAGTGGCCCCGGTATCTGCCAGGACAGCCATCCACAGGCTGGTAAAGCCCAGCAGGGTGGTCACCAGAAAAATAGCCTTGAGCCCCAATGCAAAAGCAATATTCTGCCGGATGTTGTGCAGGGTGGCCCTGGACAGGCTGACCAGATCAGCCACACCGCCCACCCGGTCATGCAGCAGCGCGGCGCCGGCTGTTTCCAGGGCCACGTCGGTGCCGCCACTCATGGCAATGCCCACATCAGCGCGCGCCAGGGCAGGAGCATCGTTGATGCCGTCGCCGACCATGGCGACCGGACCCGGCAGTTCACCAATCAGCCGCAGCTTGTCTGCTGGCAGCAGCGCAGCATGGACCTCCAGCCCCAGGTCTGCGGCAATAGCCTGTGCAGCGCGGGCGTTGTCTCCAGTCAGCATGACCGGGTGAACCCCGAGCCGCCGCAGCGCGGCGATGGCCGGACGGGCATCTGCGCGTGGCTCGTCACGCAGACCGATGACCCCCACGGGTGCTGCATTGTCCAGGATCAGGACAGCTGTGCGCCCCTGCGTCTCGTATCTCGCGACAGCCTGCGCCAGTGACACTGGAAGCTCAGCGTGTTGCGCCGCGAAGCGTGGGGACGCGACCGTGATCAGGCGGCCTTCCACTGTGGCGCCCACACCCAGGCCCGGCATGGTCTGACTGTTGGCAGCGGCGGGCAGACTCAGCCCCCGCGAACCAGCTTCCTCCACAATGGCCCGCGCCAGCGGATGGCTGCTGCCTGACTCCACCGCTGCCGCCAGACGCAGCACTTCCAGTTCACTGAGTCCATGACCCTGCACTTCGGTGACCCTGGGCCGCCCCACCGTCAGCGTGCCGGTCTTGTCGAAGGCGATGGTTCTGACCTGACCAATGGCCTCGAGCGCCGCGCCGCCCTTGATCAGCAGGCCCCGGCGGGCGCCGGCACTGATACCGCTGGTGATGGCCGCAGGCACGCTGAGCACCAGCGCGCAGGGGCAGCCGATGAGCAGCAGGCTGATGCCGCGGTACAGCCACGGCTCCCAGGCCTGTCCCAGCAGCGGTGGGACAACAGCGACCAGAGCCGAGACCAGAACCACACCCGGCGTATAGACGCGGCTGAACCGGTCAATGAACCGCGCTGTAGGGGACCGGCTGCCTTCGGCCTCCTGCACCATGTGGATGATCCGGGCGATGGTATTGTCGGCAGCCTCGCGGTCCACCCGCACGGTCAGCGTGCCGTTGGTATTGATGCTGCCGGCATAGACGTGGTCGCCTGCTTCTTTATCGACAGGCACACTTTCGCCCGTCACCGGGCTGTCATCCAGGCTCGAACGGCCACTCAGGATGGTGCCGTCGGCCGGAACCCGCGCTCCTGGATTGACCTGAACCGTCTGACCGGGGCGGAGCCTTTCTGCCGGGACCTCACGCAAGCCTTCTGCAGTGACCAGCTGAGCCGTCCGGGGGGCCAGCGCCGCCAGTGAGCGAATACCGGCACGCGCACGTCCGGCGGCCAGGCCCTCCAGCAGTTCGCCTACCGCGAACAGAAACACAACCACAGCCCCCTCGGCTGCCTCACCAATGCCGATAGCGCCCAGCGCTGCGAGGCTGACCAGCGTATAGATGCTGAAAGGCTCGCCCAGGCGTGCGCTGGCGACAGCCCGGCGCAGCAGCGGCCAGGTACCCAGCAGGGTCGCTGCGATATACCCGGGTACGCTCCATGCGGGCGCCACAAAACTTCCCGCCCAGGCCAGAAGCAATAGAGTTCCTGCGGTAACCACAACGCGTCCCTGCCCGGTGGCGTACCACGCTGGTCCGGCCCCTGCGGCCTGCTGGCCCGCACCCTGTTCGAGGGCATGAGCATGTTGGCCCTGATCGCTGTCTGTTGCCAGCTGCGCATCCTCAGCCGGCGTCAGCACCGAAGGCCGGTACCCCAGCGCGCGCAGGTTGGTTTCCAGCAGGTCGCGTGGTGTCTGCGACTCGTCGAGCTGCAGTTGCAGACTCTGGCGGGAAAAACTGGTTCTGACTTCTGCAGTGCCCGGCAACCGCCCCACCATGCGCTCCACTTTCTGCACGCAGGACGCACAGTCCATGCCCTCTACGATGTAGGACAACTCCGTACTGTCCGGTGCTGTACGCGACGTCATGTTCAAAGTTTATATGAATATCTGTTCAGATGTTTACAGCAAAAACGATCCTTGTCCACACCACAGCGTTTCCTACGCCTGGATCAAGACCATAATGTGAGAATTTGATTATCAAACTGTAGCCAGGGTCCGAATTCCGCTGTCGTATACAGGTGTAGGCTGTCCCTGAACGAACAATGAGCACAGCAGGTCCATCGCTTTCCTCCGATCTATAGTTGCCCCGACAGCTGTATGGACCGGGTGATCAATGCTCTTCGCAGGAGGTTCCCTATGTCTCGTAAAGCGCTACTGGCATCTACCGCACTTCTGGCTTCTCTGACCCTCGGCATGGCCGGCGCCCAGACCTACACCGGTCCCAAAGTTACGCTGACCTATCTCCACGGCTTCACCGGTCCTGACCGGCCCGTTATGGAGTCGCTCGTCAAGAAGTTCAACGATGCCAACCCGAATATTCAGGTGCGGGCCCAGGCCCAGCCCTGGGGCACCACCTGGCAGCAGCTGCCCTCGCTGGTGGCCTCCGGCCGTGCCCCTGACGTCGTCGTGATCAACGAGGACCAGATCACCGCCTTTATCGCCCGCGGTGCCGTGTCCCCACTCACCGCTGCCGAAATGAAGGCAGCCGGCATCGACAAGAGCCGGTTCTTCGGTCCGCTGTTCCAGACGGCCGACTACAAGGGACAGTCCTATGGCCTGCCAATTTCCAGCGTGGCTTACGCGATGTTTTACAACAAGGACCTGATGAAGAAGGTCGGGCTTGACCCCAACAAGCCTCCGCGCAACCGCGCCGAGTTCCTGGCTGCCGCACAGAAGTGCACAGTGGACAAGAGCGGCAAGAACTCTACCGAAGCTGGCTTTGACCCCAAGAACCTCGACACCTGGGGTGTGAGCCTCTACAACAACTGGGTGGGTGCGCGCGCCGCCTACGCCGCGATCCTGCAAAACGGCGGGGCTATGGTCGACAAGGACCAGAACGCCGCCTTCAACTCGCCGCAGGCAGTCAGCGCCGTGCAGTTCCTGGTGGATCTGGTCCAGAAGCACCGCGTTGCCCGTCCCAACAGCACCGAGGAAGCCGAGCTTGCGGCCTTCAGCCAGGGTAAGGTGTGCTTCTTCCCCAGTGGTCAGTGGTACCTTGACCGCTTCGAGCAGCAGAAGATGAACTTCGGCGTGACCTTCATGCCTCGCATCGGCGGTACGGCCCGCGACGCAGCCTGGGGCGGCTCCAGCCACGTCACCCTGCCCAAGCAGCGCGCCGGCTATGACGCCAACAAGCGCCGCGCGGCCCTGGCGTTTATGGCCTGGCTGTCACAGCCTGCGCAGAACCTGACCTGGACCAGCACCGGCAGCCTGCCCACCCAGGCAGCCGTAGCCAAGAACGCACAGTTCGCCAAAGCGCCGATCAGCGGGATTTTTGACCGCCTGGACAGCGTGTATGCCACCAGTGGCTACCCCTGGGTCGGTCAGGTCATGGGACCCTTCGACCAGGCCTGGGAAGCAGCTTACCTGGGCAAGAAGACCGTTGCGCAGGCTCTGAACGACGGAGTCCGCGAAGCGAACAAGCAAATCGAGCAGGCCCGCAAGAACTTCAAGTAACCGCAGCCCGGAGGGGCAAGCGGCCCGAGCTTCCGACCTCTGCCCCGGCGTGGTCTGAACGCCGGGCCGCTTCTCTTTCCTTCTGTTTCCGCTTTTTCGGCATAACGCGCGAGGTGCCTCACCTATGACCATCACGCAAGCCCCAGGCAAGACCACGACCACGCAGGCACCTGCGCCGCGCCCCCGTGTCAATCTGGAACCGTACCTGTATCTGCTGCCGCACGCCCTGCTGTTCTTCGTGTTCACGGTCTATCCGGTCGGGTACGGCATTTATATTGCGACGCACCGCTGGGACCTGCTGGCCGAGACGCAGGCTTTTGTGGGCTCAGAGTATTTCCGCAACCTGTTTACCCCAGGAACTCCGCAGTTCGAGTTTTTCTGGCGCACCCTGATCAATACGGCTTTCTTTACGGTGGTCACGGTGCCACTGCTGGTCGCCTCTTCTCTTGGGCTGGCTGTCCTGCTGCACCGCCCAATCTTTGGGCGGACTTTTTTCAGGGCGGTCTTTTTTATGCCGGGCATCCTGACCGTCTCGGTGATGGGCATCCTGTGGCGCTGGATGTTCGACAACCAGATCGGCCTGGTCAATGCTGCGCGCGAACTGATGACCGGAGCCGGGCCCATTCCCTGGCTGTCCACCGAAGGTCTGGCCTGGATTCCTATCGTGGTGGGGACCGTCTGGTGGACCGTGGGCTTCAACATGACCCTCTATCTGGCAGCGCTAAGCAACGTATCTCAGAGCCTGTACGAGGCTGCTTCGCTGGACGGCGCCACCTCCGGGCAGCAGTTCCGGTACATCACCTGGCCCATGCTGGGGCCAATCACTCTGTTCGTGACGGTCACGACCGCTCTGGCCTCGTTCCAGCTGTTCGGGCAGTCACTGGTGATCACCAACGGCGGGCCCAGCCGCAGCACCCAGAGCGTGACCCAGTACATCACCGAAGAGGCCTTCACCAACTCGCAGTACTCCAGCGCCGCGGCCATGGGCTTCGTGTTCGGGCTGTTCATGCTGGTACTGACTGCTGCACAGTTCCGCATCATGGCGCGCGACGTGCAGGCCGTGGAGCAGAAATGACTGTCCAGACCTCTCCCCCTGCTACGCACCGGCGCCGCCGGCTGCCGCGTGAACTGCCCCGTTTTCTGCTGCTGAGTGTCCTGTCGGTGCTGTTCCTGGCTCCGTTATATTGGATGCTCAGTACCTCACTGAAGTTCGAGGCCGATGCGATTGCCTCGCCAGTCCAGTGGTGGCCCCGCAATCCCACACTGGACAACTACAAGGAAGTCCTGACCTCACCGGACGGGAATATCCTGCGCTGGACCTGGAATTCACTGTTCGTGGCCTTTACCTTCACCATCGGCCATGTCCTGCTGTGCGCCTTGACGGCCTATCCGCTGGCCCGCATGAACTTCCCAGGGCGCAACGCCTGGTTCTGGTTCATCCTGTCAAGCCTGATGATTCCCGGGATTGTGACCCTGATTCCGCACTACATCATGATGCTGAACTTCAACTGGATCAACAGTTATCACGCGTTGATCTGGCCTGGAATTGCCGGAGTCTTTGGTGTCTTTCTGTTGCGTCAGTTCTTTATCGCCATTCCCCGTGAACTGGAAGAAGCGGCCCGTCTGGATGGCGCCAACAGCTTCCAGATTCTGTGGCGCATCATTCTGCCGCTGAGTGTGCCGGCCCTGATCACGCTGGCGGTTTTTTCCTTCATGGGGTCGTGGAACAACTTCCTGTGGCCGCTGTTTACGGTCACCGAAGTCGACAAGATGACGCTGCCGGTCGGGATCACCACTTTCTCGCAGCGTTACGTCACCGAGTACGGCAAGCTCATGGCGGCCACCACACTCGCGGCTGTCCCGGTACTGATTGCCTATCTGATCGCCCAGCGGTATCTGGAAGCCGGCCTGTCCACCACCGGCCTCAAGGAGTAACTATGGCCCAGTTTCCGTCTGTTCCCCGCCTGGCGCTGACCCTGACGCTCAGCACACTGCTTTCCGAGTCGGCGACCCTGGCCGGCGGTGCCGGGCCGGCTCCGGCCGCCCGAACGGCAGCGGCCCCGGCCCCACAGACCGCCACCTTCCGCAATCCCGTGATTGACGAGAACTTCCCTGATCCACACATTCTTCGCGTGGGCAAGACCTATCACGCCTACGCCACCAACACGGCCAACGCCAATGTGCCGCATGCGACCAGCCGCAACCTGCTGCAGTGGGAACGGACCGGGGACGCCATGCCGGTCCTGCCCAGCTGGGCTGAGGGCGGCCGCACCTGGGCGCCGGAAGTCGCGCAGGTCGCCAACAAGTTCGTGCTGTACTACACCGCGCAGCACGCCGAAAGTGGGCGCCAGTGCATCGGGGCGGCCAGCTCGACGTCGCCGGCCGGTCCCTTCCGGGACCCGTCGAGCAAGCCGCTGATCTGCCAGCTTGCCGAGGGTGGCAGCATCGATGCCAGTCCCTTCCTGGACACCGACGGCAAACGCTACCTGCTCTGGAAAAATGACGGCAACTGCTGCAATCAGGCAACCAACATCTACATCCAGCCCCTGAGCAGCGACGGCCTGCGCCTGACCGGAAAGGCCACTGCGCTGATCCAGAATTTCGAGCTGTGGGAAGGCAACGTCATTGAGGCACCCTCCCTGCACCGCGCCGGGGGCGTGTACTACCTGCTGTACTCGGCCGGGCCGTTTGACAGCACCCTCTATTCGGTCGGTTACGCCACGGCCAGGCGCATCACCGGCCCCTACCGCAAGGCGCCGGAAAATCCCATCCTGGTGAGCAAGGGTAAGGTCGCAGGTCCAGGGCACCAGACTGTGGTTCAGGACGGCGCCGGACGCACCTGGCTCGCGTACCACGCCTGGGACGAGGCACGCATTGGGGACGCGGTCGGTTACCGCAGCCTGCATCTGTCCCCCGTTACTTTCGCGGGTGGCAAGGTCAAAGTTGCTGCTCCCTCCCTGGCACCGCAGCGGGCACCTACGCCATGACAAGTGGGCTGGACGTTTCTGACAGGCAGCTGTCCGTGGTCTGTAAAAGGGTTCTTCAATGAGCGGTCCCACTACGCGCGGTTCTCTGCCTCAGCATCCCCTGTATTCCGGCGACTTTGCAGACCCCTTCGTGCTTGAGCTGGACGGTACGTATTACGCCTACGGCACCGGTCTGCACGGCCAGGAAGGGGTGCGGGCCTTCGAGGTCCTGTCCTCACCTGACCTCCAGAACTGGACATCGCATGGCGGTGTGCTCGAGCCCCTCAGCGCAGAGCGCCAGGATTACTGGGCCCCCGAAGTCGCGCGGGCTGGCGACACACTGTATCTGTACTACTCGGTCGGCCACGGGGACGCAGGGCATCACCTGCGGGTGGCGACCGCCACCCATCCCCTGGGGCCCTTCGTGGATCAGGGGCTGAACCTGACCCCGGACGAACCGTTTGCCATCGACCCACATCCCTTCCAGGCTCCAGACGGGTCCTGGTGGCTGTTCTATGCCCGTGATGACCTGACCGGCGACCGCCCCGGTACCCTGCTGTCGGCTGCACCGCTGCACGACATGACCCGGTTGGGCGAGACGCAGACGATCCTGCGGGCCAGCGGTGACTGGCAAGTGTACCAGCGGGCCCGGAGCATGTATGGCGCGGTCTATGACTGGCACACGCTGGAGGGCCCATTCGTGCTGCACCGGCACGGGAGATACCACCTGCTGTATTCCGGGGGCGCCTGGACCAACGAAACCTACGGCGTAGGTCACGCTGTAGCCGACCATCCGCTGGGACCCTGGACCGAGCCGGTACCAGGAGCCAACGTGCTGCGGACTGCTGGGCACCTCACAGGCCCCGGCCACGCCAGCGTGACTCAACTTGCTGGTGAGGACATACTGATATTTCACGCCTGGGATGCAGAACGTACACGCCGGCAATTGCACGCGGCACCTTTGCGTTGGAATGGGGATCTGCCGAGTGCTCTTCCGGAAGCTCTCCCCTCCTGATCCAGAATTGTGATCTGAGATGTGACTTTTTACGTAGGCCATACTCCGAAAACCCCGCTTCTTACGGGGTTTTCGATGTTGTTGCTGCGGTCGGCTCTATCAGGCTCATGGCCACGTGCTCACAAGAACATCAACTGGCTCAACACCCGCCAGATATCGGGATGGTCCTGTCAATGGCTGTGACAGAAAACCCCCGCATCTCCGCCCGGCAGAACAGAGTGTTGGCCGGTCATGAAGTGTCGTGTCAGAAGTCTGTATGGAACACGCAGCAAAATGTGAACCATGCACAACTCAAAAATCGGGCACCTGCTCGCGCTTCTGGGAATGGCGAGCGTGTCGACAGCGTTTTCGGCCTCTGTGCAGCTCAACCAGCTCATGATCATGATGGACGAACCGACGCCCTGTCAGGGGGTTGCCGTGCGCTTCGTTGAAGGATCAAAAAATCTCGGAGAATTCACGGTACTGACCAATGGCGTCATCAAACCACGGGGACCCGTCAAGACCTTCCCGCCATTTGAAAAAGGCAAGAACTATCATGTCGAGGCCAGCTGTATTTCCACAACATCCGGGCCACTCAACTCGTCAATCACCTTCAAGGCAGACGGCCGGACCGTTATGCTGGTGTTCAAGAAAATGGGTTTTATGTTCAAGCGTGGTGGGCTGGCGTACTAAGGTCTACCCTGCGGGATAAGAAGTTCTTCAGCCAAAATGTGCCTGGCCGATTCCAGAGTAGGACGTGCCCTGAGCCGCTGACACAGCAACTGCTCTTACCAGAAAAGTAACGCCAAGGTTGTTGGCTCTGGAGCCTTAGCATCAAGTGAGCGCTACAGTCCGTAACACAGTCATTCTGCATTTCATCCCAGCAACGAAAAAGCAGCCAGAAGGCTGCGTGAAATCGTCGTACAGAGAGTGAAGTGTCAGAACTCTTTATGAATCACCCTGCACAAGCCAGGCTGGACCAACCAAGGCCGTACCACAACCTGGGTGCCCAGCGAGAAACAATCACTCCAGCTCAGCACCGTAAGCTTCCTCAGGTGCGGGCGGGAAATGACAGATGGCCTTCAAACTGCCACAGGCTGAACTTCAGAGGTTTCTTCTCCACCAGCGTGCCCTGCATCAGGCCGTGCTGGGTGTTGACCTGAACGTCACACCGCCCGTGCGCCTGACAGTCATCGTGCAGAGCATCAATGTCTGACTGGAGGGTACCTTTCGGTAAGTGTCCTGCTTCCGCCAGGATGGTCAATCGCTTATTTTGTTGCACCTGATATTTTCCATCCAGAATTAACATACAATTATTGTATACTATTTCTCCTAAAAAAGATAGTGTTGTAGTTGATTTCCCTCTGAAAATTTAATATCAGAGTTCAACTCTACGCATTAGGCGGCATATTTTATTCCAATGCCCTATGAAGCAATGTTTCACACATGCCCCAGAAATAAATAGTCTATTCAAAGACAAAAATTAGTCTTTTTTCTCTAAGCACACAGCGCAAATTATTCGAAACTACAAGCCAAAAGCAGCAATATCTGCGGCTATCAGGCCCTTTACAGGTGCAGACATCGCCAGCTCCGCGTCCCAAGAATCTCCATACCCGCCGGCATAAAGAAAAACCCCGCACAGGGCGGGGGCTTTTCTCTGGAGCCAGGGGTCGGACTTGAACCGACGACCTGCTGATTACGAATAGCGTACTTGCGCACACTTTCTTATTCCACCGTCTAGCACGAGCTTAACCGAATATTGTGGTGGTTTCAACTCTTTGGGACCTGCTGTCGGCCTAAGCTGCGCGCTTCTGGCGACGCCACCCTATGTGATTCTCCCAGTTTCCTTTGGCAACCTGGGCCATAGTGCCGGAGTCAAGCAAACACCCCAGCCGAAGCGAGGACGAAAGGCCGCTCAAGGCTTGCGTTTGGTCCGGAGCTGGTGCTGATACTCTTAGTTCGTGCTGGACTGCCGAGAGCGACGCCGTCAGGCCGCCCACAGTCTCGTAGCCGCAGGCAGCTTCTCCGCCACCAGCACCACAAGGGTACGCTCCAGTTTGAACACGCGCTCCAGCGCCGCTTCGACTTCTAGGCGCAGCAGATCGTTTTTGCAGTTCAGGGTGCCGATACCCTCGGCGGCTTTCGTCAGTAGTTGTTCGTTCATAGCGGGGAATGCCTTAACCCCTTAATAAGACGCTCCTAGACCGAGTGCTGTAACCGAATGCGAGCGAAGCGAGCATTCAGAAGGGGTGGAACGTGCGGTAACACGTCCGCCCCTTACCCTTTGCCAGCCCCCTGTTGACAGCGAGCTGCTGGTGTGCGTACCAGAAGCAGTTTTACAGCATACTCAGGCCGTGAAGCGCCTACTCTTGATGCTTGCCCTGCTCACCTTCGGCTGCGTATCTGCCCAGGGTGTACCCCTGCACAAGTACGAATACGCCTACTGGGTGCCCGGCGATAAACAGGTGGTGCTGGTCACTACGGACAAGGGCTATACCGGCACCCCTGCCCAGTGGTGTGTGCTGCTGGGGCAGGCCCCCACCGCATGTGCTGACTTCATCGGGCAACTCAATGCCCTGGGGCACCATGGCTGGTACCCCGTATCCCTGACGCCTGCCCCTGGTGGGCAGATTTACCTGTACCGCATGGTCAAATAGAGCTTTACTGCGCACGCCCCCACATACAGGTGGTGAATTTCTCGCCATAGACGTTGAAGCGGTACTTCAGTGAGCCCACGCGGACTAGGTTCACCCCGGACACCCGCAGGGTACGTTTCAACATAGGCAGGAACTACACATCCGTCAGGTAGTTGATGTGCAGGATGTCCACCATTTACAGGTCTGCTTTGGTGACCTTGTTCAGGTCAGCCAGCTTGCTGTGCCCTTCGCCGAAGTAGCCGATGAGTTCCGCGTAGGACTGCCGGTAGAAGCGGATGGTTTCCGGCGAGCGGTTCTGGTTCTCCAGCTCGCGGAAGTGCATGTTGCGGAGCACTTCAAGTTCCATGTTCACCCTCTTTTGTTGGTCACTGGACAGCAACAATCATCTGCTGCGTCAGGAGGTTCTGGGCCGAATCAGTTGGTCTTGAGTTCAGTCAGTGCAAAAAGAAATCCCCCGTCGTAGACGGAGGATTTTGTCTTCTGGAGCCAGGGGTCGGACTTGAACCGACGACCTGCTGATTACGAATCAGCTGCTCTACCACTGAGCTACACTGGCCGGTTTTTGCCATAGCGTCAACAGGCTTGCAAAGTATAAGGAGCAGTCTGAGGGGTGTCAAGGCAAAGCGGCAGGGTCTGCCCCAGCTTGGACGCTGCCTCACACGCCTGTCCTGTCACCACGCAGCACTGTTGTCTGCTGGTCTTGTTGGACTTCTGACTCCTCCACGAGCTTTTCGTCCTGAATAGGTCCTATGCTCTGCACCATGAGCTTTGAGACGGTGTATGGCAAGGCAGGTCCGGTGGATTGGCTGTGTCTCGCGCCTCATCCGGATGACGCAGAGATCGGGGCAGGAGGCACCCTGATCCGCCTGGGCCGCGCCGGAAAGGCAGTAGGCATTCTGGAACTGTCGCGCGGCGAGGGAGGCACTCTGGGCTCGGCCCAGGTGCGCACAGCAGAGTGTGTGGCTGCCGCGCAGATCATGGGACTGGCCTGGCGCGGCCAGCTGGGGCTGCCGGATGGAGGGCTGGTAGACAGCCCTGCCGAGGCCCGCGCCCTGGCAGAGGTTCTGCGCGCCGTGCGGCCCCGGGTACTGGTCGTGCCGCATCACCGTGACCGCCATCCGGATCATTTCGGGGCCTATCATCTGGCCAAGCGGGCGGTGCACCTGGCCGGGCTGCGCAAGGCAGACGTGGCGGGCGAACCGCACCGGGTCGGACGGGTGCTGCTGTACCAGGGCAACGCCGACATCCAGGCCAGCGTGCTGGTCGATGTCGAGGAAGTGCTGCCTGTGTGGGAGGAGGCCATCCGGGCCCACAAAAGCCAGTTCTCGGGACTGGCTGTCTCGGAAACCGTCACGCCGGAAGTAATCGAGCGGCGCCGCGCGCGCCTGATGTACTGGGGTACCTTAGCGCGGGTGCGTTATGCCGAGGCGTTCGAAAGCGACGACGCTCTGCTGGTGGACCCGGCAACACTCTGACGGCTAGCGACCTGATTCGGCTGTGAACTCAGAGTTCAGTGATTTTGCTCAGCACCACTTCGGGGCGGATGGTGTACTCACTGGGCTTGGCCTCCACATGCTCGAAGCGCACCACGCCCTCCCGGTCAATCAGAAATACAGCCCGGCCGCTGACGCCGCGCTCGTCGACAGTCACGCCGTACTGACGGGCAACGTCACACTTCATGTCAGCCAGCAGCGGCACCTCGATGCCGTAATCGGCAGCCCACGCCTTGTGCGCATGCACGCTGTCGCGGTTGATGCCCAGAATGACGGCGCCGGCATCTGCGAAGTCGTCCTGACGGCCGGAATACTCGGGCAGTTGCATACTGCACACCGGGCTGAAATCCAGAGGGTAAAACACCAGCACCACGTGCTTCTGCCCACGGTAACTGCCCAACGTGATGTTCTCACCCGTCGAGGAAGGCAGTGTGAAGTCCGGAGCAGGCTGACCGAGCAAACTCATGTGGTCCAGTCTAACGGCTCAGGCCCCTAGCGAAGATCCTGCCGTCTCAACCAGCCAGCAGTGGCTGCGCCCTGTGCAGGACGGTATATGACTCGCATCCAGGAACCCCTGACCTCCAGCCCTTCTACCGTGTCTCCGCGGATGACGTAGGCAGCGCGGCGACTGGCGCCGTCGGGCCGGCTGTGAAAGTAGGCGCGGACCGGTTCTATCTGCCAGATCTCAGGGCCCCTGGACCGGGACGAGTCAGAGCGTCTTGAAAGCAGCACCTTTCCCGCAGGACTGAGCCACTGCGCCACCGTCGGATCTGCAGACGTCGCGTCAGACTCCGGCTCCAGCTGGCGGCACAGGTAGAAATCCTGGCCGTCAGCACTCAGGCAGTGGCTCTCCGTCCGGTAGAACGGTCCGTCCTTCACCCCCGACGTGAGCGTCCGGGTCAGCGGGTCGGGCCACACGTTCCCGATCTCCAGCCTGGAGGCGCGCAGGGTTCCGTCTCGCCCAGCGAAATACAGGCGCGAAAAGATGTTGACCCCCATATACCCCACAGCGACCGGCACCGCGACATCCCGGACACCGTCAAAGTTGAAATCGGCCACTGTGGCCTGGATCTGCTCGTTGAAGCAGTCCAGTGGCACGGTCCTGTCAGCCCGCCCAGTAGACATCTGTAGTTGACTTTCGCCTACCCGTTTGAGCCGAATCGTCACATCTGGCGCAACCACGACCCTGACGCCACTTCGGAGCGCAGCACAACTGAGTTCCTGGGGTGGAGCAGCAACTGGCACAGAAACCGCCAGGGTGGCCAGCAGGGGAAGCGGCATGGCTGATGCTACCTGGGTCATACCATCCATGGGACTGGAGCAGGACGTCATCTGCAGTGACCGGACGACCCTGCATTCCGTCAATCCGGTCCAGGTGGACGTTTCGGTATGAACATACACTGAGTCCAGATTCATCGGAATGCTCTGTAATCGCGCGTAGTCTGAGTCTCTCCCGGTTCACATGTGCGTAAGGAGGAAGTCCTGATGGCCGACATTCTGCCCCCCGACATGCTGGAGCGTTCCAGAACGCCGCCCGGCCTGCTGAGCAACGCCGAGAAAGATCGCCTTATCGAGCGTGGCTTCCTGGGCCTGTACCGCTGGTACACCGCCCGCAGTCAGGAAACCCGCAACTGGAACCCTGACCGCAGCTTCGACTGGCGCCAGATGAACCAGAACCTTCCACCTGATGTCATCACCGTGCTTCAGGGATTTTTCGCGGTAGAGCAGTACGCGCCGGATTTCACCAGTCATCTGGTGCACCTGGTCCGGCGCAGCCACGGCCGCAGCCATTTTCAGCTCAGATGGGGCAGCGAAGAGGAAAAGCACGCGGATACCTGGGAAAACGCGGTGCTGTTCAGTGGCCAGCGCAGCCCTCAATGGATCGCCGAATACAAGGAGCGCCTCAAATCTCAGACCTGGGAACTGCCCTTTCCCGACGCCATCCACAACCTGGTCTACACCGTGTTTCAGGAGCGCGCCACACAGCTCAACTACCTGAACATGATGAAAATCGCCCAGGGCAAAAGCGATAAGCCGCATCTGCGCGGCGTGGACGACCCGGTCCTGGCACGGGTATCGCAGATCATCGCTGTGGACGAAGCGGCGCACTACAACTTCTTCCTGGAAGGGGTGCGGATGTACCTCTACTACTATCCCGAGGCGACCCTGAACGCGATCAAGAACGTCATCGCGCAGTTCTCCATGCCGGCCGCGAACCTTGTGCCGGACTGGGAGGCTTTCTTCGAGACGGTCTACCGCGCCGGCGTCTACGGCCCCCGCGAGTTCCAGCGCGACGTCATGCAGGTGGCCTTCCGCAACCTGGGCATCGAGAGCCGCAAGGCGCTGGAGGACGGCATCCGCAAAACCCGTGAGGTTCCCGATTTCGAAGGCGGGAATTTCAAGACGACTGCCATCTGGGACACTTTCGACTACGGCATGGTCGAGGGTGACGTGCGCCGTCTGCACGTTAAGATCCAGGACTACGAGAAGGAAATCGGCTTTGATCTGTACGACCCCACCGAGTTCGTTGAAAACCCGGAGGTGCCCCGGAAGGACAGCGCCGCCGCTGACGACTGAAGCACTGGTGTTGTCCTTAACGGGAAAGCTCCCGGCAAATTTGCCGGGAGCTTTCGTTGAGCCCTGCTTTCAGCCTGCTGTATCTGATCTCCGTTCCAACGCCCCGGCCTCAGCTTCCAGGCCATAGATTTCCAGAAAGCGCTGTATCCGGGCCTCCAGTGTCGGAAGCGGCGCCACCTCGCCACAGACCCAGTCGGGTTGGTAGTTGCGGCACACAGCCGGACGCGTGGCATAAACGGCGCACAGGCACCCTGAGCCCAGATGGGCACAGGGGACGCCAAGCGGCTTTTGCAGGGCGTGAATGTCGGGTGCCGAGCAGCAGGCCCCGCACGCAGTGCAGCCCGCCACAACCGGACTGCGCGGAGCAAACTCCGGCGGGGCGATAAAGCGCTGGGGCCAGGACACCGCTTCCTAGTGCAGGGCCTGCACGGCCTGGATCAGAGCGTCGTTTTCGGCAGGAGTGCCGATGGCGATCCGCAGGCAGCCCTGAAGGCCGGGCAGGTTGTCCTGACGGCGGATCACGATGCCGTGCGAGAGTAACGTTTCGTAGGCGACCTGTGGGTCTGGCGTACGCAGCAGGAAAAAGTTGCCCTGGCTGGGCAGTGCCTGACAGGTGGGGTGAGCCTGGAGGGCGTCCAGCACCCGCTGGCGCTCGCGCACGCCTTCCTGAACGCGCTGGCGCACGTAGGCGGGCTGCTCCAGGGCAACTTCCAGCGCGCACTGGGTCAGGGTATTCATGGTGAAGGCCGAAACCAGTTTCTGCAGGTTCTCAGCCAGCTCAGGACTGGTCAGCGCGTAGCCGGCGCGGATGCCGGCCAGTCCCCAGGCCTTGCTGAAGGTGCGCAGGCTCAGCGCATTGGGATGGGCGCGGACCAGGGCGCGGTAATCGGTGTCGCTGTACTCGTGATAGGCCTCATCTATCACGACCACCCAGCCGCGGGCAGCCTCGACCAGCTCCCGCACTGCATCTACACCGTCTACAAATCCGGTTGGAGCGTGTGGCTGCGTGATGTACAACACGCCGGGTGGGTTCGCCGCCAGGGCAGCCTTGAGCCCTTCGACCGGCAGGGAAAAGTCCTCGTTCAGCGGGACCTGCACCAGACTGGCGCCCAGCAGCGAAGCTTCCAGGGTATATACACTGAATGTCGGCCTGACTGTCAGGACCGTCTGGTTGATTCCAGCCAGCTCGGTCAGGATCTTGATCAGCACGTTGCTGCCCGGCGTGAGTACCACACCGCCTGCGTCCCAGCCCTCATAGGCAGCCACACGGGCGCGCAGCGTATCGGCGTGCAGGTCCGGGTAGCGGTTCCAGGCACGCTCCATCATGCGGCGGGTGGCCTCGGCCTTCAGCTCGGCTGGAAAGTCGTAGGGGTTCTCGTTCTGGTCGAGTTTGATCGGCACGTCCGCCGGGGTAAACGGATAGGCAGGCACGGCACGCACCGCCGGGCGCACGCCGGGCAGGGCCGTGTCCTGCGGGCCGTCCGGCAGGGTAGAAGGCGTCGAAGTCATGATGTCCGTTGTACCACTCCTGCCCGCAGGAGTGCCTGAAGGCGTCCAGCTTCACCAAACGAGCGTTAGGTGACGTGCTACCCTGCATGCCATCCCGGCGGGCTTCCTTTTTCCAGCCTGCTCCAGGGCGCCCGAGGCCAGATCCCAGCCATGACTGAACCCAGCAAACCCCGCCGCGAACAGATTCTCGACTCCGCCAGCCGCCTGTTTTCCGAGCGGGGCTATCACGCCACCAGCATGCGGGATCTGGCCGGCGAGCTCGGCATGCAGGGCGGCAGCCTGTACGCGCACATCAGCGGCAAGGAAGAGCTGCTGATCGAGATCGTCAATCAGGCGTCGGCACAGTTCGACACGGCACTGTTTTACCTGCGTGACGACCCCCGCCCGGCGGCCGACAAGCTGCGGGAAGCGATGCACCGCCATATCCGGGTCGTGGCCGACAACATGGACAGCGCCACCGTGTTTTTCCACGAGTGGAAGCACCTGTCGCCTGACGCTTACGCCCGCGTGACCAGCTGGCGCGACACCATCGATCAGTTTTACCGCGATCTGGTCACCCAGGGCATAGAGCAGGGGCAGTTCCGCGCGGACCTTGATCCCAAAATGACCGCCAACCTGATTCTGTCCGCAGTGAACTGGGCCTACACCTGGTACCGGCCCGGCGGCCAGATGACTCCGCGCGACGTGGCCGACCAGTATGCCGACATGCTCTTGGGGGGTCTGCTGGTCCCTCAGCGCGGAGAAGGGTCGTGAGTCATCCCACCGTCACCGTGCCGATCCGTCAGGCGCTGCGCCTTGCGCAGGAACGCGCTGCCCGCGTGCAGCGAACGCAACAGGTAGAACTGGGTGAGGACCTGTTTATCCGGATTGCCCCTGGTGGCCGCAAGTTCCTGCTGTTCTGCCTGGACGGCGAACCGGACCGCAGCGCCGCTGAAGCGATAGCGGCAGCATTGGGCCTGCGCGACCCCCAGTACGGCTGGCATCAGGGTCAGACGCTGCGTTCCATGACCGTGATCGAAGGTACGGCTCCGGACCAGGCAAACGATGAGAACACGTCCGGTGCACCGTGAGAGCCGCGTAAGATTCAGAGTCCTCAGCTCATCCGGATTAAATGCGGGGCATCTAGGGTGGGCCTGATGAAAAAAATACTGTCCCTGCTGATTGTTCCCCTGACCCTGGCTTCCTGTAGCACGCTGGGCATTCCCAATGCTGATGTTTCCGGCAACATCAATGGCATTCAGCCCAGTGGAAAGATTCGTCTGGCGTTCCAGGGCATGACGGTGACGGGCTACCAGGCACCGGTGGCTGACCAGATCAACATTCCTACCTTCAACCCCGAGAAGCGTGCCTACGCGGTGAGCCTGCCTGAGTCGCCCGCAAACGGTGCCTACGAGCTGCTCGCGTATGTGGACGCCAACGGGAACAACCGGTATGACAGCGCTGACAATGAAGTCCGCACCGGCTCGACCGGCAAGGCCTTCATCTACAGCAAGGAAGGCACCGGCAGTAAAAGCGGCACGGATCTGATGAACCTCAAGCCCGGCTGGACGCTGTACAGCCTGAACGAAGTGAAGGTCGAAAAGAGCGGCGCGCCCTTCACGAACTACATCCTCAACTGGTAATTCCGTGCAAGCTTAAAGAGGCCCCACACAAGTGGGGCCTCTTTGCTGCAATATCAGCCTGCTTCAGACTTTGGGATTGGTGCCTTCGAAGGTCGCCTTGAAGTTCTGCAGGTCCTCGGCGATCTGCTGGCTGGGCTCCTCGCCGAACAGCTTGGCGACAGCAGCACCAAGGGCACCGGCGGGCGGACGGTAGCTCAGGGCCACGTGCACGCGGGTGCCGCCACCGGGGAGGCTTTCAAACTGCACGCTGCCAGCGTTGTCTACGGTGGCGCCGGGCAGGCTGTGCCAGCCGATACGCTCGCCCGGCTTGTCATTGACGATTTCAGCTTCCCATTCGACGTGCGTGCCCAGCGGCGCCTTGGCCACCCAGCGGCTGCGCTTCTCGTCGAGCACGGTTACGCTTTCGAGGTGGCTCATGATCTGCGGGAGGTTTTCCAGTTTGCGCCAGTAATCGTAGACCAGCTGCGCGGGGCGGTCGATAACCACGCTGTGCTCTACGAAGATGGGCTTGGCTGCCGTGGCATTGCCGCTCAGGCCGGCCGCAGCCATCACCGGGTCCTGACCGGTAGCGGCGCGGTAGGCCAGGTAGCCGCCCACACCGGCCAGGGTCAGTCCCAGGATGCCGCGCTTCTTGAGGCCCATCAGCAGCAGGGCTCCGCCTGCTGCGCCGCTGATCATGCGGGTCTGGTCCATGCCGGTGCTGCCATTCGTGCCACTGTTGCTGTTTGTCATGGTGGTTCCTCCGTTACGTGAGTCAGTGTATGTGGCGGCCCTCATGAAGCGGGTGAAGTCTGGGCCAAGCCGAATTAAAGCCCCATTCTGCAGCTGTATGCAGCGTGGGGATGCTGGGGGTCAGTCGCTGTGCTCGTTGCGGGCGTGGCCACTGCCGCCCATGATCGCCGCGTCGGCGCCCTCGGCACTTGGACGCAGCAGCCCGCTGTTGTCCATCTGCCTGGCCGGATCGCTCTGATCCAGAATGCCCTCGGGCATGCCGCCAGGCTGCGCGTCCTGGTGGGTAATTTCCTGAGTGGCAGCCTGATCGGCAGCTGTGGTTGGGCCACCTTGCAGATTTGGATCCAGATTGGTGTTGGCTCCACGGCTGGAGGTAGCGCTGGCCTTATCGGTTTCCAGGGTGACGGGGGGATTGATCGTGCTGCGGGGGTTACCTTCTCCCATGTGCTGGCCTCCTATGGCTGGCCCGCACCTGCGCAGAGGGGGACCACAACTGCCGTCATGCTGGAGCGCGGACAGCGCAGAGCGGATGTGGAGGTCTTGTGGCCTCGCTTACGCTTCCGGCCGCTGCTGTTTCTGCTGGCGCGAGGCTGCGCGCTACGCTTGAGGACATGATGCTGGTCCTGAGCGCGTGGAGCGCTGCCCTTTGACTTCTCGTCCGTCCGCGAGGTTCCAGCGCCCGAACGGGGCTCCCCCCCCACAGATGGGTCGTCTCGACTCCCTGTCCCTGCTGGCTATTTTCATCACCATCGTGTTCTGGGCCTCCTCGTTTGCGGGCATCCGTGCGGGTCTGGAGGCTTTCACGCCCGGCCACCTGACGCTGTACCGCTTTCTGGTGGCCAGCCTGGCACTGGGCATCTACGCCGCCGTGGCGCGCATCCCCCTTCCGGCCTGGCCCGACCTGCTGCGAATCGGCTGGCTGAGCCTCTTTGGCATCACGCTGTACCACGTGTTCCTCAACTACGGCCAGGTGAGTGTGCCGGCCGGCACCGCCAGCCTGATCATTGCGGCAGGACCGGTCATTACGGCGCTGCTTGCCACCCGCTTTTCCGGCGAGCGGCTTAACCGCCTGGGCTGGATGGGCACGCTGGTCAGCCTCTCGGGCGTATCCCTGATCGTGCTGGGACGCGGCGATAGCGTGGAGTTTACGCGCGGAGCCCTGCTGATTCTGGCGGCAGCGCTGTTTACCAGCGTGTATTTCGTGTTCCAGAAGCCCTTGCTGCGGCGGATGAATCCGCTGCATTTCACGGTCTGGAGCCTGATTCTGGGCACGCTGCCCATGCTGATCTTCCTGCCGGGATTCGGCGACGAGCTGGCCCGGGCGCCGCTGGACGCGCATCTGGCCGTGATCTACATCGGACTGTTTCCGGCGGCGCTGGCGTACCTCACGTGGACCTTCGCGCTCGCGCGGGTAGGCGCAGGCGTCACCACCTCTTTCCTGTACGTGTCGCCGGTGCTGGCGATCCTGATTGCCTGGCTGTGGCTGGGTGAGCTGCCTACGCCCCTGTCGGTAGTAGGCGGTCTGATCGCCGTTGCCGGAGTGATTCTGGTCAATACCCGCGGGCGTCCGGCGGTGGCCCCGGAAGAGGCAGCACCGAAATAATGCGTCCTCATCTGCGCAGTCGAGATCTGGACTCTGTGGGTCTGGGTTCTGCGTCACGGCCAAAAAGCCCGGTACCCTGTTTCCAATGAACAGGCCTGTGGTGTGCGTCGGAGCACTGGTATGGGGACCGGACGGGCGGGTGCTGATCGTGCGGACCACCAAGTGGCGGGGTCTGTGGGGTGTTCCCGGCGGCAAGG
This sequence comes from Deinococcus deserti VCD115, assembly GCF_000020685.1. Classification (NCBI taxonomy): domain Bacteria; kingdom Thermotogati; phylum Deinococcota; class Deinococci; order Deinococcales; family Deinococcaceae; genus Deinococcus; species Deinococcus deserti. The sequence continues at coordinate 266,401 of NC_012526.1, read as the reverse complement.
TGGAGTACGGCGAAACCCTGGTGGATGCCGTAGAGCGGGAACTGCGCGAGGAAGTAGGCCTGGAGCTTTCGGACGTGCTGTACGCCCAGACGCAGGAAGCGGTGTTCAGCGATGAGTTCTGGCGCCCGGCACACCTGCTGCTGGTGGATTACTTTGCCAGTGTGCCTTCGCACGAGGTGGTGCCCAACGAGGAAATCGAGGAATGGGCCTGGGTGTCTGTGGATGAGACAGAAGCGTTTCCGCTCAACTCCTTTACCCGCACCCTGGTGCAGCGGGCACGCCAGGTAGGCCGCTGAATGTCAGCGGTGTGTCCTGTCACTTCCGTCAGCTCACACCAGCCCAGCCATACGCTTGAATGGCACCATGCTGTCTGAATCCATCCTGCCAGATGTTCCACTGGCGCATCACGAAGGCGCCCTGACCCACCTGTCCATGGAGCCGGTCATGGCAGAGCTCATCGCGCTGAACGGAGAACTGCCGGTGTTCTCCCCCACCCCGGATCCTTTCGGAACGCTGGTGCGCAACGTGACAGGCCAGCAGTTGAGCGTGAAGGCCGCCGACCGGATCTATGCCCGGCTTGTGGAACAGCTGGGGACCATCAGTGCCCCGAATATCCTGGCAACCACGGGCGACGACCTGCGGGCGGTGGGCCTGTCGTGGGCCAAGGTGCGGACCATTCAGGCCATAGCCGGAGCGGCCCACAGCGGACAGGTGGACTTTGCACACCTGAGCAGCCTGCCGGACGAAGAAATTATCCGCGAGCTGGTGCCGCTGCCCGGCATTGGCCGGTGGACCGTGGAGATGTTCCTGATGTTCGCGCTGGCGCGCCCCAACGTGTTCAGTATGGGAGACCTGGCCCTGCGCCAGCACCTGGAAAGGCGGCACCCTGACCAGCCAGCCGCCGAGGTGCTGGCCCTGTGGGCCCCGTACCGCACCCTGGCCGCACGTTACATCTGGGCCGAGGGAGCGCGCAGCAAGAAAGGGGGCGGCGCTCCCGCGTAGGACAGAGCCGGCCCCACCGGCAGATGCTGTCCTCTACCTGCAAAAGGCCGCAGGGCAGGCCCCTGGGTAGCCCACCGGGGCGGGCCACATCCGCCATTTCCATGAGGCGCACCCCGGCGCCCTTCTCCTAGACTGCGGCATGACAGAACGCCTTCCACTCGAAGCGCTGGCCGCCCTGCCCACCGTGACGGCCCTCCTGGTGTCAAATTCCGGGAACCACATCGCGTTCTATGCCGACTGGACCGGGCGTTTTGAGCTGTATGTTCAGGACCTGCGCAGCGGCGAGCGCCGTCAGCTGACCAACGGGGAAGCGCCCAAGGCAGTGCGCGCGGCTTTCATCTGGAGCCACGACGACGCCCACCTGTACTTCAGCCGCGATGAGAACGGCGACGAGCGTCAGGCCCTCTTTGAGCTGGAAGTCGCGTCGGGGAAGGTCCGCGCGCTGCAACACGACCCTCAGAGCATGGACTACGCGGCGGATGTTCATCCGGATGGACGCCTGCTGGTCAACAGCACGCGCGGCGGCATGATGAATGTGCACATCTATGACCCAGCTGCCCCCAAGGACTCGGCCTGGACGGTGCTGACCCGGCAACCGAACACCACCATGGCGGCGGCGTTCAGTCCTGACGGCACACGCCTGACCGTGACCACCAACGAGAGCCCCGATCTGCGCAACACCGACGGGTACGTGCTGAACGCCGACGGCAGTGGCCTGCGCCGCATTTTCCGGGTGCGCGAGGGCAGCCGTGACAGTGTGGGCCACTGGCATCCCGACGGCCAGCGCGTGGCGGTCAGCAGTGACGCGAGCGGCAGCGGGCGCGTAGGCCTGCTGACGGTGGACACCGGAGAGGTCCGGTGGCTGACTTCCGAAAATGACCAGACCGAGGAAATGCCCGGCCGCTTCTCGCCGGACGGCCGCTGGCTGAGTGCCCTGCGTAACGTGGACAGCACGCTGACGCCGGTGCTGTACGACACCGGGACCGGGCACGAACGCACGCTGAAGCTGCCCGCAGGCATTGCTGCCGGTACGGATTTCGCGCTGGGCGGCACGAAGCTGCTGCTGCAGTTCACGACCACCACCACCCGCCCGGAGGTGCTGCTCTACGACCTGGAACATGACCGCTACGAGGTACTGATTCCGGCCGATTACGGTGAGCTGGACCCGGCCGACTTTGTGGCGGGTGAGTACGTCCGCTACCCGACCACCGACGGTCTGGAGGTCCCAGCCATCCTGTACCGGCCGCGTGACGCTGCACCTGGGCAGAAACTTCCGGCGCTGGTCCACGTGCACGGCGGACCGACCGCACAGTTCTTCCGGGGCTTTGATGCCCAGGCGCAGTTCCTGGCCGACCGGGGCCATGTGGTGCTCTCACCCAACATCCGCGGCAGTACCGGCTACGGCGTGGCGTGGCGCGACGCCAACCTGCGCGACTGGGGTGGGCGCGACCTGGAGGACGTGGCGGCCGGAGCCGGGTTCCTCAAGACCCTGCCTGAAGTCGATCCGGAGCGGCTGGGCATTTTCGGGGGCAGCTTCGGCGGATACATGAGCTTTCTGGCAGCGGTGAAAAAGCCGGAGCTCTTTAAAGTCAGCGTGCCTATCGTGGGCATCAGTGACCTGCGCCAGCTGCACGAGGACAACAGCCGGGTCATGCCTCAGCTGAGCTACTACTTCCGCACCATGATGGGCGACCCGGAAGAGAACGCTGAACTGTGGCGCGACCGCAGCGCCGTGACCCACGCGGCCCGGTTGAAAGCGCACATGTTCATGATGCACGGCACCAACGACCCACGCTGCCCGATCAACCAGGCGCGCGGCTTCCGTGACGCCCTGCTGGCCCAGGGCCGGCAGGAGGGCCGGGATTTCGAGTACGTGGAATTTGACGACGAAGGCCACGGCGCGGGCGACATTGCCGGCAAGACCCGCAGCTACCGGCTGATGGCGGATTATTTTGCGCGGCGGCTGTAAACGGCCACCCCAGGACACGCCATGAACGACGAACAGCTCTCGCGCCGCCTGTCGTACCTGCTGCGCCACGCCCCACAGAAGGCCGGGCTGACGCTGGAACCGGGAGGCTGGGCGCCGCTCGCACCGGTTCTGGCCCACCTGAACGTCACCCGGGCGCAGGTCGAACGGGTGGTGGCGACCAACAACAAGCAGCGCTTCACGCTGAATGGCGAGCGCATTCGCGCCAACCAGGGCCACAGCGTGGAGGTGGACCTGCGTCTGCCGCTGACGGTACCGCCAGCGAGGCTGTATCACGGCACCCACCCTGGCGTTCTGGCCGCTATTCAACACGAGGGGCTGCGGCCCATGCAGCGCCATCACGTGCACCTGTCGAGCGACCCGGAGACGGCCCGGCAGGTCGGTGCCCGGCGCGGCACCCCAGTGATCCTGACGGTGCAGTCGGGAGCCATGTACGACGCTGGCCACAGCTTCTACCGAAGTGACAACGGGGTGTGGCTGACAGAGGCTGTCCCGCCAGAATTTCTCAACTTTCCCTGAGGGGACCGGCTGTTACCCTGACCCCATGAACCTTGAAGCCGCCCGAGCGGCCCTGCGTGACGCCCGGCGTGTCGCCGTGCTGACCGGAGCTGGCGTGAGTGCCGAGAGTGGTATTCCCACCTTCCGTGACGCCCAGACCGGCCACTGGGCGCGCTTCCGCCCCGAGGACCTGGCCAGCCCGGACGCCTACCGGCAGGACCCGGACACCGTCTGGGAGTGGTACGCCGGGCGCTACCGGGACGTGCTGCGCGCCGAGCCCAACGGCGCGCACTATCTGCTGGCGCAGCTTGAAGGGCTCAAAGGGAACGGGTTTCTGCTGGCCACCCAGAACGTGGACGGCCTGCATGCCCGTGCCGGCAGCCAGCGGCTGGTGGAACTGCACGGCAACCTGCTGAGCGCCCGGGACGAGATCACCGGAGAGGTGTTTGCGCTGCCCGACCCGGACGTGCTGGAAACGCCACCAGTGTCTCCGAACGGTCACCGCATGCGTCCCAACATCGTGTGGTTCGGGGAATTCCTGCCTGAAGACGCCCTGGCTACGGCGTCCGAGGCGTTTGCCAGTGCCGACGTGGCGCTGGTCGTGGGCACCAGCGGCGTGGTGTACCCGGCTGCCGGCCTGGCCCTCGAGACCCTGCGGCAGGGCGGCGTGGTCATCGAGATCAACCCGGAAGAGACCGAACTCACGCCCCTTCTGTCGTTCAGCGTGCGCGACGTGGCGTCCCGGGGGCTGGCGGCGCTGCTGGGTCAGGCCGCGTCGTAGACCGTTCAACCTGTCTGAAGGCAGCAGCCACGCTGGCGGCGCGTGTACCAGACAGCAATTTCTTGAACAGTGCTTGTCTGTGGCGGGTTCGGCAGAAACGCGAAAGGCCGGTGGTTCGAACGGACTGCCTGAGGGCCCGCAGCCCCCCTATCAGCCGTGCCGATGCGGGCACTCCCTGAAGCCAGCTGATGTCAGTACAGCGGCATGCTCCGTAGCCTAAAGTACAGGCACCTCACCACACCGCCGACAGCGACAGGAGAAGACCCGATGAAATATCCGCTGATCACCATCTGCCTGGCCCTGATTTCAGGCGCGGCCGCCCAGCAGGGGCCTGCCAACGTCTCGAATCTGACAAAGGTTTCCCTGACCAAAGGGGCGATCCGGGTAACGGACCCTGCCGCCACACGCGAACTCGGTCAGTTTTTGAACAGTCTTGCCGGGCAGCAGGGCAGTGCGTGTCAGGCCAGCGAGTATCTGGTCTGGGAAGATGCCTCTCTGGCCGAAACGATTAGTGATGGTCTGGCTGCACAGTTCAAAACACGTGGCATTACCGTCAAGCAGCTGAACGAAGAGGAAGATGAGGAAAGTTACACGCTGTCCTTTCTGATGACGGAGAAGACCAACCGCTTTGTTGCCCTGATTTACACCGATGCACAGAGCGTCGTGCTCGGCTGGTGCAGTCTGAAGAGTGCCCCCGCAGTGACACCCACAGCGGCCGCACCCCGTGCTCAGCAGCCGGCCGCCGCCGCACCGTTCAAGGTCGGGGACCGGGTCATGGCAAAGTTCAGTCAGCTCGACTATGAGAATGAGGCCACCATACGTGCGGTGAAGGACGGCAGATACCTTGTGCACTCCGAGGACAGCACCGCCGAGGATACCTGGGTCACGGCCGACCGCCTTACCCGGTTCAATCCAGGGAATACAGCCTCCGGTCCGCCTGCCGGAACCTACGTGTGCTACCACCCGATGTATGAGAATGCGTACATGGGCTCTTTCGTGATTGCCAGCGGCGGGCGCTACACCTACCTGACCGGCAACAATCGCTCCGGAACGTACACCTACAACCCAGCCCAGAGGACCATCACCTGGAAAGGCGGAGAGCTCAGCACCCGCCCGGTGACGGGAGAGTACGTCAATACGCTCCGCAACGGCCCGATCATCATGCTGTTGTTTGCAGACGGCAAAGGCCGGCGTGCTGGTGATTATCAGCGTTGCCTGCTGAAAAAATAATTCAGGAGTGGTCCAGGCCGCTGTCCTGAACCAGTGACAGGCAGTGAGGGGAGCCTGAAATCAGCTTAAAAAGGACACGCTGTTCCCGGATCCTGAACAACTCCCCCTTTTGTCCCCTTCGGATGCACTAATCTGCTTGCGGCCCGCCGCGTCGCGGGGGGCCAGCTTCCTTCGGGGCGGGGTGAGATTCCCCACCGGCGGTGATGGTGATTCCGGAACCTGCGCCAGATGCCAGTCCAGAATGACCTCAGCCCGCGAAGCCCGCGCAAATCGCACCACGCGGGGGCCCGATCCGGTGAGAATCCGGGGCCGACGGTGACGTTGCGACCAGAGACGCGTGGAATACGGCAAGACAGGCGAAGGGCCGTCCCTGAGCCTCTGGCCACCCAAACGTTTGCTGATCAGCTCAGTCCGGATGAGAGAAGGAGGAAACGTTCTGTCTGCCACCCCGGCGGACGACGTTGATGTATGTATACAGAGCATCCGCCTGACACGGAATACATGAGATTGGCCCTGAACGAGGCCGCGCGGGGTATGGGCCGCACCTCACCCAACCCGCCGGTGGGGTGTGTGATCGTGCGCGACGGCCAGGTGGTGGGCCGGGGCTTTCATCCCAGAGCCGGCGAGCCGCACGCAGAGGTCTTTGCGCTGCGGGAAGCAGGCGAATATGCACGCGGCGCCACCGCCTATGTGACCCTGGAACCGTGCAGCCATTTTGGCCGGACGCCGCCCTGTGCAGACGCGCTGGTCGCCGCCGGTGTGTCTCAGGTTGTCATTGCCGCCCTGGACCCGAATCCCCGCGTAGGGGGTCAAGGGGCTTCGCGCCTGCGCGAGGCTGGAATTGAAGTGATCGTGGGCGTCGCCGAGGAAGAGGCGCTGCGCCAGCAGGCCGGCTTCCGCAGCCTGGTGATGCGCGCGCGTCCCTGGGTGATCTACAAATACGCCATGACCCTGGACGGCAAGGTGGCGGCTCTGGACGCCAGCGGCCGGGGCGAAGCCAACGGTCTGGTCACTGGACTGGCCTCGCGCGCGCGGGTGATGGCGTGGCGTAACGAGGTGGACGGGATCGCCGTGGGCAGCGGAACGGTCATCACCGACGATCCGCTGCTGACCACCCGTGGCGTGGAGGGTGGCCGTGACCCGCGCCCGGTGGTTTTTGACGGTCAGGGCCGCACGTCAGCCAGCGCGCGAGTGATCCGTCCTGGCGCTGTGGTCGTCACGGCGCCTGGGATGGACATGAGCAGGCATGAGGCGGCCGGCGCCCAGGTGATCTATGCCACGCAGCCCAGCGAGGCCCTGGCCGAACTGGGCCGGCTGAATTTCTCGACGCTGTTCGTCGAGGGCGGCCCGACCCTGGCCGGCAGTCTGCTGGACGCCGGGCTGGTGGACGAGGTACGCGCCTTTGTGGCTCCCAAGCTGCTGGGCGCTGGCCTGAATCCGCTGACCGCGCCGGTGCGCCCTATGCATGAGGCGCAGGTCCTGCGTGACGTGACCTTCGAATCCCTGGGCCCGGATCTGCTGATCCGCGGCCTGCTGAACGACATTCCCCGATTGAACGTGCAAGGAGCCAACTGATGTTTACCGGAATTATCGAGCAGGTGGGCCGCGTGACGCGCGCCACCGAACAGGAAGGCAATCTGACCGTCACCGTGGCCCCCGCGCAGATGTGGAACGACGTGGCGCTGGGTGAGAGCATCGCCGTGAACGGCACCTGCCTGACCGTCACCCAGTGGGACGAGACCGGCTTCACGGTGGACCTGAGTCACGAAACCCTCGCCAAAACGGCGCCGCACTGGCAGCCGGGTGACGTGGTGAACCTGGAGCGCGCCATGACCGCCGGAGCGCGCTTTGGCGGTCACGTGGTCAGCGGCCACGTGGACGGCGTGGGAGAGATTCTGCAGATAGACGCCCAGCCCGGCGCCTACACCATGACGGTGCGGGCCCCGGCAGACCTGGCGCGTTTCCTGGTGCCCAAGGGCAGCGTGACGGTGGACGGCGTGAGTCTGACGGTGGTGGATGTGGGTGGTCCAGCTGGCAGCCGCGCCGACCTGCGCGCTGACGAGTTCACCCTGTGGCTGGTGCCGCACACGCTGGAAGTGACTTCTCTACACACCTGGAAGGTGGGCACGAAGGTGAACCTGGAGGCTGATCAGATGGCCAAGTATCTGGAGCGGCTGCTGCGCATGCGCGACTGGACTCCGGACGCGCAGGGAACGGCGGAGGTGGGCGCATGACCCTGGCTTCCATTCCTGAACTGCTGGCCGAGCTGCGCGCCGGCCGCCCCGTGGTTGTGGTGGACGACGAGAGCCGCGAGAACGAGGGGGACCTGCTGATGCCCGCCGAAGCGGCCACACCCGAATGGGTCAACTTCATGGCGCGCGAGGGTCGCGGGCTGATCTGCGTGACCCTGCCGCCCGAGCGGGCCGCGGCGCTGAATCTGGCACCCATGGTCGGTGCTGGCAGCTTCGGCCAGGGCAGTGACCCCAACGGCACGGCCTTCACGGTCAGCGTGGATCACGTGAGCAACTCCACCGGCATCAGTGCCTACGACCGCGCCGCGACCATTGCCGCGCTGGTCAACCCGGAGGCCCGCCCTGAGGAGTTCCGCCGCCCCGGGCACATCTTTCCGCTGGTGGCACGTCCGGGTGGGGTGCTGCGCCGGGCCGGGCACACCGAGGCCGGCTGTGACCTGGCGCGGCTGGCGGGTTACGCCCCGGCCGGGGTGATCTGCGAGATCATGAGCGACTCCGGAGAGATGAGCCGCCTGCCGGAACTGCTGGAATTTGCCGAGAAACACAACCTGAAGGTGGGCAGCATCGAGGCGCTGATCGCCTACCGCATGGAGCACGATCCCTTTATGCGGCTGGTGGCCGAGGCGGATCTGCCTACCGAGTATGGCCAGTTCCGCATCGTCGGTTTCGAGGACTCCCTGAGCGGCGCTGAGCACGTCGCCCTGGTGATGGGCGAGGTCACGCCCGAGCCCCTGCTGGTGCGGGTGCATAGCGAGTGCCTGACTGGGGACGGCTTTCACTCGCTGCGCTGCGACTGCGGCCCGCAGCGTGACGCGGCGATGCAGGCCATTGCCGAAGAGGGCCGCGGCGTGCTGGTCTATCTGCGCCAGGAAGGCCGCGGCATTGGCCTGCTCAACAAGATCCGCGCCTACCACCTGCAGGACGGCGGAGCCGATACCGTAGACGCCAACCTGCAGCTGGGGTTTCCCGCCGATGCCCGTGATTTCGGGATTGGCGCGCAGATGCTGCACCTGCTGGGCGCGCGGCGCCTGCGTGTGTTGACCAACAACCCGCGCAAACTGCACTCCCTGGGAGGCTTCGGGCTGGAAGTCATCGAGCGCGTGCCGCTGCACGCAGGCCGCAATGTCCACAACGACGCCTACCTCAACACCAAGGCGGCCCGCCTCGGGCACATCGGCACCGACGGCAGCGGCGACTGAGCAGCTGCCCGAATTCCCCGAAAGCGCCTCTTCCCCACCCCGGAGTTTCCCATGAACCGTATCGAAGCCCATCTGCTGGCCACTGACCTGAAATTCGCCATTATTTCCACCCGCTGGAATCACCTGATTGTAGACCGGCTGGTCGAAGGCGCCGAGCTTGCCTTTGTGCAGCATGGTGGCCGCAGCGAGAACCTGGACCACTACCTGTCCCCTGGCGCCTACGAGGTGCCGCTGATCGCCCGCAAACTGGCCGAGTCAGGCCGCTATGACGCCATCGTCTGCCTGGGGGCCGTGATTAAGGGCGATACTGACCACTACGATTTCGTGGCGGGCGGCGCAGCCAACGGCATCCTGAATACCTCACTGCACACCGGGGTGCCGGTCGCCTTTGGCGTGCTGACCACCGACACGGTCGAGCAGGCCCTGAACCGCGCGGGGATCAAGGCCGGCAACAAAGGCGCCGAGGCGACCCTGGCGATGATCGAGACCGTTAACCTGCTGCGCCAGATTCCGCAGTCCTGACATTACATCTGCGAAGGGCCACGAGCAGATGCCGTGGCCCTTCGCGGTTGTCTGTGTGCCGCAACCGGGAGTCACGTCACATCCTGACCTCGCGCCGCCCGGTAGAGTGTTACGTTTGTTCGGGGCCGTGCTTAGTCCCGAAAAGGGGTGAGATGACATGACGGCAGCCGAAGCTCTACACGACCAGATCTATCCTGCGCCTATCAAGGCTGTGGAAGCCGGCAGCCCGGCAGAACGGGCCGGCGTTCGCCCGGGGGACGTGCTGCTGCGCGTCAACGGTCAGGCTGTGACGGACGTGCTGGCCTACCGTCACCTGCTCACCCAGGGGCAGGCCACCCTGGAGATCGCCCGGCCCCACGAGGCTCCCCGGATCATGACCGGCGTTCCCGGCACCGCGCAGGACCATCACCGCCTGCTGCTCAGTGCGCCGCCCAGTCTGGACGACACCTTCACCTTCACGGTGGAGTGGGAAGACCCCGGCCTGGAGTTCGAGGAAGTGCTGTTTGACGGCATCAAGAAGTGCGCCAACAAGTGCGATTTCTGCTACGTGCACCAGATGCCGCGCGGCTTTCGCAAGAGCCTGTACATCATGGACGACGACTACCGCTTGTCCTTCCTGTACGGCTCGTTTGTCACCCTGACCAACCTGACCGAGGGCGACATCAACCGGATTCTGGACGAGAACCTCTCGCCGCTGTACGTTTCGGTCCACACGGCCAACCAGGACCTGCGTCAGGACATGATGAAGTGGTGGAAGCTGAAGGTCAAAGACCCGCAGGCCGTACAGATCCGCGGCATGATCGAGCGCCTGGAAAGCATTGATCTGTACACCCAGATCGTGCTGGTTCCGGGGCGCAACGACCGCGAGCATCTGGATGACACGGTCGAGTACCTGTCGAGCCGGCCCAACGTCATCTCGGCAGCGGTGGTGCCGATCGGCCTGACCGGGCACCGCACCAACCTGCCGGACGTGCGTACCTTTACCCGTGAGGAAGCGCAGGACAGCCTGAAACGCCTCAACGTATGGCGCAGGAAATTCCTGGCCGAACGTGGCACCCGCTTCGTGTTCCCGAGTGACGAGCTGTACCTGCTGGCTGGGGAAAGTCTGCCCACCGAGGAGGAGTACGAGGGCTTTCCCATGCTGGAAAACGGCGTGGGCATGATCCGCGACTTCCTGACCGAGGGCCTGCCGGAACTGCCTGCTTCGCTGCCCCAGCCGCGTAAGGTGATCCTGACCACGGGGCTGCTGTTTGCCGAGTCGCTGGACCGCGCCGTGGAGCCCCTGCGCGCCATCGAGGGCCTGACGCTGGAGGTCCGCGCCGTGGAGAACAAGACCTTCGGCAAGGTCACGACCGTGGCCGGACTGCTGACGGGCCGCTGCTTCCGCCACGCGGTCAAACCCGGAGAGGCGGACCTGCTGATCGTGCCGCCGACCACCCTGCGCTACGGCACCGAGCTGATGCTTGACGACACCAGCCTGACCGAGCTGCGCAATGAGTTCCGTATGGACGTGCGCGCCGGCGGAGCCACCCTGGGCGAACTGGGCCGCGTGATCCTGCAAGGGGTAGACACCAGCGGGCACCAGTGGGGCATGAGTGCTCACGCTGTCAAGGAGCAGCGCGGACAGGCCTGAGCCCAGGCCGCATTCCGGTTCTTTCGGCTCCGGACCATTCGGTGACATCTGCTGTTCTGTGGAACACTCCGGAACATGCTGAGTGGTTTTCAGAAGTTCCTGATGCGCGGCAACCTGATCGATCTGGCCGTGGGCGTGATTATCGGCGCGGCGTTCAACGGCGTGGTCAAGTCCTTTACCGACGGCGTGATCATGCCGATCATCGGGATTTTCGGCGGAATCCCGAATTTTGACAGGCTCACTTTTGAAATCAATGGAAGCGTCTTCAAATATGGACTCTTTCTGACAGCGCTGGTGAATTTCCTGATCACCGGGGCCGTGATCTACTTTTTTGTCATCACGCCTGTCAACCGCCTGATGGAACGCTTCAAGCAGGAGGACAAACCAGCGGCGGCAGAGCCCAGCAACCAGGAAAAGCTCCTCGCGGAAATCCGCGACGAGTTGCGCCGGCGGCCTGGACCGCCTGCCTGAGGGCCGGGCAACAATCCCGGCCACTATCCTGAGGGCATGCCTGTCAATCCTGCCGAGACCTACGCCCGCAACTTCCTGATGCACCGCGGCGCGCTGATGGACCTGTACGCCCAGTTGCCGGAGGACCAGGGCACCTTCAGCGCCTGGGAGGGCGGCATGACCTTTATCGGTCTGGCTGACCACCTGTCGGGCAGCTGTCAGCGCCTTCTGTCCATGGTTGCCGGAGAGAAGCCGGGGGCCGTGGCCAGCAGCGCCACACTGCAGGAGGCCCGGGGCCGTCTGGAAACGACCGGTGAGCAGATTGCCAGGGCTATCCGCGCCATGGGCCCGGAGGATCTGGAACGCCGTGTGGTCGCCTTCGGGGGCCGCGAGATGCCGGCAGCCGCGTTGCTTGACGCCATGGTCAGCCACGAGGCCCATCACAAGGGACAGGTGTGGATGATGGCCCGCATGCTGGGCATCAAGCCACCGATGTACATCAAGATGGGCTGAGACCGCCATAAAGAAGGGGAGGCACACCGGTGTGCCTCCCCTTCCTGTTGCCGCTAATTCACCATCTTGGTCTTGTTGGTCACGAAGTCCATCAGCACGTACTGACCGATGTTCTGCGGCGTGGTGAAGTAGGCCTTGCCACGCGTCATTTCCGAGACCCGCCGCACGAACCCCACCAGTTCCGGGTCGCGCGCCAGCATGAAGGTGTTGACCTGAATGCCGCTGCGCCTGCAGTTGGCGACCTCGCGCAGGGTGGCGCCCAGCACGTAGGGGTCCAGGCCGTAGGCGTTCTTGTAGATGCGGCCGTCCGGCAGCGTGAGGGCCGAGGGCTTACCGTCGGTGATCATCACGATCTGCTTCATGTCCTTGTTCTCGCGCTTCAGGAGCTGCTGCGCCAGCCTCAGGCCACCGGCAGTATTGGTGTGGTACGGACCGATCTGCGCCTGCGCCAGCTTGCTGACCGGCACCTCCTCGGCGCTGTCGTGAAACAGCACGAACTTCAGGGTGTCGCCGGGGTACTGGGTGCGGATCAGGTGCGCCAGGGCCAGGGCCACCTGCTTGGCCGGTGTAAAGCGGTCCTCACCGTACAGGATCATGGAGTGCGAGCAGTCCAGCATCACCACCGTGGCCGCCGAGGAGTTGTACTCGGCCTGGCGGATCACCAGATCCGATTCCTCCAGCTGATCAAAGCCCTTGGAAATCACGTTGCCCAGCGTGGCCGTGGTGTCCAGGTTCATGGTGTCCCCGAACTCGTAGCTTTTGAGCTCCCCGCTCATTTCGACGCCCGAGGCGTACTCACGGGTGTCGTGGGCACCCGCACTGCTGCGGCCCAGGCCGCCCATGAGATCACGCAGGCTTTTGTAGCCCAGGAAATCGATGCTCTTGTCGGTCAGCTGAAAGGTTGCCTCGCCGCCCTGTCCTGCGCCGCCCTGACCGTCAGCGTCATCAAACTCCTTGCGAATAAACCCGTCCTGCTGCAGCTTGTCCATCAGGCGCTGAATCTGCTGACCGAGTTGGGTCTCGCGCACGTCGTCGGACTGCATGGCCTCCAGCAGCTGATCTTCGGGAATCATGCCCCGCTCGGCCAGCGCCTCCAGAATTGCGTCGAACAGATCATCCATGCTGGGGCGCGCGTTGGGGTCGGGGTCGTAGGGATCATTCATGCCCTGCCCCAGCAGCGCTTCTTGAATCATCTGCATCAGCTCACTGCTTTCAAGCTGATCCAGTTCCCCCTCGAACTTGCTGTACCGCGTTATCCGCGCCATAAGCTGCAACCTCCGTGCTCCTCAGCATGGCGTGAAAGGCGGGGGGCGTTTGTAATGCCGGGGCTGTGCCGACTGGTGGCTCCCGCTCCAGGGCACGATGCCCGTGAGACAGAACCCGGCCGGTCAGCGTGGACGGGCAGTGAGGGTCTGCGTCATGGTCATGGGCATGGTCACGACCACGTCGTCCATCTGCATGGTCATGACCATCTGCATGGTGGACTGCTGGGTCATGAGCCCCGGCAATCCGTCCGGACGGTAGGTGCTGCTGCCTGAAGTCTGCAGGTTTTTCAGTTCCATTGTCATGGCGGGCAGTCCACCCTGGCCGCCCAGGCTCATCCGGTAGCCGCCGGCCCGGCCCGAGACCATGAAGGTGTGCAGCCCCTGCGCGTTAAGTCCAGAGTAGGTGGTTGTTGTGGTGGTTTTCAAGAAGCTGGACTTCAGGTCGCCCAGTGCAGCGGCCACCTCCGGGTCCTGGCCGGCAATGCCCTGCAACACCGCGCTCATGATCTCCTGCAGGTCCAGGGTCGCTGTCTGCGTATGTACGGAGCCTTTCACCAGCGGCAGGCCATAGATTCCTGTGTGGTCAGCGCCGCTCTGGCTGGCAATCTGCCTGAGTTTCTCGGGGGTCAATCCAGACAGCAGAGGTTTCATCATGGGGTGATCCGAGTCCATGCTCAGGCCGGTGATGCTGCCATCCGGCGCGACCTGCTGCGTTACACGCAGGGTCAGTGGCGTCTTCTCACCGGGAATGTTCTGGATCATGCTGGTCAGCAGAGTGACTGAACCGTCTGCGGCCCGGGCTGCTACTTTCACGAACAGCTTGCCGGTCATGGCTGGAACATCCGCGCCAGCCATGCCACGGCTGAACTCCTGCTGCATGGCCTGCAATTTCGCTGCTGACACCTGCCGCCCCGGCGCGGCCGTGACTTCGACCTTCCCCATCGTCATGCGCGACTGGGTCGTGGTCTGCATCTCCACTGTGGTGCCGACCGCCGCGGTAACGCGTAAGGTTGCGGCCGACGCACTGACCGGCACGGTAGCCGGCGCGTTTCCCTGGGCAGCAGCAGGAGCGGAAAGCAGAAGGGCTGTCAGGACAAATAATCTCATGTCGGGAAATACGTCTTGGGTCAAAATCCGGTTCCCGGACCAGCCAGGGGCTGCATGCGGCAAAATAGCAGGATGACCGATTCCCGCTCGTCCCGACCCGACGCACGCCTGGTGCTCCTGCATGCCGAGCGGGGTGACCCGCACGCCCGTCTGGCCGGCGCTCTCGCGGCGCTGGAAGGGGCGGACTGGGGGCTGCTGCTCTCGGGGGAAGATGCCCTGGCACGGCAGCTGGCCAGCCTGGTGGGTGGCGGAACCCTGCGGGTGGATTCCCGGGTGCGCGTCAACCGTGAGGCCCTGGCCGGGGCTGGCCTGGCGGTGGCTGGCCTGGATGCCGAATGGCGGGGCGCCCGCGCCGTGTGGCTGCTGGAACCTGACGCCGAGACCCTGGAGCGTGCCCGCCGGGCGGGCGTCCGGGTCGTGGTGGACGCCACCCTGGCGCCCGGAAGCAGCTGGTTCGCCGCTGGCGCTGATCTGGTGGTGTACCGCGACAGTGTCACGCTCAGCGGCCATGCCGACGCTCCACTGGCTGTGCTGTTCGGAACAGGGCGCGCCCCTGAGGCGGCGGGAGCACCACCCAGCGATCTGAGCGTGGCCCTGGTGCTGCGCGACGTGGCTACCCTGCCGCTGCGTCTGGCCCGGGCTGCCCGCACAACCGTGCAGCTTGCCGAGCGTCTGGGCGGCGCGGCGCAGGGCGCTGGACCCACCGCGCTGCTGCTGGCGCCCGACGCAGCGTCTGATACTCCGCAGGCTCTGGGTGGCGTGCTGGCAGCAGCACGCAGCGTTCCGGGCGGCGTGCTGCTGACCCCCGGGCTCCAGGAAGCAGACGTCGCCCTGGCCATGCTGCACGGCGCCGCTGATCTGCGCCAGCCCGAGCGACGTGAACCGGCCCGTCCTGAAGCCTCGCGTGTGGAGGGAAGGCGCCCAGAAGAAGGACGCCGGGACGAGCAGCAGCAGGGTGAGCCGCGCCGGGACGAAGGGCGCCGTGATGAAGGACGCCGGGAGGACCGCCGGGATCACCGCTTCGATGGGCGCCGAGATGCGGGCCGTGACGGGGGACGCCGGGACGCTTTCCGGCGTGGTGGGGACCGCCCGGGACGCTTTTCACGCGGTGATCAGCCCAACCAGGCGGGACCGGACAGACCTGCCGAGCCTGAGCGCTTTACCTTTGAGGCTCCGCAAGCAGCAGCCGACACGGCGCCTCTCCAGTCGGCCGCGCCTGTTCCGGCCACCGAGGAAACCTGGGAACCCGAAATCGTGTTCAGCAACCAGCCTCCGCACCCACAGGTCACGCTGCCCACGCCGGTCAGCTCCGGGCCGGACGCGCCGAATCTGCCGGTATTGCCGGATGTGCTGAATCTGCCTGAGCCTCTGGCCGATGCTGACGAGACACCCAACGGGCAGGACGACACGGCTGTTCAGGAACCGCAGGCCAGCCTCAGCGACGCTGACGACCGTGCCGGTTCAGGGGCTGCCGACCCGGCTGCTCCGGCCGAGGACACTGCAGTTGAGGCCGACAGCACTGAGGCCGACGTCATTGAACCTGCCCCACCGGCCATCGTGCTGGCTCCGGACCTTCCCAAGGGCAAGGAGGATCCCAGCGCCGACCTGACCGACGAGCAGGCAGCCGTCTACGCCCGACTGCGTGAATGGCGTAACGCCGAGGCCAAACGCCAGGAGATCAGCCGCTTCATCATTGCCAGCAACGCCACCCTGGCCGAGATCGCCCGGCGCATTCCCTACACCGAGGCAGACCTGCGGGCTGTGAAGGGCATGGGCCCGGAGCGGGTACGCAAATACGGAGAGAAGATTCTGGAGGTCGTGCGCGGCTAAGGCGTCTGAGGACGGATGAAAAGATGCCCGTGTCCGACTAGTTGGACACGGGGATCCTTTCCAGCGCGCCCGGCAGACCGGATGAAAGTCACCAGCAGACCTCCGGGGAAGGTCTCTGGTGACTGGACCTTGCCATACAGCTTCAGACCAGCGGGTTCGTCCGCGAAGGGCCGCGCAACCTGCTCTGTCGTGTCATGGCCCGAGATCTGATTCAAAGCGTGCCGATGGCGCTCTCGCTGCTCTTGATTGTGACCGCTGCATGATCTTCAGCTGCTTCCTTCAGCCGCCGGCTCAGCCTGGGAGCACCCCGCCCTAGTGTGACCCGACTGGAATTTCTTCAGGTGGGCCATACCGGTGCTCGGCCGGGAGCGGCGTGCCCTCATGCACGGCCTGTGCAACCCGGCTGGCCAGCGGGAAGTCCATGGCGGCGTACCAGCCTTCTTCCAGGCCTTCGGGGCGCTGGCGATAGACGCACATGGTCGGGCCGTGATTGCACGCGCCCAGACAGCCACTGGTGGTCAGGCGCACACTGCCGCCCTGCTTGTAGTAGGACAGAGCCTCGCGCTCCAGGTGTTTCCAGAGCGCCTGGTGCAGCAGCGAAGACCCTCTTGCCTGGCAGCTGCTGCCCTGGCAGACCAGCAGGTGGCCACGGGTGGGGTAGTACTTCGGGGGCATATAAAACTCCTTGGGGAACTTCAGGGTCCAGGCTCTGGAAGGTTCAGTCTTCAGGAATCACGAGCAGGCGTCCGGCAGTGCGGGTCACGCTTACGCGCACGCCATATGCCGCGTGCAGGTAGTCGGGCGTCAGTACCTCATCGGGAGGGCCGGCTGCCAGCACCTGCCCCTGATGCAGCAGCACCAGCCGGTCGGCGCGGGCAGCGAGGTTCAGGTCATGCAGCACCGCCACGACGCCCAACCCGCCTGCAACTTCACACCGAACGTAACGGATCACGTCCAGTGCGTAGGCCAGATCCAGATGATTGGTGGGTTCATCCAGCAGCAGGTAGCGGGGGTGGGCAGCCAGAGCGCGTGCCAAGCTGACCCGCTGACGCTCTCCCCCGGACAGTTCCGAGATCTTGCGGTGCTCGAAACGGCGGGTATCGGTGCGGTCCAGTGCTCCCCGGACGGCTTCTTCATCCTCGTCCGTCCAGGGACGGGTCGGAATCAGGCCCCACTTCCAGCTCCCAGCCCCACGCCCCAGCGCCACCACATCGCGCACGCGGGCGCTTTCGGGGACTGCTTCACCCTGCGCCAGATAGGCAAGGGCTGACGACCGCTGGGCCCGGGTCCAGTGGCGCAGTGGCTGGCCATCCAGCCGTACCTCGCCGGACTCAGGGGGGCTGAGGCCCAGCAGCGCCCGCAACAGGGTGCTTTTTCCCGCCCCGTTGGGTCCGATCACCGCCGTAAACCGCCCAGGCTCGAAGTCGGCGCTGACCCCGCGTACCGCCGGAAAACTGCCGGCCCGCACATGCAGGTCCACGGCCTGCAACAGCCGGGCGCTAGTCATGCTGCCCCCGTCGCAGCAGGTAGAGGAAAAAGGGACCACCCAGCAGCGTGGTCACGATACCGACCTGCGACAGAATGCTGGTACGTGCCAGCAGATCGGCCAGGACCAGCAGAACCGCGCCCATCAGTGCCGAAACCGGCAGCAGCACGCGGTGCCCTGAGCCCCAGGCGAGCCGGACCACGTGCGGCACGATCAGCCCCACGAAACCGATAATCCCGACATACGCCACAGCCCCGGCCGTGGCCATACTGGCCGCGACCACCACCAGGAGGCGCAGCCGCTCCACCGGTACGCCCAGACTGCGGGCCGTCAGATCACCCAGTTGCAGGGTGTCCAGCGCCCGGGCCAGCAGGATCAGCACGCCGCAGCCCACTCCGGCATAGGGAAGTACGGTGGCCACGTCGGCCCAGCCACTGAAGCCCAGGTCGCCCAGGGTGTAGGCCAGCACCTGCCGGGCGCGGTCCTCGCCGCGCAGGATCAGAAAGGTGGTGGTGGCGCTGAGCACGCTGCCCACCACCACACCAGCCAGAATCAGCCGGGTGGGAGGAAAGCGCCGTCCCTCGCGGGCCAGAGCCAGAGTGACACTCACCGCCAGCAGAGCCAGGGCCAGGGCCACCAGCGGAATGGTCGTGCGCGGCCAGCCGGACACGATGGCAATGGTCGCCCCCAGGGCCGACCCGCTGGCCACGCCCAGCAGGTAAGGATCGGCCAGTGGGTTGCGGAATACGCCCTGGAAGGCCCCACCACACACCGACAGGGCCGCGCCGACCACCACTGCCATAACCACACGGGGCAGGCGGATCTGCCACACGATGACGTCGTTGCCCTGAAGTTCCTGCCCGCTCAGACCACGCCAGAGCGCGCCCAGCACCTCGGCCGGCGGAATGGAGACGCTGCCCAGCGCGGTGCCCAACACCACCGCCAGCATCAGCCCGGCCACCAGGGCCAGCGTCCGCGGCACCAGGCCCAGACGGGACGAGGAGCGCAGCACCACGGCCCTCACCGGCTTACTTCAGCAGTTCCGGATGAATGATCCGCGCCAGTCCGCGCAGAGCCTCGGCCAGGCGCGGCCCGGGACGGCCCAGCATGGTATTCAGGGCCTGCGGGATCTCCACGACCCGCCCGTTTTTCACAGCGGCGATGGTGTTCCAGCCCGGACGCTTACCCAGGTCTTTCAGGTCGGTGCTCAGGATCAGCTGCGGGTTCTGCCGCACGATAAATTCCGGGTCCACCTTGGGAAAGTCGCCCATGCTGGCCGGAATGATGTTGCGCGCGCCGGCCTTGGTGAGCAGCACGCCCATAAATGAGTTGGGACCGACGCTGTACGGTGTGGGATCGATTTCCAGGTAGGTGGTGGGCTTGCGCGCAGCGTTTTTCGTGAGGATCTCTATCCGGGCGATGTCACGCCTCATCTGCGTGACCAGCGCCTTGGCCGCCGCCTCGCGGTTGACGATCCGGCCCAGGGTCAGGGTCTTGCTGAAGACTTCCTCGTAGGTTTCGGGGTTCACGGCCACTACCGTGAGGCCGGCCTGGGTCAGCGGGCCTTCGAGTTTGCCGTATTTGCTAACCAGGACCAGATCCGGCTTGAGGGCCACGATGGCCTCGATGTTCGGATCGTACAGGCCGCCTACCCTGGGCAGGCGGGTCACCTGCTGCGGGTAGTCGCTGAAGGTATCTACGCCCACCAGCCGGTTGCACACACCCAGCGCACACAGCGTCTCGGTGGTGCTGGGCAGCACACTTACAATGCGCATGGGTTCGGCCTTGATGGTGACCTTGCGGTTGAGGTCGTCGGTCAGCGTCAGGGGATAACGGGTCGCGGCAGCCTGGGACGACAGGGCGAGGCCGCTTAGCGTAAGAGTCAGTGTCAACAGGTTCTTCATGGGGTTCCTCCAGGAGGGAAGGCCACCCGCAGAAAAAACGCCGCCCCGGATTGGGGGCGGATGGACGCGTCCGGGCCGCTTATGAAGCGGCGGGGGCGGTCCCTCCTTCTGCGGGAGGTTGAGCCACGCGCCTGCCGGTGAGTCTCCACAGACCATGACCAGAAGACACGGACGGGACCGGTGTTCGGACTTTGCGCCGGCCTCAAAGGGCCAGCGTTTACCGTTGCGCGACAGTGCAGGAATGGACCCCCGGCAGGGGTCTTCACCTGCTTCCCCAGGCAGCCGTCACCCCTGAGTATACGCCCTGCCTGCCAGCCTCAGACCGGGCGGGCGAGGTCAGTCAGCACGGTTCCCAGTTCCCGCGTCACGGCTTTGATACCGCCCTTGGGCGAAATGGGCGGCCCGAAGCGGATCACCCAGCGTTTGCCGTCGCGGCTGATGCCGACAGGCAGAATCGGGGCGCGTCCCTTGGCGGCAATCAGCGCCACTCCTCCATGCAGTTCGCCGCCGCTGCCGCCCCGCGTGCCTTCCGGAAAAATCCCGACTGTGCCGTTGGCTGCCAGAATACGCAGGGCAGTACGGATGGCCGGCACGTCATTGCTGCTGCGGTCCACCGGGAAGCTGCCCCCACTGCGGATAATGTCTCCGATGACTGGCAGGAACAGCTCCCGCTTGGCCATGAACTGTACGAACCGTCCTGGAGGCAGCGCGCGCGCCACCAGAAAGGGATCCAGATTCGAACGGTGATTGGAGGCGACCACCAGGGGCGTGCCAGGCGGCGGCACATGCTCGGCGCCGTGCACTTCCAGGTACATGCCGCTGAGGAGGACCGGCAGATTCATCACGGCCACCACCAGCCGGTACACCCTGGGATTGACGGAAGGCGGCCCTTCGGCGCGCGGTGGAGTCCCGGGCACGGCAGGTACAGGGCTGCTGGGACGGTCGGCGTCACTCATGCGGCCAGAATACGCGCCTGATCAGCAAGAGAGACGGCACATTACCGCGCGTCTTTCTCTTTCAGTCCAGATCGTCCTCATCGTCTGCAGCCTCATCCGCTTCCGGATCTTCGGGCGCTTCTGCGGTGTCCCGGACCTCGGCCCACTCACCGGCCAGCACTGCCCGGACGGCCTCGATGCGGTCACGGCACACCGCGTAGGCCTGGCGGGCTTCCTCCAGCAGCGGCAGTACCCGGTCCAGGTCCGCCTCGCCGGCCTCCAGTTCTGCCGCGATCCGGGACAGGATGGTGTACGCCTCGCGGTAGGACCCTTTCATGGCAGGCATGCTAGAGCGTTAGGCTGGGCCGTGTCTGCCCTGCCGCCCACTTCCCCTGAGTTCCCGGTACCCACCCAGCACTTCGACCTGACGTCCCTGAGGGCCGCGGACCGTTACAAGCTGCTGATCTCCACGGTGGTGCCGCGCCCGATTGCCTGGGTGGCTTCGCTGGGAACAGACGGACACGTGAATCTGGCGCCCTATTCCTTTTTTGGTCTGATGGGCTCGGACCCGCCCATCGTGGCCTTCGCACCCGGCGACCGCCCCGAAGGAGGCCCGAAAGACACTGCCCGCAACATCGGCTCGGGCGGCGAGTTCACGGTCAACCTCGTCAGTGCCGCGCAGGCCAGCCTCATGAACGCCACCGCCACGGATTTTCCGCCCGGTATGGACGAGACCCGGGCCCTGGGCATCACGCTGGAAAGCGGCGTGCAGGTGCGGGTGCCCCGGGTGCAGGGCGCGCCGGCGGCCCTGGAATGCCGTGAAGTGCAGACGGTGCTGATCGGCCGCACCCGCATCATTCTGGGTGAGGTCCTGGGGCTGACCCTGCGTTCGGACGCGGTGCAGGATGCCGAACGCTTTTACGTGGATACGGCGGCGCTGGACCTCGTGGGCCGCATGGGGGGACGCGGCACCTACACGCACACCCGCGATACCTTTCAGATCGACCGGATTCCCTACGCGGCGTGGCAGGCTGCACAGGACGCAGAACGCGGGGCCGGCGGTGAGGGCGGCGAATGACCACCCCCACCTGGACGGGTCTGACCTTCAGTTTCGCGCAGCTGGGCGCTGCCCCACACCTGCAGCGAGCTTCAGCGGCTGATCCAGACGGATCCACAGAAACTCGCTGACGTCCCTGACCTCGCGTCCCCGCCCACCCGTGGCCGGAAAGTTGTTGTCGTTGGCCACCAGGATGGTCTGGGCATCGAGCACCAGCACGTTCTCGATGGTTACGTAGGGGAAGGAGAACACGCCGCCCACAGTGCTGGGGGCCAGCTTCTGAGGATCCCTGAGGTTCATCAGGTCCGCCACCAGCGTCTTTTTCAGGGTGCCGTCCGGGTTCTTCTCGCGCAGATTCAGCAGGTACACCCGCTTGAATTTGGCCGCCCCGCCGCTGGCATTGTCCCGCTCCAGTACCAGATATTCGTGATCGTTGACAGGCGCGAGGTCACCGATGGCCTCACCCGCCGGTTCCAGCGCGTAGCGCCCAGCCAGGGCCCATTTGCGGCTGGTCAAGTCAAACTGCATCAGCCGCAGCTGACCAGGCAGGTCTCCGGCCACCGTCTTTTCCAGCAGGGCGTACAGGCTCCGGCCGTCGGGGCTGAGGTTCAGGCCCTCGAATCCGCCGCTGGCGGGCAGGTTTGCCGCACTGCTGCTGTCACCCTGCGCGTAGGCATGATGCTGGGGACTGCGAACCTCGGGAGCCGAATACTGGCTCACCACCCGGGCGCCGGTGGCAGGAAAGTCCGAGAAGAAGCCGTCCACGCCAGCGCGCAGCGCCTGACGCAGTTCAGCTTCCGGGTCATTCTGGTATCCCGGCAGCAGGTAGGTCGGCTCGTTGCGGAAGGTCCAGGGGTGGACCAGCAGTCCGGTGGCGTGCGCGCGCGACACGAAGTCGGTGGTGCGCCCCTGATCATCAATGATCCAGCGTTTGTATGGGCCTACGCCTGCGGCGTACCCAGCAATCTCTTTCAGGGCGGCGTCGGAGGTCAGCGCGCCGTAGGTGCGCAGGTCGCCCGCGGCTGCCCAGTCGTACGGAGCCTCGTCGGGGCTGCTGATCAGCTGAACCAGGGGCAGGTTCACCCCGGCGGCCGGCATGATCCGGGTCTTAAGCTCCTTCAGGTTGCCCACCTCGAACGACTGAATAAAGACACGCGCAGGGTCCGTGAAGTTCTCCTTCTTGAGGGTATCGATCAGCAGCTGGCTGATATTCATCCTGGCAGACTGGGCCACAAAGGTAGGGTGCTTGGTCTCAGGGTAGATGCCGATCCTGCGCCCGGTGCGTGCCTCGACGTCGCGGACCAGCGCGATGATCTCCGCAAGTGTGGGAATCTCGAAGCGGCCGTCATAGGCCCTGCCGCGCAGCTGCGGCAGACGCTCCACGGCGCGCAGGGTCTTGAGTTCAGCCAGCGTGAAGTCCTCGGCCCAGTACCCGTAGACGTCCTTGCCGTCGAGCTTCTTGATCCGCGCACGGTCCTTGAACTCGGGGCGTGCCGCCACGTCAGCCGTGGCTTCGGTCACCTTGCCGTCAGCGGACAGCACCGCGATTACCGGTTCGTGGCGGGCGACCAGCACGCCGTCCCTGGTCACCACCAGGTCCGGCTCGATAAAGTCGGCGCCGGCTTCGATCGCCACCCGGTAGGCTTCCAGTGTGTGCTCAGGGCGGGTGCCGGAGCTGCCCCGGTGGGCGACCACCAGGGGACGCTGGCCGCGCAGCGTGGGCAGGCCGGCGAGATTCGGCGTAGCGACCGGCGCTTCAAGCAGCCGGCCATCCGCCGAGAAGTGCAGCAGGTAGGGACCGAATTCGTCACCCACCCACAAAGTACCGTCCGGAGCGAAGGCAAAACCCTCCAGGTCGAAGTCGGCGCCGGTCAGCAGGCGCCCGGAAGTGGACTCGTTCACGATCTGCCACGGCACCTTGCGGTCAGGGTCGCGCAGTTCGATCACGCCTCCAAGACTGACCTGCCCCAGGCGGGCTGCCGGTGTGCCCGGTGCCAACGCCACGCGGTGCAGCCGCAGCAGGTAATCAGCCGAGTTGTTTCTGGCCCCGAAACCGTTGTCACTCAGGAAGACAAAGCCGCTTCCCGAAGGATCGAACTGCACCCCGCTGAAGCCCTGCACTGGCTGAGACCCAAAGCGTGCCGCCCCGCGCAAACCGCCGTTCCAGGCGCCACTGGCTGGACCAGGAGCAAAGGTGTCGGCCTTCAGTTCGGCGTACCCCACCAGGGAGGCGGCCTGAGCCATATTCAGGGACAGAGCCAGCAGGGCTGCCAGACGAACAGACGATGTCTTCATCTCCCCGAATGTGATTGGCGCACGTCAGCCTGGTGTGCGCCTGCTGTCAGCCGCTGGTCAGGCGCGCAGGTACGCCAGCATCAGGGCAGCGGTGGCTTTCAGAGAATCGGTGTGCATGCGTTCGTAGGCATGGCTTGCGTCCACGCCTGGGCCGATCAGCGCCACCGGGTAATCACCCCCGGCGCGCCACGCCGCAGTGCCGTCACTGGCATAGAAGGTGTAGATGTCCGTGCGCAGATCAATCCCGGCGTCGCGCGCTACTTTGCGCAGGCGGTTGCTCAGGCCGTGGTCATACGGGCCCCCGCCGTCAGCCACACACAGGGTCACGTGATGCTCGCTGCCGGTCTGACCCTGACCAATTACTGCCATGTCCACCGCGATCAGTTCATCGGTGTGCGCAGGAATGCCGGTGGCCGCGCCGTGACCGACCTCCTCATAGGTGGTCACGTGGAAGGCCACGGTGCAGGGAGCCGGCTGGGCCAGCAGGGCCCGGGTTACGCCTAGGAACAGTGCCACAGCCGCCTTGTTGTCCAAGTGGCGGCTTTTCAGGTAACCAGCCGGAGTCAGGACGGCGCGGGGATCAAAACTGACGTAGTCACCGATCCCCACGCCCAGCGCCAGGGTGTCCTGGGCGCTGAAGACCTGCTCGTCCAGGCGCACCTCCATCACAGTCTGTTCGCGCTTGAGCTCGCGCAGGGCCGGGCCGTGGACATGGGTGCTCTGTTTGATGTTGACGACCGTGCCCGTCAGCACCCGTCCACTCTGGGTATGCACCTGCACGTACTCGCCCTCAATGGTGGTCCAGTCGAAACCGCCCAGCATCCACAGGCCCAGACGCCCGTTGGCCTTGATACCGCGCACCATGGCTCCCAGGGTGTCCACGTGCCCGCTGAAAGTGACATGCCGCGCATCAGGCTGCGTGCCGGGCAGCTCCCAGGTCAGGGCACCCTTCTTGGTGCGCGTTGCCGTCACGCCCAGCTGGCGCAATTCGTCCTCGATCAGCTGTACGGCGGCGCCGGTAAAACCTGTAGGGCTGGGAGTGCCGAGCAACCGCAGCAGGAACTCGGTGACATAGGGCAAGTCCAGCAACGGCAACTCAGGCGACATAGCAGCGATGATACGGTTTGTACCCTCAGCACGCCTGTATTTTCACAGCGGGCCGGGGACGCAGGGCACCCCATGCAAGGATGACCCCATGTCAGGGCGAACAATCATCATCACAGGTGCCAGCGACGGCATCGGTGCGCAGGCGGCGCGTCAGCTGGTCGCCTCCGGGGAACACGTCGTGCTCGTCGGGCGCTCGCCTGAAAAGACCCGCGCTGTGGCCGCCGAACTGGGGGCACCCTACCATCTGGCCGATTTCACCCGGCTGGACGATGTCCGTGCGCTCGCTTCAGCTTTAGGCGCCTATGCCCGCATTGATGTTCTGATGAACAACGCCGGAGGCGTCATGGGGCCGCGTGAAACGACCACCGACGGCTTCGAGAAAACGCTGCAGGTCAATCACCTTGCTCCCTTCCTGCTGACCAACCTCCTGATTGACCGGCTCACGGCCAGCCGCAGCGTTGTTCTCAATACCTCCAGCGCCGCCAACCAGGTGTTTTCCAGGCTGGACCTGACGGACCTTGAACTGACGCGCGGCTACACGCCCAACCGGGCTTACGGAAACGCGAAACTGGCCAACATTCTGTTTACCCGTGAGCTGCACCGGCGTTACCACCCCCAGGGCCTGAGCACAGCCGCTTTTCACCCCGGCACGGTGGCCACCAATTTCGCCAGCGAATCGTCCAGCTTGATGCGGCTGATCTACCGCACGCCGCTGCGGCACCTGCTGCTGATCACGCCCCAACAGGGCACCGACACGATGTTGTGGCTGGCCAATGGAACGCCGGGTGTGGACTGGCAGCCGGGCCAGTATTACGACCGCCGGAACATTGGCATGGTGCACCCCATAGCCGATAACCCTGTCCTGACACAGATGCTGTGGGATCAGAGTGCCCAGATGGTCGGGCTGTAGCCGCACGCAGCGCCGGTAGCAGAGGAAGTGCACATCCGTTGCACAGCTCCGGCATCCTCTTTCCCTGGGCCCTGACCATCCGGCACGATGAAGCATGACCGAAGTCATCCTGCCCCCTCCAGAGGCAGCGAAAGCTTTAGGGCAGCCGGGACGCGGATCGTCGTGAAACTTCGCGGCGCCACCACACGTGAAGGTACTCCGTGACCGAGTACCACCTTCCAGCAGTCTTCGCGGGACCTCCTCCCTACATACCGTGTTCAAGCACGCGTGGCAGGGGCTGGAAGAGCCGGTCCAGGTCCAGCTTGGCGCAACAGTTCAGCAGCCTCCGACCAGAGAGTTATGCCTTTGTGCCTCCACGGACGCCGCTGGACCGGAGCATGGTCGCCGAAATAGAGAAGCGTTCCGACACCCATCCGGTCAGGGACGAGTCGGGGTTCAGGACTCTCCTCATCCCGGGTCCAGGAGACACCCTATGACACACGAGCCAGACATGGAAAGCCAGCCACACATCTCACCAGCACCCCGGATCATCGGGCCAGCAGACGGTCATTTTGTCGATCTTGGTGCGCTTGGAGTCCGGTTCATGGTGTGGAGCCGGGAGTCCGGAGGTGGATTTTCCCTAGTCGAGCATCCGATTGCGCCCCGCACGCTGGCCGCCCCGCTGCACCGCCACTCCAACGAGGACGAGTACAGCTACGTGCTTGAAGGACGCATGGGCGCACTTCTGGGTGATCAGGTGGTGTACGCGCAGCGCGGGGACCTGGTGTTCAAGCCCCGGAATCAGTGGCACACCTTCTGGAATGCCGGGGACGAGCCCTGCCGGATTCTGGAGATCATCTCGCCCGGAGGATTCGAGCAGCTGTTTGCAGATATGGGCGCGGCCCCGGACAGTTTCGTTGGTGACGGCGCGCCGGCCATGGACGCCCGGTACGGACTTGAGGTCGATTACGACAGTATTCCCCGGCTATGCAGGGAATATGGGCTGGTCTTCCCCATGGATGAGAGACCGTAGCAGGCCCTGAGCTTTTTGGAACCCTCCCCGCAGGCAAGAAGCCACAGGACGGCGGATGAACAGAAGCCACCTTGACGCGCATTGATGTGCACCCACAGCCGTATGCAGGAGACCCGTTACCCTGCTTGCATGAGTTACGCGAGTCACCTGGGCATGACGGTCCTGGATACCGGGCCTGACCTTACCCGTATCAGCCTGACTGTAGAAGCCTCAGGACTCAACATGCACGGCAGCGCGCACGGCGGCCTCATTTTCAGTCTTGCGGATGAAGCCTTTGCCCTGATCAGCAACGCCAGTGCCCAGGCCGTGGCTATTGAAACGCATCTGAGCTTTTTCAGAGCTGCGCGCCAGGGAGACGTCCTGGTGGCGGTCGCCACGCCAGAGCGGGTGGGCCGCACCCTGGCGACCTACCGGGTAGAGGTGCGCCGGGGCGAAGAGGGAGAGGTTCTTGCGTTGTTCCTGGGTACAGTCTCCAGGCGGGAAAAAGCACAAGCGTAAACGCAGGAGGGCAGGCCACGTGGCCTGCCCTCCTGCACGGTGGAGCTTAGTACCGGACGGTATACGCGGCGGTGTCGCTGGTCCAGTCCTGCTGGGGCACAGGCTGGGTGACCGGATTGACCACAATGCTCAGCGCCTGGGCAAAGCCGGGGGTCGTGGTGGGCTTAACCGTGGCGAAACTCTGGCCCTGCTGGTAGGTGCTGAGCTCGCTGAGATTCAGAGGCCGGCGGCTGGCGATCACCAGCACGCGGTTCAGGCCTTCAGGCCCTGCCACATCGAAAGTGAACCTGTCTCCCGGAGCCGGGAAGGCCCGGGTCTGGCCGGCGCGCACATAATTGCTGCCGCTCAGGCGGTTGGGCAGGATCTGGTCGGTGGTGCCGTCGGGGTTGACGTTGAACAGGTACACGTAGGCGTTTTCATTGACGGACGTGTACAGCGTGATCCGGTCGCCAACGTAATAGACCGGCGTATAGGTGCCGCTGGGGTCACGGTTCACCCATACGCGCGCCTGCAGGGTGGTCTGTACCGGGTTGACGATAATGCTCTGGGTGCTGAGCTTGGGCGCTGCCAGCACGGGCGTGGCAAAGGCGCCAAGCACAGTAGCAATCAGACCAAGCAGCAAAACGGGCTTCTTCATGACTTCCTCCAGCGGCGCGCCGAAAGCAGGCGTGTCCACTTCCTTAACGGTAGGCTCTGGCACCTGACGTGCGGTGAAGTCTGGCTGACTGAAGGTGAGGAATGTCGCTTTTCCCCTCATGAGACATGTGCTGTCAACCAGCTCGGCCAAACTGGTCCGGCGGTCATGAACCTCTGGCGCTGCTTTCAGGGGTACACGGGCGAGCTCCGTTACTGTCTATGACCCCTGGACCCGAACCGTTGCAACAGCAGAAGTGGCCTTCCCGGAAAGGAAGGCCACCGTCTGGCAGGGATACCAGGATTCGAACCTAGACGAACAGATCCAAAATCTGTTGTGCTGCCATTACACTATATCCCCGTAAAGTGGCGCTGGCGCGGGAGTCCTGCGGCGCGAGCTTCAGAAGTATAGGGGTGCAGGCCCGGACCGGTCAACCGGTACCGCGCCGCCTTCTCACCCTGCCGGCTGGGCCTCGCGGGGCTCAACCACCTTGAGGCCAGCGTGCTGGAGCAGCAGGCGCTTTTGCCCGATGCCGGGAAAGTAGACCAGCACCTCCCGGCGCTCGCCTTGATGAAAACCCTGCATAAACACCCCTTCTCCGAAGCGCGCATGCAGCAGACGCAGCGGCTGGGTGCTGGTCACCGCACGCTGCAGCTCGCGGCTGGGAATGCCCAGGCGGGCGCTGACTTCCGGCAGTGACAGACCATGCAGATCCAGCAGTTCGCGCGCCTGAAGCGGCCAGGACGCAGGCAGGTCGGGCGCCTCGTCAGGCAGGACCGAGTCCCCAGCACCTTCGGCGGCCCTGGGCTGCACACCCAGCAGGGTTTCCAGGAACAGCCGAGTGGCGTGCTTGTCGGTGGGGCGCCGCTCCCCGCTGGCCAGATGCGGAGCATAACAGCGGCTCACGGCGATGCACTCGTAGCAGCCCTCGGCATTCTTGCAGCAGGTCTTGATGCTCAGGTCCAGTGCACGCCGCAGCAGATCGTCGAATTGCTCGTAGGCGCGCCGGGAGACGCCCAGACCGCCCAGCCAGTCGTCATACAGAAAGAAATAGTCGTCACGGCCTTCCCGGAAGGCGCCCGCCAGATCGTTGTCGTCGCAGGCAATGCGTTCGGGCGTGACTTTCTGCAGAAGATGCTTGATGGTATGGGCCACCGCCCCCGGGCGCTCGGTGGCGCGGGCGTCCACCCCGACCTCCAGGGCCCCCGTGCGGAAGGGAGGCAGCTCGACCGGCTGATCGTAGAGGTGCTCGGAGAGCTTATGGTCCTGCATGCGGTCCTGAATGCGGCCGCTGCATTTCACACAGGTGCGCTCGGTAGGGCCGGGCTCGCGGTCGCAGCCCACGCACACGCGCTCGAAGACCTGCCGGCGCATCTGATAGCCGGTGTACCGGCGGCGGATCACGACCTCGCCGTGCCGGAACGCCAGTGGTCCGCGTTTCTCCCAGGCGCCCATGCGCAGCGGCGTGACCTCAATGCTGTACAGGCCACGAGTAAACAGGCTGGCCGCGTCATATTTCTCCACGATGATGGCGGTACCGGCCGGGTGGGCTTCCCAGCGCGCCACCTTGTATCCCTGCCCGTCCAGCGTGAAGACGGCTCCCTCGTGCTTTTCAGTCAGCGCGTAATGCTGACTGGGAGATTCGAGGGGGGCTTCCAGGCTGCGCGCGCCCAGGCGCTCCCACTCGGCATGCTCCACCACTGCAAATTTCGCGCTGCCCTCGCCGCGCAGATTCCAGTAGCGTTGCTGGGTTCCGGGCGTGTCCGGGTACGGATCAGGCAGCCCGGCCAGGCGGAATTCCTCGGTCTCACGCGACTGGTGACGCGGCAGGAGGTAAGGATTCTGAGCCTCCACCACCGCCTTTTCAATAGGTCCGGTCAGCAGTTCCAGGAAGTTGCCCGAGTTGCTGTAAAAGGCATCGGCCGGCTGCGGCACCCCCTGCTCGTTCAGGGCCGGGAGGTACAGCACCAGCCCCGGCGCCACCCGCCCGGCGCGGCCCGCCATCTGCCGGAAGGCCATGCGGCTGCCTGGGTAACCGTCGATGATCACCACTTCCAGGTCCCCGATATCCACGCCGGCTTCCAGGGCGTTGGTGGCGAACATGACACCGCTCTGGGTGCGGCGGAACTCGCTCAGGCGGCCCTCGCGGTCACTGGTGCCGGCCATGTACAGGTGCGCGCGGCTGGCGTACTGCGGCTGGGCGCGGTAGGTGCCGTACAGCCGCGCGGCGCGGGAGCGGCCCCGGAAAAAAGCCAGCACCTTCAGGTTGTACCGGCTGCTGGCGTCCATCACGGCATTCCAGAAACGGCGCGGCTGACCGCGGTGATCCGCCAGCACGTAGCGCTTGCCGTGCCGGGCAGCGCCGGACTCGCTCACTTCCACCGCGTCTACACCGGTCAGTTCCCGCGCGAACTCCGCCGGATTGCCGATGGTGGCCGTGCTCAGTACGACCTGAGGGTTGGCTCCCAGTGCCCGGGCCAACCTCAGCAGGCGCCGCAGCATGCCCGCCACTTCCGAGCCGAAACCACCCCGGTAGGTGTGTGCCTCGTCCAGCACGAGAAACGACAGCTTCGACAGGAAGGTGCGCATCCGCGGCTGGGTCAGGGCCCAGTGCAGCTTGTCGGGCGTGGCGGTGACCATCCGCACGCCGCCTTTGAAAACCTCACCGGCCTGGGCCGCCCCCTGAAAAGCACCGATTTCCCAGTCAAAGCCTCCACGGTCGCGGAAGGTTTTCAGCTTGTCACGCTGGTCCTGTCCCAGCGCCACCAGCGGATACACGAACAGCGCAGTGGCCTGCGGATCACGCTCCAGCCGGTCAAACACCGCCGGGAAAAAAGCCCCGGTCTTGCCGCTGGCCGTGGGCGTCGTGACAATCACGTTCTGGCCCTCACGCATCAGCCGGTAGGTCTGCGCCTGATGCGAGTACACGCTGGGAAACCCGAACCCGCGCTGGACTGCTGGTGACCAGTCCAGAGATTCGACCGGCAGCGTCTGCGCGGCCTGGGCCTCTTCCTCATACAGGCGCGTGGCACCGCCGCCCAGCGTGTCACGCAAAAAGCCCTCCAGGTGCGCGTAAGGAGAGCGGGCGGGCATCACGACGGTCAGTGTAGGCCCAGTAAGCTGGATATAACACGCGCCCAGTCACCAAGTTGCGCCACGCCACCGTCGCTGCTGAAAAGCAAAACAGGAGAGGCCAGTGGCCTCTCCTGAACCTCATGGGTTTTCTCAGTTCACGGAGCTGCTGAAGCAGACCATTCCTGAACCACCGGCAGCCAGACCCGCGACCCCCAGGTTCAGCGCCACACCCGAGGCCGAGGCCGCATACGTCACGCCCGTGGGCAGGGGCTGGTTGGCCGGCGGAGTCGACGTGCCGCTCAGGCTGGTGGCAGGTGAGGCGTAGATCAGGGAGCCGGGCACGAACGTGGTGTTCGGGGGAAAGGCGTCGTTGACCTTGAAGTTGCTGAGCGTGCCGCCCCCGTAATTCACGAACTCGATGCAGTACTGCAGGGTCTGACCCGGTCTGCCATTGCTTGCGGTGCCGAACACGGCGCCTGCTACCGACACATTGCGCACGGTTTTCGTCAGCTTGGCATAGACCATGGTGGTGTTCGCAGCGCCCGTATTGTTGGACGTGTTGGCCTCGCCGCCCCCGCTGACCGTGGCCGAATTGGTGATGGTGCGCAGGCCAGCGTTCGACTCCAGCTCGGTGGTGTATGGCGCGCGGACGACCAACGTGATGTCCGGATAGCTGCCCCCTGCAACAAGAGCGTCACTGCGCGTGCAGGACAGGGTGGCCAGGGTGCAGGTCCAGTCGGTGCCGCCAAGGCTGGTCGCCGTCAAACCTTGAGGCAGGGCATCTGCCACACTTACTGCTCCCGAAGTAGGAACCTGAGCGATGTTCCTGACAGTCAGGGTGTAAGTAATGAATCTGTCCACCGCAGCCACAGGCGCATTCGCTGGCGTGCTCGGGGTCATGTAGGCAGCCGAGGCAGTTTTGATCAGGGTCAGGTCCGGCGACTGGAAGGCACACGAAGCGCCGTCGGACTGTTCTGCAGCCGAGGCCAGAGCGGTTCTGGTAAAGGCTCCAGTCGTCGTGTTGATGGTGCCAAAGGCGCCACCGTTCTGATAGGCATACAGGGTACCGGTATAATTGAAAAACAGCGTGCCTACAGCGTTGGAGTTGTCTGCTGCCAGAGCGGCGGGAGTGCCGCGCAGCACCACTGCACCGGTCGAGGGATCAATGACGTACACCCCACCCGGTGTCACCGCACCGTACATCTGATTGTCCAACGGATTGATAGCGAGGTCCCACAGGTACACGCTGGCATTGAGGGTCAGAGTGCTCAGGGTACGGTTTCCAACAAGGTCATAGCGGTAGATCACGCTGTCCTGCTGAAGCTTCTTGATGTACATCACTCCGTTGCGGTCCACGGTGGCCGCCGCGATGCTGGAGCCAGCAGGAATATTGGTCAAGCTGGCATATTCCACGGCACCTGACCGGCCCAGGCGGTAGAGCCGGAACGGCGAGCCCGTGTTGAATGGTGTGATGTTGACTGCATAGAAGTAGCCGTCTTTGTGGTTGTAGGCCATTCCGTTCAGGGCAGGGCCAAAGCCCTCTGACCATTGCAGCGTTCCACCACTCCCCAGATTATTCAAGTCGAGCTTGTACAGGTTGGTCAGCAGCGTCACAGGATCCTGACGAATCTGGAAAAAGTCGGGCGTACAGACATATCCGCTGCCTGCATTTCCAGCAGTGACTGTCAGCGCCGCACTGGCCGCTGTGCCCGTTACCGTGGTTCCTTTCACGGTAGCGCTGACGTTGGCCGCCGGAATCTGGTTGGTGGCCGTACCCAGGGGTGGACCCCAGGGCGTAAATGCCACGGTAAGAGTGCAGGACCGGCTGGCGGGCAGAGACACGCCAGTCAGGGTCAGGACGCCGGTGGTGTTCACGTTGGCCGAGGTCGTGCCCCCGCAGGTATTTGCCGTTACGCGCAGCAGCATCGGCGTGGGATAGCCCATGGTGGCGGCCACGTTATCTGTGAGGCTGACACCAGTAGCGTCGGCAGCGTTGGGGTTGTTGAGTGTAAGCGTCAAGGTGGTGGTGTTGCCGGCAATGATGGTGCTGGGCGAAAAGGTCTTGGTCAGGCCCAGATTGGCCAGCGCGACGTTGTTGACGGTTGCCTTGGCTGGCGTGGTTCCTGTTGTCGTCGTGTAGACCGTGGTAGCGGCCACACCACCCGTAGCTGAATTGTCATAGATCCCTGGCGTGACCGGGATCGTCACGGTGTATTTAAGAATCAGGCTGGAATTCGGGGCGATCTGGTAGGAGGTCGTGGTCAAGGGCCGGAACACCAGGGTCGGCTGGGTAGCGCTTGACGTATTGGGCGCCGGAGTAATCATGGAGTTTGCCGCGGTTACTCCGCTGCCTGAAGCAATGCCTACATACGTCACAGCGCCGGGAGAAACCGGAAGCACATCCGTGATCTTGCCGAGGTTGGCAGTGTATGCCGACGAGTTTCTGATGGTGACCGTGTAGGTGACTGTCCCACCATTGAGCAGTTCAGTCGAAGATGCTGGCGTTCCGCCTCCGGTTCCGGCCTCTACCTGCTTAGAAATGGTCAGAGCATTCGTTGAGGCGGGAAAGGTGAAATACGTGGCCGGATCAGTCCCGGCGCTCATCATGTACTTGATCTGTGTGCCGCTGCCCGAGTAGGAGAAGGGCAGCGCTTTGATCTCAGAGGCACACAGGCCGGTATACAGAAAGTCGTAAGTCATCACCACTTCGTTGTTCTGCCCGCCGCCACTCGACACACCTGAAAAGTGCAGGATGTTTTGTGTTCCGGGAGTGACGCCAGTGACGAGATTCACACTCTCTACCTTGGTGCCAATCAGCTGAAGACAGGAGGCATCGAAGTCCAGATTGCCTGCCGGCTCCACCAGAAGAGTGTTGTTTGAACCGATATTGCCCACTTTGAAGGTCACCTGACGAGAAATGATCTGGCCCACCACGGCGCCAGCGACATTCACAATCAGCCTGGGATCTGCTCCAGCGTTCGCGCTGAGCATGCTGCTGGTCGCATAGGTTCCGGTGTACGTCTGCACCAATGCATTGGTCGCATCGTTCTGGATCGTTACTGTCATGGTCCCGGAGGCCTGGTCCACACATGGGTAGGTGACGTACCAGAACAGCGTTCTGCTCGCTCCAGCCGCCAGGGAACCGAGATACTGTTCCGCACCCTGCCTGCCTGCCAGACCAAAGCCCGCTCCTGATGTGGTCAGGGTTGCCTTCAGGTTGGTCTGGTTGGTTGTCGCGGTAAAGGTATAGCCGATATACATAGCCCGCGGCCCCTGAGTGGTCGCACACTTGTTGCTGTCGTAGGGAAAAATAGAACCCGTTGTCGAGGTGACGGTGAGCTGAGCTGAGGCCACCGACATCACGACGCTGAAAAGCAGAAAGCACAGTGTCCTCACGGCACCCTGAAGAGCCAGGTGTGGAGCGGTAAACATGGCCCGCAACGCCCCGAAAAAGCTCACGACCTGCCTCTGGCCCGCTTAAAACGGGAAATACCCTGACACATATGGAGGTTTTTCTTCATATCCCTTCCTGACGATGACGGTCCATTCCGACCATCCGGGCAGGGCGCCCTGCCCGGATGGCCACGCGACACTCCTGAAAACACGCATAAGCTCTGCCCCGGAGCAATCGAGGGTAGATGGGGCACCCGCAGGCCTCTGGCTGCCAGGACCACCACACGGGCCGTTGGCAGCACTTGCAGGCCGGTCACCTGTCTCCTCCCAGCGTCTCGTCCAATGTCAGGTCCAGGCGCACGTAAGCGCCCTTTTTCGTGTAGGTCGCGCTCGTGCCGATGCCGCTAAAGCCCACGGGATTGTAGCCGGCCGTTACCCAGGTACCGGGCAGCGCGCGGAATGACGCCTCCAGGCCGTAGCCGTACTCGGTGGTCTGCGTAGCCGGCTGGGTGATCATGCGGCCCCAGGCGCCCAGGCCCAGCCGGTCCGTCAGGTAGTACGTCCCGCTGAACGACGCCTGGGCGGTCAAGCTGGCCCGGTCAAGCAGCAGCATGCGGGTATCGAGCGCACCGCGCACGGCGTAGTTGCTCTGGCGGTACTCGGCACTCACGTTGCTGCTCAGTTCGGGCTGGCCGCCTGCCAGGGTGCCGTTGACGAAACGCACCGTCCCCAGGCTGTTGAAGTTTCGGCTGCGATAGGCGTAACCCACCGCGGCCCGCTGTCCGTTCTTGCCGGCACCGAACTCCACCAGACCGTCGGCTGTCAGGTTGAGGTTTTCGCTGAGGTTGCCAGCGATGCCGGCGCGCATCACGACACCGAATCCCTGAGCGCCATAGGTCACGTCGGTACCAGTGGTGGTGACGTAGCCGTCGCCCTTGTGATGAAGGTCCACCCCTGCGCCGGCGTCGAACTGGCCGCTGCTGACCGTGTATGTGGCGCTGGCGCGAAGGCCGGCCGTCAGATTTTCGGTCAGGGGCAGGCTGGTGCTGACACCGAAGCGGGCACGGTTGCCCTGGCCGCTGGCACCGGGCAGCTCGTATGCGGCCGCGTAGTTCACGTTGCCGACGGCGCTGTCGAGCGTTACAGCAGCGGCGTGACCCAGGCCCCAGGTGATCTTGTCGGTAAACCCCAGAGACAGGCTGTTGCTCAGGCGGTAGCGCGTGGTCACGCTGGTCTCGGGTTTCAGGTTGCCGCTCAGGGGCTGGGTGTGGCTTACGTCCACATCGACCGGGCCCTGGTGGTAGCCCGCGCCCAGCACCGCGCCCAGGCCCTGGCTGTCGCCAAAGGCGTAACGTAGCCCGGCGCCCACGCTGAAGGGTGCCAGACGGTAATCGGCCCGGGCCGTCAAGCTGCCGCCGCTTTCTGCGCCAGCGGGCGCGTGATATTCGGCGTCCACAGCCGCACGCAGACTGGTCGTAAGAGGCGCCACGAAGCTGGCACTGCCACTCAGGCCGGGAGTAAGAGGAGCCAGCCCGGCGTAGCTCTCATCCTGGTAGCGCACTTTGGCATTCAGGGTGTTCTGGCCGAAGCGGGTGCTGACGTCAGCGCTGAGCTGCACGCCGCCCGACACGGCCAGCAGGCCATCGGCCCTGGTGGTGCCGTTGTCGTAGGTGGCCCGCGCGCCAAAGGTCAGCTGGTCATCGAGACGCACAGCAGCCACGCCTACAGTGAAATCCTGACCGGTGTATTTCGCCTGTGCCCCGTAAGCCAGCTTGCGCTGATCTGCAGCGTTGGCCAGCCGGTAAGAGGCCAGCACGGCAACATCGTTAAGTTGGGCGTCAAGGGGATCAAGCGCGCGGGCCAGCGTGACGATACCGGTGGTGGGGTCCAGCTGGTAATCGGCGTTGCGAACCAGGGTAACGCGGCTCAGTTCTTTGCCTGTGGTGCGCTCCAGCGTGAGCAGTTCCAGGGTTTCGCTGCCCTCGGCGATATTGCCGCGAGCCAGACGCAGCAGGCGGTTTCCCTGTAGCGTCAGGCGCTCGCCGCTGATGCGGTCGCTGGGCAGCGCCGCCACGAACGCCGACACCAGGGGATTGGTCTTGCTGTAGGCGGTCAGTGCGGTGAGCTGTTCTCCCACCGGCAGCACACTGATGGGCAACGCCGATTGACGGTACTGCACGCGGAAGTTCGGGTGATCGTAAGTCAGTGCGACTGGATCAATCCCCTGGAGCGGCACGTTCTCGATGCTGTTGTCACCGTAGCTCGCGTAGCGCCGCAGGGTATTGCGGTCGGTGGGCAGGCCGTCCTTGTCGGCAGCAATGTACAGCTTGCCGCCAGCCAGCGGACCCTCATAGGTGGCGCGGGCCTGCCAGCTCACGTCATCCTGCACGCTGAAACTGCCGTCCAGGCCTGCGGTGGCGCTGATCAGGCCTACGCCTACGCGGTGGGCGTCAGGCTTGACTTCGTAGCTGTAGCGTTTGACATTCTCACCCAGCACCACATCAAGGTTCAGGGTGGTTGGAGACGACTGCGGCTGCAGTTCCACAAGCCCTTCGCCGTCGCTCAGACGCACCTGATAGCCAACCTCATTGCTGGCGTCTGCTGCGCGCGTTTCCAGGTTGGTGCGCACCGTCACGGTGCCCGGGTTGCTGAGGTTACCAAAGGCGTCCAGCGTACGGATTCTCAGACGCAGCGGGGTACTGCCGTCCGCCATCAGGCTGACCGGCGTGACCTCCACGCGGGCAGTCGGGCCGGCGCGCTGCACGGTCACACGGGCGTCTCCGAACTGGATCAGGTTGGGCCCTGGCTGCACCGGAACACCGACATAGGTCAGGCGCACCACACCCCGTCCCGGGTCTTCTGTCGTCTGGCCAACGCGGTCAGGGCTGACCAGCAGACCATTGACACTCAGGGCAGGTGCGGCAGCCCCCAGCGGCGCTTCAACCACAATGCTGACGCGGTCACGCACGCGAACGACGCTGCCTTGCAGAGGCAGCTTGATGGCTCCCTCGTTCTCCGTGACCTGCGAGGGCTGGGTCAGCGACTGCGCAGCAGCGAGATCTTTGAGGTCTACCCTGCCGGCAATGGGTTCGTGGCGGTCTCCGGGGAAACGTGACAGCAGCGACGGTGCATCCAGGGTGCCCAGCGGCGACTCATGCCGCACCTCGTAGGTCACCACACCCCGCGTGACGCCCTGGCGGTCCACTGTGGTCGGGACCATCCAGTACAGCGTGCCGCCCGCACCACGTCTGGGATCGGGGAGCGTCTGGCCATCCAGCTGACTGCTGCCGACCACGAGTTCGGCCCCTGTGGGCAGGGTATGGGCAATCACCAGGTCAATGGATCCGCCCGGCGCATCGAAAGGCATGGTTATGACGCTGCTGCGCACGACAACGGGGCTGTCTGAAGTTTCCCCTGTAGCACCGGACTCCGTGGCGGCTGGCGCCGCTGGAACGGACGCCGGATTGACCCCCAGAACTTCGCCGGACACCAGTTGTGGCACAGCACAGCCTGGCGTGCTCAGGGTAGCGGTCAGGCCGGTCTGGCCGCTGTGCACCACGCGGGCCCGGTAGCTCAGGGTCCGGGTCTCGCCGGCTGCCAGGGTGCCTTCGAAGCGGGCGGGTTCCAGTGCCTGAAGTCCTTCCCCTGCCTGATCACGCAGGGTAAAGGGGGCAGGTTCGGCAGCCGTGTTGGTCACAGTCAGCCCGACTCTCACCTCTTCACCTACCGCCGTATCTGGCAGTGGCATCCGGGCCAGTTGCAGGCTGGTGCGAACAGGCAGAACGTTCACCCGAACGGTCTGGGCCTGGGCCCAGGGAGCCAGCCGGGCAGTGAACGTCAGCGGTCCGGCCTGGGTAGCCGTGGCACTCACCAGCAGTTCGCCGGGCTGAGCGGCACTCAGCGGCGCCTCCAGACGGGTCTGACCCTGGGTCTGTACGCCCGCCGGCACGTCCAGGCTCAGGTCCAGCGGAAGGCTT
Source organism: Deinococcus deserti VCD115 (assembly GCF_000020685.1). Taxonomy (NCBI): domain Bacteria; kingdom Thermotogati; phylum Deinococcota; class Deinococci; order Deinococcales; family Deinococcaceae; genus Deinococcus; species Deinococcus deserti. The sequence continues at coordinate 227,849 of NC_012526.1, read as the reverse complement.
CCAGCGTAAGCAGTGGTGGCCCGGGCGGTCAGGGTTACGGTGTCGCCCAGACATACGGCGGCCTTGTCGGCCTGAAGTGACAGGGCCACCTGAGGCTGAACCTGCACGCGCGCCTCACCGACGCCGCCCCGCGGCACGGTGACGCTGGCTGGAGCCGTCACCTTTGCGCCGGGTACCGCAGCAGGAGTGAGCATAAAGGTGCCCGCAGCAGTGGGCTGTGTCTGGGTGCCGTTCACGTGTACCGGGCTGCCGCCCAGCAGCAGGTCGGCCTCAGCAGGCAGGGTGCGGCCGGGCAGCAACAGTTCGGCACTGACGCGCAGCTGGCCGGTCTGATCCACACGCGCCACCGTGATGGGTCTCGGCGTTCCTTGACGTGACAGCGCAAAACCCACCGCGTTGCTGAACTGGCGCGCGCCGGGCGCCTGACGCAGCTCAACCGTATAGGTGCCGGGGGCCGCCGGAATCGGCAGATCGCTGTGACTCAGGTCACGGCTGACGGTCAGAGGATAGACGTGCCCCTGGGCGTCTCGCAGCCGGGCCTCGAGTTCGGTAGGACCGTCGCCGTCGTACATGCGCAGGGCGTAACCCTGACCATCGGTGGTCACGCTCAGCGCGGGCACCCAGTCGCGCGAGTGGATATTGACGGTCAGGCGCTCAGCGCTCATGGCCGCGCTGACACCTGCCAGACGCACGGCGAACGTGTTTTTCCCCGCTCCATGCGTCACCGAGCGCAGGACGTACTTGCCGGCGGGCAGGGTCTGATCGAACAGGATGTCCCATTCATGGGCGCCGGGCGCGAAAGTCCGCGCGAGCACCTCGGTGCCGTCGGCACGCAGCAGCGTAAATGTGGTGCGCAGGTCCGGCGCAGCAGCGTACTGCTCGTCGCCGTAGTAACGGTCACTTCGGGAGTCGGCCGGGTTGAGACGGGGGCTGTACAGCTCCAGCCGCACCCGGTTCCCGACCGGCACCTCCAGCAGCAGGCTCTGATCGCCGGCCGTCCACATCAGGGCGTCACCGATACTGGTCAGGGGAAGGCTGGTGCTGACTTCCTGCGCGCCGGACACACTTCCAGCAGCCAGGAGCGCCGTCACTGAGGTGGCCAGAGAAGTGAAGTTGCGCATGAATCAGTTCCTCCAGCTCAAGCTCGGGTCGGTGGTGGCAGCACGGGATTCCCCCGTCCAGTCGAACTGGTAGGTAAGAACGGTTTCACCCGCGCTGAAGCTACCGCTGAAGGTATTTCTGCCTTCTTTCAGGGTGGCGCCCGCTGGGAGCGGATCGGTCAGCGTCACGCCGTTCAGGACCCTGGGGCTGAGAATGCGCAGGTGCACGGTGTAGCCACCGGGGCGCACAAACACGGTCTTCTCAAGACGCACGTCGCCGACCGTCAGGGTGGTGCGGCGCAGCACGCTGATGTCGCCGCCAGGCGGGGCCAGCGGAAAGTCCACGCTGGTCAGACCGGTCACGTGCGCGGTCCTGGTGCTGCTCAGGCCGCCGGCCTGGGGGGTGATCAGCGCCACATACGGGGTGGTATTGGGATCCAGGCGCAGGGCGTGGGTGCCAATGGGCACGTTGCCAAAGCTGTAGCGTCCCCGGTCGTCGGTCAGGGCTTCACGTCCACCGGCCAGCAGCACGCGGGCCCGGCTCACAGGCGTGTCGATGGCCTGGTCGTACAGACCGTTGCGGTTGCGGTCGACGTAGACAATGCCCACGATGTCAGCCTGGGGCGCAAAGCGCAGCAGATTGAGGCGAGTCGTTGCCTGAGCACGGTTGCTGGCAATAGCCTTAGCCACGCCGCCCGCTCCAGCCCCCGAGACGCGCACCGTGTTGATCATCGTGCCGGAGGCTTCCGGAGTTACGCGCGATACGTAGGTCAGCGTGACGGTACCGCCCGGCGCGATCCGGGGGACGGTCCAGGTGGCTGTAAAGGTCTTGTCTCCGCTCACGATGTCAGGGTCGGCCAGAGCTTCGTCATTCAGGGTACTGCTGCCCGGCACATATTCCAGACCCCTTGGAGCAGTATCAACAACCACAGCGTCTACGATGGCCGTGGTTTCGGATTGATTCGTGACGGTCAGGGTATAGAGCAGACGGTCGCCGTAGGCCGCCTCGCGGGCACTGACATTCTTGGTGACGACCAGTTTCGCCTTCCAGACCGGGGTGCTGGTCTCGTTGCTGGGAAGCGGGGTGGTGAACTCGCTGCTGACCAGCGTAAAGATATTTTTCAGGGCCTCACCGTCTACAGCGCGGTCGCTGACCCTGGTGATCAGGGTCAGGGTACGGGTCTCGCCCGCCGCTAGGGTCCCCAGTGCCCAGCTGACACTCTGGTTTCCGGGCCCACCGCTCACCTGGACGCCAGTACTGCCCGAGACAAAATTCAGATGGGCCGGCAGCGGATCAGCCACCATCACATCGGTCAGGGCGCGGGCATAGGGATTGCGTACTGCCAGGGTGTAGGTCAGGGTATCGCCCACCTGTACCGGGCGGTCCTGTGGCACAGGCACGGTCTGACCCGAGTCATTCACCGTGGTGGCCAGGAAGCTCTTGCGCAGTTCCGGCAGGCCAGCCTCTACGTTCAGCACAGCGTCGGTGGTGGCGTTCCTGGTCCCGCGCTCGCCGCGAATGGTCAGCACAGCGACCAGGGAACCAGCCTGCTGAGGCTCGTAGCAGGCGCGCACAACACGGGTCTGGCCCGGCTGCATCACGAAGGGCTGCGCCAGCGGCTGGCCATCCTCACCCAGCAGGACCGTGCTGGCAGCCCCCTGAGAAAAGCCGACACCAACCCGGTAGCTGTCTGACACGTCGCCGGTGTTCCTGGCAGTGTGGGCAAAGCACACAGGCTGGCCCACAACCCCCAGGTTGCGGCTCTGACGGTCCGCGTCGCTTCCTTCCACGGCCTCTGCGTCACCCTGCGGTCCGATTGCCACAGCTGGCAGGTAGCGCACGTCCGCAGTAACTGAGGCACTGAGTACCTGCCCCCCAGTGGTGACAGTGGCAGTATTCGGAATCTTCCGGCCATCTGCGGCTTCTGCCGCCAGCATGCGGAAGCTCAGCCTGAGGGTCTCAGAGGGTTTCAGGCTGGGCATGCGCACGCGCAAACCACGCACGGGCGCCGTTTCCTGCGCGGCCCAGCTTGTGGCGTCCTGCGTGTATTCCACCGTGCCGCCACTGGCTAAAGCGCTGCCGGCGACGTAGGTCAGGCCCTGCGCCGCCTGATCGGCCAGCAGGTCACTCACCACGACTTCACGGCTCTCCCCTGCCCCGCTGTTGGTGGCAGTGAGGGTCACAGTGGTCTCGGTGCCAGGGCGCACAAGTGCCGGAGTGAAGGTCTTACTCAGTGTCAACGCTGGCGGTGGATTCACAATCACGCGACTGACATTGTTCTCGTCCGCCACGCCGCCCGTGCAGCTACCGACCAGATTGACCAGGGCCGAGCCCTCGGTCAGGGCCCCGGCGACCAGCAGCAGTCTGATGCTCTCATCGGCTGACAGGCTTATTGCCGTGACGTCAGGCTCACCCGCGTCCAACTGCCCGTCGCCATTGAGATCCTGGACCACGCGCAGTGCCGGACTGACGCTGCCTCCCTCAACGCGCCCAGCCAGTGGGAACTGGAAAGTGGCATTGCCGGCGTTGACCAGCGTGTAGGCGAAGGCGGCCGTTTCGCCCGGCAGCCGCGTAACACTGTAGGCCGGTTGGGACGCTGTGCCGTCCGGGGTGATGCTGGCGGCGCATACCGGTTGGACCACCGTGCGTACCTCGTTGGAAAGCGCTACACCAGAGTCGCCTGCGACAGGTGGCAGGTACTCGGCGCGCACCTGATTGGTGATGACGGTGCCTGCTGGCGTTAGCGCACTGGCGGGGGCCATCAGACCCAGCACGCCCAGAAGCAGAGCAGACAGGAAGGGGGAGCGTTTCACGGAGGAACTCCTTTGAAAGAGCGCACGGCACAGACCAATGGCAAAAAAAGGCACGTAAATATGCCGGGGATCAAAAAGGTTGTCTGGTGTTGTGAAAGGAGCGCACCCCGCACGGAGGCAGGGTACGCTGGGGAAAATTTACTTGATGACTACGGTCAGGTTCAGCGTGACCTGAGCGTTGGAGGCCAGTTCGTCAGCCACCGTGATGACGCCGTCTCCGTTGAGGTCAACCGCAACTGCATAAACGTCGCTGAGGGTGGCGGGAGCTGCAGCACTCCACGCGCCGTTCGCACTGGTCCTGTACAGCACCTTCGCTGTGGCAACGCCAGCGGCCGTGGCACTGACGAATGTCGTATTTGTCGGAACGATGTCGCTCAGGACAATGTTCTTGACCGCCATTGGGTAGGTGTTCTTGGCAATAATCTTGTAGGCGATCTGCTCGCCCGGCCTGGCGGTGGTGGCGCCAGCGGAGGTGCTGGTGTAGCCTGCGCCGCCGTCAATGCCATTGACCGTCTCGGCCGCAGCACCGTTCCTGGCAATGAACTTGGCCACGTTCAGAGCGCCGGGACGCGCCACCCGAATGATGTTGTTGGTGTCGGTCATCCTGATGGTGCTGTAGTTGCCAGCAGCCGTCTGAGACACGGTGTAGTCACCGTTCGCCGTACCGACGGGCACGTCGATGACTGCCAGAACCTTGTACTCGGTACCCTTGCCCACAACCTGGGTCACGTACTGGCCTGCTGAGTTCCTGGACAGCTCGGTGCCGGTGTTCGCGTCGTAATACTTCACGGTGGCGCCGGTGAGTCCAGGTACAGTGGAGCCAAGCAGGAAGCTGTCGTTGTACTGGCCGTTGTTGACCAGATCCATCAGGAAGACTGCGGTGCCGTCGGTGCTGTCCGGGCTGGTCTTTGGCGCGCTGTAGTTGCCATAGGGCGTCACAGTCTCGACCGGATCGGGCGTGTTGACAGCGCCCAAAGTAGAGGTGCCGTCACCAAACTGAGCCGCAGCCGGGTAGATGATGTTGGTCGTGGTGGCGTTCGCCGTGGTGTCGCTGTCACTCAGCGAGTCGGCACCGATCACCAGGGTTACCGGGCTCACGGCGGCCGAGTCATCAGGATCGGGGTAGGTCACCTTGGTTCGATAGTAGACCGAGCTGCCAGCGGCCAGATCGAATGCTGGGTACAGGGCGCCACCGGGGGTAGCGATCACGTTTCCGGACGGATCAAGGAACTGCACCTTGGTCACGCTGCCCCCATTGGTGTAGGTAAACGTGGCCGTTGCTGCGTCGAAGGTCCAGTTGGCATTGAGGGTGCCATCAGCTTTCACGGCGTCCTCAGGGAACAGCTGCACCTTGTCCGGGGCCGAACCGGTGTTGCTGATGACGTTGTTGAAGGTCACTACGTCGGGATTGTTGTCAGCGTTGTCCGCCTTGGGGTAGGCGATCTGAAGATTGCTGCCCGTATTGGGAACAATGGGCGTGGAACCAGCATCGGTGTAGCCCTTGACCGTCTGTACAGGCGGCGTGTTGATGGTGGTGTCGGTGGGTCCGCTGGCCAGGGTAGGCACGTCCACATCTGCCGGTGCAGGCGGGGTATAAGGCGTGCCGTCCGGGTTCAGGGGTTTGGAAGTGGGCGGCGGGTTGACGGCCACGGAGTACAGCTGCACCTTCGTAAACTGCAGGTCAGTGCCGCTGGCCTTGGCCTGCTCGGTGTTCACGCTGCCGACGGTGTACCCGTTCTGGCCCAGGCCTGCGCCTGTACCTACGACCGTGCCTACCGGAGAAGCACCGTAAACCAGCGCGGGGTCAGAGCCGGCATTGATCGACACGACCTGAAGAATCTGGGTCAGGCCCTCGTCGGCGGACGTACCGGGATTGTCCCACGCCACCATGACGTCCACCTTGCCATCAGCGTTGGTATCGGTCAGAAGCGTATCGCTGCCGTCCAGCACGCCGTCGCTGTTGACGTCTCTGTAGTACGAAACCGCCTGGGGCCCGGTGGAGTTCTGGGTGTTGGCCGCAATATCGACCTTCAGCTCGATGTTGCCGTCGTTGGTGATGGTATAGGCAGTTTCAAATGTGGTTGCACCGGAGGAAGCCAGGCTACCCCTCTTGACCATCGTGGTATCACTCAGGCTGTTCTGAGTGCCGCCGTCAGCCGGAGTCCCACCTTTAAAGATTACGTCGAAGTCAGGCAGAGCCAGCACCGTGGTGGTGACCTTGTTCGAGTTCTGGGTGTTTGTGGCAGGGTTGGTGTTGGGATCTGCTGGCTTGCTGGGGTCGTAGGTCGGGTTGTCGAAGGTCGCAGTCGCGATGTTCTCGATGGAGGTACCGGCCTGGGTGTACTCGGCGCTGGCACTTCCGGCGGCCAGGGCGGCCATCAGGGCGAGGACTTTGGGGTTGACGTTCATTCGTTCTCCTTACAAGAAAGCCGTACTGTTGCCATGGCCAGCTGAGGCCTGAGCACCGTGGAAGAGGTGTTACTTGACCTGCACGCGGTAGCCGAGCTTCAGAGTCTGTCCGGCCTTGAGTTCGGGAATGATGTAGCGAACCGCCTGATACTCGCTGGGCTTGATTTCCACCTCGCGGGTCACGGACTTGCCGTTCTCTGTCAGGGTGACCTTCCGCTTGAGCGGGGCGGGGGCAAAGGTTTTGCCTCCATCAATGCTGTATTCGGTGCGGGCGCTGTCCAGCCCCTGCTCCGGAGCCAGATACGTGGTCGCTCTGGGAACATTTACGGGAATCCGAACGTTTTTCAGCGCCATGCTGCTGATATTTTTGGCAGTCACCACCTGACTGAGCACGTCGCCGGGCGCGTTTCCCTGTGCAGGAGACATCTTCTCAACAGGTTTCCCGTTCTCGGTCACAGTCTTGACAACATTCAGCGTCAGCGTGAGGCTCAGAGGACTGTTGACCTGGGCAAGCGTGGTACCAAGCAACAGAGCGAGAAGGACCGAGGGGACGTAACGCTTCATGAAACTCCTTGAAGAGGCAACAAAATGAGAGAACATGTGAAGCACATTCAGGCTTCTACACCTTCTCCTTGCTTCATGAAGGTAGCTGTAAGATTCTTACATGCTGCTTACATGCAGTATTAAGATTTTTTTCCTGATTTGTAGATCGTGGATGGGCAGCAGGTTCAGCTCAGCTCGTCTTTCTGTCCAATTGCGATCAGGACAGCATTTTTTTCACAGCCCCAGCAATCCGCGTTGCCCTCCGGGCTGTTTGCGCGCAGCCTTTGCCCCCATCGGGTGTACAGGCTGCCCTCTGCGTAGCGCAGGATCTGCAGTCAGCTCTCTCGAGATTCTTTATTTGCCAAACCGGCGGTCGCGTCCCTGGAAATCCCTCAAGGCACGCAGAAAGTCCACACGACGGAACCCAGGCCAGTACACATCACAGAAGTAGTACTCGGAGTACACGCTCTGCCAGAGCATAAAACCCGACAGGCGGATCTCCCCGCTGGTCCGGATAATAAAATCCGGGTCCGGAATATCTGCGGCATACAGGTGAGCACTGATATCGTCCGGGCGCAGGCAGGCGGCCACTTCACTCAGGTCGCGCCCGGCGGCAGCCTGCATTTGCAGATGCGTCTTGACGGCGTCCACGATTTCCTCGCGTCCCCCATAGCCCACGGCGATGTTCAGCCGCATTCCGTCGTAGTGCGCGGTTCGCTCTTCGAGCTCGCGCAACGCTGTTAAAACATGAGACGGAAAGTTGGCATGCTGCCCGATGGCGCGTACCCGCACCCGATTGGCGTGAATTCGGGGATCGGTGGCCAGATTCCGTGCTTCCTTCTCCAACAAAGCCAGAATGTGCGCCAGTTCCTGGGGATCACGACTGGTGTTGTCCGTCGACAGCACCCAGATCGTCGCAGCAGGAATCCCGAGTTCCAGACACCATTGCAACACTTCATGTGCCTTTTCTGCACCAAACGAATGGCCCATCTCGCGTTGCAATCCTGCGGCGCGCGCGAAACGACGGTTGCCGTCCAGAATCAGGCCCAGGTGACGCGGCAGTTTGCCATGGCCTTTCACTGCGCGGGTCAGGCGCTGCTCGTAGCCCCACATCAGAGCACCACGCGCCGCACTCCGGGTCTTTTGCAGGGTGCGGACAGCAGCTTTTACGGGCGTTCCTGACATACCGGCGACCAGTGTAGCGCGCAGTGCTCAGGCGCCGCCTCCTCCGTTAGATGCAGGGCAGAAAAACCCTACCCCGATGTCAGCAGCGCTGCCTGCCGCCGGACGTCGAGTTCCAGCGCCTTGTGGTCCAGCCGCGACAGGGCCGAGTCGGCCACCGACCGCAGCGGTAAAGGTGCCCGGGCCGCGTATACCCGCAGCGTGATCCGGCGATGGGTCATCGTGTGAGTCACCTGGCCCAGCAGCGTCGTGTGGTCAGCCTGCAGGCGCTCACAGAGTCTCTGGAGGGCCTGCTCAGCCGTCTCTCCGTCACTCACCACTTCCATAGGCAGACCCATCAGACCGCCCAGAAGGGAACCCGTCCGGCGCTCGAGCACCGCGTGGGTGTGGCCACCGATCAGGACCGCCACGGCCTCTTTTGCCTGCACTGCTGCACGCGCCTTGGGGGCAGGGTAGGCAGCCGGGCGCCCTTCGGCAAAAGCACAGCAGTACTTTGAAACAGGACAGTCACTGCACCGTGGGGACCGGGGGGTGCAGATGGTCGCTCCCAGGTCCATCAGGGCCTCGTTCCAGGCACCTGGCCGCTGGGAATCAAGCAGAGCGTCGGCCTGAGCCTGGACCCAGGTCTCGCTGGGCGCAGCCTGGGCATACAGCCGGGCCAGGACCCGGCGCACATTGCCGTCGTTCACTGCACGTGCCTCGCCAAAAGCCAGACTGGTGACCGCCGCCGCCGTGTAGGGGCCGACGCCAGGCAAAGCCCGCCAGCCTGCATAAGTGTCGGGAAAGCGGCCGTCGCTGGCCACCTGCCGGGCAGCCCGGTGCAGGTTACGGGCACGTGCGTAATAGCCGCAGCCTTCCCAGGCCTTGAGCACGTCGGCCTCAGATGCCAGGGCCAGGGCCTGGACAGTCGGAAACGCCTGAAGAAACCGGTCGTAATACGTCAGACCCCGGGCGACCTGGGTCTGTTGCAGCAGCACTTCTGAAATCCACACCCGGTACGGGTCACGCCGGCCCTCTACACCAGCCCGCCAGGGCAGGTCACGGCCCGCAGCGTCGAACCAAGCCAGCAGCGAGGTCCGCAGACCAGCCCTGTCAGGTGCCTCGTTGTGTCCGGGTCCGCCAAAAACACTCACCGCGCCAGTGTAGGGGCGCGGTGACGGACAGACTGTGCTGGCAGGCGTTTGCTACACCCTGACCCTGGGCTCAGGCGCGCACAACCTCGCGCTCGCGGGGACGTGCCGGAACACGGACCCGGCGGCGCACTCCCTCGGCGTATTCAGAGAGGTCACCCAGCAGTTCAGGGACGCCGACCCGCAACAGATACTGTCCGGCGGGCAGCGGAGTCAGAGCCAGGAAGGGCGGCTTCGTCAGGGTATCCAGGATGCTGCCCAGCTCGGCATAGTTCACGCCGCTGCCCAGGCGCTCAGCCAGGCGCTGCACGCTGACCACGCTGTGCGCGGGCTGCTGCGCCAGGGTCAGGAGCACAAAGCTGAAGGCTCCCCGCTGGGCCAGGTGAGCGCTGACAAACTCAGCCACACTGGCCGCAGATTCCAGGTCCACACTGCCGGCCTTCCAGTAACCGCGCAGATCCACAGGCGACAGCGGCGCCAGACGGGCATGCTCGATCAGAGCAACCAGCGCTTCACGGGTCAGGCGGCCCTGGTTGGCAGGACGCTGGGCCTCATCGGTCAGCAGCACACGGTAATCGGCCTCTTCCTGCCAGGCATCACTTTCAAGCGCCGCCTCGCTCTGGGCAATCAGCACGCTGTACCCGTGGGCGCCCAGTTCCGCGCTCAGGCGGGAGACGCCTGCGCCGGCGTCGTGAAGGCGGTATCCGGTCAGCCGCGCGAGTTCGGCCAGCTGCGCTCCGATCTCATCCGGCACCGGCACAAAAGCCGGGACGACCCGGGCAGTGGCTTCCGGAAACCGCACATCCAGAGGGCGGGCCACAGCCGGGGCAGCAGCGGCAGAAGCAGCACTTCCTGAGCGGTTCAGGGAAGCCGCCTCGACACTCCGGATTTCACGTGTCGGCGCCGCCTGGATTCGCTCGGTGATCTGCACGCGGGCTTCACCCGGGTCCCGTTCAGTCGGGCCGGTGCCTATTCGGGTCCCACCGACCGGCTCTGGCGTAGGCCGTGGCTGCGCCTCCTGGCGGGCCGGTGCCTCTCCACGGGCAGGGACCTCCTGACGGGACTGGATGTCCTGACGAGGCGGCGCTTCTTGCACCTGCGCTTCCTGGCGGGGCTGCACCGGAGCCGTATTCACTGCGCGGATTTCCTGAACGCGGACCTCACGCACATGGGGAGAGGTCGACACCACAACCCGCCGCGTTTCCGGCGCAGCGGATACAGGCGGGCGCGGAGGCAACGGCGCCGCGTGAGGCTTGACCACCGCTTCAACCTGATAACGCGCGGGAGCAAGGTTGGTCAGATGCAGCACATCGTTGACCCCAAGGTGCTGGGCATGAAAAAAACCACTCAGACCCCAAACGCGCTTCCTCTCAAGGTCCACCTGCACCGCATGTTCCTGACCACGGTCGTCCACGAAGTGGGCAGGGCCACTTTGCGGAAACGTGCCCTCGAGGTATTTCAGAAGCCGCATGCTGCCTTCCTGCAGGTCCGGGCGGGTAATGATGTAGCGCATTGATTTCACGCAGTAGCTCCTCGTAGGACAGCGTTCCAAACCGGCAACGCATGGGGTTAGTTAAAGTGTTTCTAAACTAGCAGAACTTCACGGCATAAAGGGCAGGTTCCGCTGCACAACAAGCTCCCCGCCCTGGGCGGGAGGTCCACTGCTTCATTGAGCCCCAGCCTCATGAAGCGCGTGTGAAGTCTACGTGCGTCTGTAGGCGTATTTGCCTACCTGCTCCGCAAGCCCTGGCTGCTCGGTATGCTGCGGCGCATGAGTGACACCGCCCTGCTGATCGAACGCTACTACGCCGCTTTCAACGCCTCGGATGCCCAGGGCATGCTGGACCTGCTTACTGACGATGTGCGTCACGACATCAACGAGGGCGAAAGCCAGACCGGCGTGGAAGCCTTCCGGGCATTTCTGGCCCGCATGGACGCCCACTACCGGGAGAAGGCCAAAGATGTGGTCGTGATGACCAGCGCCGATGGCACGCGGGCAGCGGCCGAGTTCATAATTCACGGCGAATACCTTCGCACCGACGACGGCCTGCCTGAGGCGCGCGGCCAGCGCTACGTGCTGCCGGTTGGAGCCTTTTTTGATATCAGAGACGGCAAAATTGCGCGGGTAACCAACTATTACAACCTGGCGGACTGGACCCGGCAGGTCAGCGGTTGAGCCTGACCCTGACCCCTCTCGACGGTCCAGGACTGCAGCCGTACATTGCGGATCTGGCGCGGCTTCGCCTGAAGGTCTTCCGGGACTTCCCATATCTGTATGCCGGCAGCGCCGAGTACGAGGAACGTTACCTCCAGACTTACCTGGACGCTCCGGACAGCCTGGTGGTTGTGGCCCGCGACGGCGCAGAGGTTGTGGGCGCCAGCACGGCCCTGCCCCTGGTGCAGGAAACCCCCGAAATCCAGGCTCCGTTTCAGGCCTCAGAGTTTATTTCCGAAGACATCCTGTACCTGGGTGAAAGTGTGCTGCTGCCCGAGTACCGGGGACGCGGTCTGGGCCACGCCTTTTTCGACCACCGCGAGGCCCACGCCCGCAGGCTGGGGCTGAAGGTCACTGCCTTCTGTGCAGTGCAGCGTCCCAGTGACCATCCCCGGCGTCCGGCGTCCTACCGGCCCCTGAATGCTTTCTGGGCGGCGCGGGGCTATACGGAACGTCCGGACCTGACGACCACCCTGAGCTGGCAGGATCTGGACGAGGATCATGAAACTCCAAAACCCATGCGCTTCTGGGTGCGGCGAATCTGAGAGCGGTGGTCCTTACTTCAGGTCAGGATGGTTCTGACGGCGCTTTTCGGCATCCTGCCGTTTTTTTTCCTGCGCCCAGCCATAGGAGCGCACAGCGTCGACAGCCAGCCAGACAGCCAGCAGGGTCGCCACGCCGGCCCACACCAGACTGTCCGCGCGCCAGGCCAGAACAGCCCACCCGGCACAGAGGACTGCGAGCAGCAGACTCAGGGCAAAGACGATGTGGGGCGGCACGCGGCGTCCGAACATGCCCGCAGCGTAGCGTCCGGCCACCTGCACTGTCGTGTGGGACCTACGGGTATACATGACTGTCCTGGAGTGCCTCACCGGAATTCAGCGTCTGGAACGGACATTCTGACATCGCCCTGCAGCTGGTTGACACGACCTGCATATCGCGCTATCTTTTTATTATCACCGCCCAAGAGGCGGCTTTTTTATTTTGGGCCGTTCGGTGACTTCCCCTGCGCTAGCCTGCGTCCATGACCGCGCCTGACCCTGCCGCCTCCCTTCCGGCCGATGTGGCGCCTGAGCCGGCCGAACACGGTCCGGTCCGGGAACGTTCCGTGCTGCCGGATGTGCTGCGTGGAGTCGCGCTGGTGGGCATTCTGGTCGTGAACATGCAGGACTTTGCGGGCTTCCTGGAGTGGCAGCAGCGTGGACTCGACCGTGTGGCGCAGGCGCTGACCGACGTGCTGGCCAATGGCCGCTTTATCAGCATCTTCGCCATGCTGTTCGGCTGGGGTGCGGCCGGGCTGCTGGCACGCCAGGGGGCGGGCGTATTCGTTCGTCGCCACCTCCTGCTGCTGCTGATCGGGGCGCTGCATTTTGTGCTGGTGTGGCACGGCGACATCATCAGCAACTACGCACTGATGGCCGGCTTTTTGCTGTTCACGGCGCGGCTGAACGCACGGGCGCTGCTGACCCTGGGAATTGCGGTGGGGGCCTGGGGCCAGTGGGTCTGGCTGATGGACGCACTGGTGGCTTTTTCGCGGCCTGAGCGCCCACGCTTTACCGGACTGCCGGATCTTTCAGCGGGGAGTTCCTATGCGGCGCTGGTGGCCGAGCGCGCTACAGAGTTCTGGCCCAACGTGATCGGGGGCAACCTGTACAACGGTCCCTGGCTGCTGTGTCTGTTTTTCCTGGGAGCTGCGGCGCAGCGAACCGGGCTGCTGCTGCGTCCCCAGGACCACCTGCCGCTGCTGCACCGTCTGGCGGTTGTGGGCGTGCCGTTGGGGTTACTGCTGGGTGTAGCGCTGGCCTACCTGAACACCCAGGGAGACCGGGCCAGCGGTCTGCTGGCCATTCCGGTAAGGATGACCGGTGGGTTGGCGGGCGGCCTGGGGTATGTGGGGCTGATCGGCCTGCTGACGGTTACCGGGCGCCTGGGGGTGCTGCGGGCCTTTGCCGCCAGCGGCCGGGTTGCCATGAGCAACTACCTGGCCCAGAGCCTGGTCATGACCACGCTGTTCTATCCATACGCCGGGGGGCTGACCGGTCAGTTCGGAGCCGCGTCGGCGGTGGTGCTGGCCCTGGCGCTGGGACTGCTGCAGATTCCAGTCAGCATGTGGTGGCTGCGTCACTTCGGAACCGGACCCATGGAGTGGTTGGTCAGGACGCTGGTGTACGGACCTGCACTCAAAAATTCCGACGTATCCGGTCCGGTCAAGGACCCCAGATCCTGACGCGCCGGAGCCTGTCGAAGGCTCTGGACTGGTGTGCAGCACCACGCTGCGTGCCCGGACACTGTTATGAAGTCGTTCACCTTATTGGTGTGATACGTCCTTCAGGTGATAGGTGTGAACAATGACCCACACCACGCCTGTTCCCTGGTGGAAGGACGCCGTCGTCTATCAGATCTATCCCCGGTCCTTTCAGGACAGCAACGGAGACGGCGTTGGTGATCTGCGCGGTATCACGGCGCGGCTCGACTACCTCGCGCGGCTGGGAGTCGACATCGTGTGGATCTCGCCGATCTTCGCGTCTCCCAACGACGACAACGGCTATGACATCAGCGATTACCGCGCCATCATGCCGGAGTTCGGCAACATGGACGACTTCGACGAGCTTGTTCGTGAGGCCCGTTCGCGCGGCCTGAAAATCATGCTTGATCTGGTGGTCAATCACACCAGCGACGAGCATCCCTGGTTTGTCGAGTCGCGCTCGGGCAGGAACTCACCGAAACGGGACTGGTACGTCTGGCGCGCGCCGCAGGGCGGCAACCCGCCGAACCGCTGGCAGTCGTATTTCAGCGGCAGTGTCTGGGAACTTGACGAGCCCAGCGGCGAGTACTACCTGCACCTGTTCAGCCGCAAGCAGCCGGACCTCAACTGGGAAAACCCGCTGGTGCGGCGCGAGGTCTACGACATGATGCGTTTCTGGCTCGACAAGGGCATCAGTGGCTGGCGCATGGATACCATCAACATGCTGTCCAAGCCACAGAATTTCCCGGAAGGCCACCCCCTTCCTGGCACCGACCTCACGGACGGACAGCCGCATTTTCTGAACGGGCCACGCATCCATGAATTCCTGCAGGAGATGCACCGCGAGGTTCTGAGCCATTACGACGTCGTGACCGTGGGTGAGACACCGGGGGTCACGCCGGCGGAGGGCGCGCTGTACAGCGGCGAGGACCGCAATGAGCTGAACATGGTCTTTCACTTCGAACACGTCTTTATAGGCGACGACCGCGGCGAGCGCGGCAAGTGGAGCAACGAGGCCTGGACCCTGCCGGAGCTCAAGCGCATCATTTCGCGCTGGCAGACGGAGTTGCATGGACGCGGCTGGAACAGCCTCTACTGGGACAACCACGATCAGCCCCGCGCCGTCTCTCGCTTCGGTCATGACCGCGAATTCCGTGTAGAGAGCGCGAAGATGCTGTGCACGGTGCTTCTGTTTATGCAGGGGACGCCGTACATCTATCAGGGGCAGGAACTGGGCATGACCAACGTCAGTTTCCAGAGTCTGGACCACTACCGCGACATCGAGACGATCAATGCCAGCCGCGTTCTGCGAGACGAACACGGCTGGGACGATGAGCGCATCCTGGCCGCCGTCTGGGCACGCGGCCGCGACAATGCACGCACGCCCATGCAGTGGGACGACTCAGCGCACGCGGGTTTCACAACCGGAACCCCATGGATTGGTGTGAACCCTAATTTCCCAGATATCAATGCCCAGGAGGCCGAAACGGACCCGGCGTCGGTGTGGCATCACTACCGTGAGACCATCGCGCTGCGGAAATCCCTAACCGTCGTGCGGGACGGAACCTTCACGCTTCTGGACGAGAACCATTCCAGCGTCTTTGCCTACGTCCGGGATGACGGCAGCACGCGGCTGCTGGTTGCCGGAAACTTCAGTGACCAGCCTGTTCATTACGCCATCTCGGACGAGTTCATAGGCGGCGCCGTGTTGAGCAACAACTACCCCGCGCTTGACAGCACGCGTGACCTGCAGCTGCAACCGTACCAGGCTGTGGTCCTGAAGGCCCGCTGACCAAATCCTGCCAACATGTAAGAGTTGTTACCTCCCGGCAGCAGGTCAACAGTCATTACGCGGTCAAGGTGCATGTTCTGGCTCTGATTGGTCTGTGCTCTGGGAATGCCCAGACCTCCGGGGAGATTACAAACAGCATGGGGACCAACGCTGTGGGGGTGCGCGACATCACCGGACAGCCGCGCTGGGGGCGGCGATGAGGCTCCATGGGATCCTGATCCCAGATGTACGGCCAGGAGCCCCATCCAGAGCCCCCTGTAAGCGGTGCTCGCCGACGTTCATATCAGGCATAGAGCGAGGGTTCCTGGCTACTGACAGCAGTGACTTGCGCCGCCTGATCGGCCGTCCTACCGTTGGCCCCGCAGAAGCCGTGGCTGCAGGTCTGAAGGCCTGACCGTCCTATCCAAAGCGCGCTTGCCCTGTGCTCGGGGCAGGCGCGCTTGTGTATCCGTGGCCAGAGAAACGCAACCACCCCAGGCGTGGGTAGTGGCTTCAAGGAAATGAAGGGTCAGGTCGCGGCTTCCTCTGCTTGTTGTGCGTCATGTGGCGTCAAGGACTTCGCCTACCCTTGGAGCATGGCCATACCCAACAGTCGATGATTATCGTCGGTTCCGGTTGAGAAGCCCAGTTGCCTTGGCGATATATAGACCTATAAAGCCACCAGTAATGGAGCCCGTAGAAGAGAACCAATCGATCTCAAAGGTACCTGTCCATAGATATTTAATGCCTTCGATCAGGAAAGTCAGTGCAAAAAAAGTGGCAATAAAGATACCAATGGTCTTCAGCATGCAGCCAGCAGACCACAGCTACAGGGTTGGCATAGACGCATATCAGGCTTGACCGCGACGAGATGACTGGTGGCATCCGGGTGCCTTCCCAGGAGCTCGGCAGGCAGCACAGCGACCAGACCATTCATGCTTCATTGCACACCCGTCATGCTCAAAAATCCACGACCCCGGTGTGCATCTTCTTGACGAATAGCGCATAAGACGCTATCTTCTTTTCATCACCGCCCGAGAGGCGGCTTTTTTATTGCCTGTCCTTTTACTGCGTGTTCCCGGATTTCGGCTGCGCCAGGCCCATCTGCTGGTACATCATGTACTGCGGCGCGCCTCCAAGCATGTTCTGACCACCATCGACCGGGAGAATGACGCCGGTCACGTAGCTCGCCGCGTCACTGACCAGGAACAGCGCCGCGTTGGCAATGTCCTGCGGCACCCCAAAGCGGCCCAGGGGCACGGTAGCAATGAACTTCTGGCGGGTCTTCTCGTCCGGAGCGAGGCGGGCCATGCCCTCGGTGCCGTCGATGGGACCGGGAATAATGGCATTCACGCGGATGCCCCGCAGTCCCCACTCCACCGCCAGAGTCTGCGTCAGGGCGTCCACACCGGCCTTCGCCGCCACCACGTGCGCCTGCAGCGGCACCGGCACTCCGTAGGCGCTGATGCTCAGGATGTTGCCGCCCGGAGCGCGCAGATGCGGCGCACAGGCCTTGATGGTGTTGTAGGTTCCCAGCAGGTCAATGTCGACCACGGTCTTGAAACCGTTCGGTGAAATGCCGTCTACTGGAGCCGGAAAGTTTCCTGCCGCCCCCGCCAGCACGATGTCCAGCGGACCGAACTCGGAGGTGGCCTGTTCCGCTGCGGCCTGCAGCGCGGCGAAGTCACGCACGTCGGCGCTGACGCCCATAGCCCGGCCTCCTTCGGCCTGAATCCCGGCAGCGGCCCCCTGGGCCTTTTCGAGATTGCGCCCAAGCAGGGTCACGGCGCAGCCGTGCGCGGCAAAGCTCCGGGCGATGCCCAGGTTGATGCCGCTGCCGCCGCCCGTGATCAGGGCGTGTTTTCCAGCAAGCAGGTCAGGACGGAAGGTGCTTTCAGGGGTACCAGCGGATAGGGTCATGGGGCTCCTTGGGAACATGGGGATTATTTACGTAATGCGCCCAGCAGGGCTTCGGCCGTCATGTGCTGCGCATTCCAGGCCACCGCACTGTCCAGGCTCTGTCTGTGCGGCCGGTCATCGTTCAGGGTGCGCTTGGTGCCTTCCAGGGCTCTGGGCGGCAGCGCGGCGAGCTGATCAGCCAGCGCGTCGGCACGGGCAAAGAGGGCTTCGGGACTGGCGTGAACCTCGGTCACCAGACCCCAGCGTTCCGCAGTGGCCGCGTCAATAGGGTCAGCCGTGAGGGCCAGATGGGCCGCGCGCCCGCGGCCGATCAGGTGAGGCAGCCGCTGCAGGCCGCCCAGATCAGCCGTAATTCCAAGCTTGACTTCCGGCAGGCTGAACCGGGCGTCCTGGCTGCACAGCCGAAGATCGGCGGCGGCAATCAGCTCCAGGCCGGCGCCAATGCACCAGCCGTGAACAGCCGCGATCACTGGCACCGGCAGCGCCGCCAGCCCTTCGATGGTCGCATGCATCTCGTCAACCACAGCTTTGAATGCCTCCGGATCACCCAGCACCGGCAGGATCTGTGCGCCGCTCTCATGCAGGTCCAGACCGGCGCTGAACAGGTCCTGACCGCGCAGGATCACCACCCGGGAGCGGGCCAGTTCCTCCAGCACCGCCGGCATTTCACGCCAGAAGGTCGGCCCCAGGGTGCCTTTTTTGGTCACCAGGGTCAAAGTGGCCGTCTCACCCCGCCGGGTAAGGTTTACGCTTTGCAACGTCATGACCGGAGTGTAGCGCGCCGTCCTGAACCGGGTTCAATTTTCCGGCCAGGGTGCTGGGGCCATTGTCCGTTTTCGGAACTGGCCAGCGCGGCATGTAATCATCGCCGCACTCAGGGTCCTGGTCTACAATCGGCCCACGATGCCTGACTCTGTTTCACCTGCGCCGCAGGCATCCTCTATGCCGGCGCCCTCCGCATCGGCCACGTCAAGCTCACGGTTTCAGGCATTCCGGCCCCGAACCACCCTGAGCTCACTGCTGCTGCGGCCCTTCGTGGTGCCCTTTGTGCTGCTGAGCGTCGTGGGTATATCGGTGATCGCCGGGGTGGAGCGCAATGCACAGGCCGCCCGGCAGGTAACCGAGTCACAAGGCCGCCTGTTGCTGATCAACTCCCTGTTGCGTGACATCTCGGAGCTGGAGACCGGGCAACGTGGATACGTCATCACCGGACAGGCTGATTTTCTCAAACCGTACCTTGATGGCCTGATCGCTTTTGACGAGCACGCACACCAGTTGCGTCGCCGGTCCGTCACACCCGCGCAGATCAGCAGCCTGAACCAGGCCGCCGACCAGCTTGCACGCTGGCGCCTCACGGCAGGCGATCCACAGATCCGTGCCCGCCGCACCTCTCTGGAGCAGGCAGTTCGGCTGATCAGTACCGGCCGCCGGCAGCTCGACAATGTGCGTGCCACGTTGACCATCATGCGCGAACGCGAGGACGCCCGTCTGACTGCCGCCGTGCAGTCCAGTGCCCAGACCCTGCGAACGGTGCGCCAGATCACGGTCGCGGGGCTGCTGCTGACCCTGCTGCTGCTGCTGCTGACCGCGCTGCGCATGGCCCGCACGGTGGCGCGTCATCTCTCGCAGCTGACTGCCGGCGCGCAGGAGATCTCTGCCGGCCAGTACGACCGGCACCTGCCGCGTTCCGGTGTACAGGAAATTGACGAACTGGGCCATCAGTTCCAGGAAATGGCCCGCGCGGTACGCGAACGTGAGCAGGCGCTGGCGCACAGTGCCCAGGCCCTGAAAGCCAGCAATGAGCAGCTGGCACACAGCAACCGCGAGCTCGAGCAGTTCGCGTACGTAGCCAGCCACGATCTGCAGGAACCCCTGCGGACCATCGGCAGCTACACCGAACTGCTCGCTCGGCGCTACCAGGGACAGCTTGACGCGCGTGCCGACCAGTACATCACCTTTACCATCGACGCCACCAGCCGCATGAAAACCCTGATCCAGGACCTGCTGGCCTTTTCGCGGGTGCGTCAGGGGCAGCGGACCTTCACCTCAGTCGACACCCACCTGCTGGTTCGCGAGGTGCTTACGAGTCTGGACGAGGAGGTGCAAAGGAGCGCCGCTCAGGTGCATGTTGCGCCTGGATTTCCGCAGGTTCATGGCAACGCCGACCTGCTGCGGCACGTCTTTCACAACCTGATCGGCAACGCGCTGAAATTCCGCTCACCCGAACGCCCGCTGCAGATTGCCGTCAGCGCCACTCGCGAGGAGGACCGCCGGCGCTGGGTCTTTCATATCCAGGACAATGGGATCGGCATCGAAGAGCAGTATTTTGACCGGATCTTCGGTGTTTTCCAGCGGCTGCACGGCCTAGGCGAATACAGCGGGAGCGGCATTGGACTGGCTGTTACCCGCAGCGCCGTCGAGCAGCATGGTGGCGAGCTGTGGCTGGGGTCCAGGCCCGGCCAGGGCTCCACCTTTCATTTCAGCATTCCCGATCACGGTACAGTACCGGGCCCCAACCCTCTTCAGGAGACAACTGATTCATGAAACCCATTGACATTCTGCTGGTCGAGGACAACCCCGCCGACATCCTGCTGACAGAGGAGGCCTTTGAAGAGGCGGATTTCGAACACCGGCTGCATGTCGCCAAAGACGGGGTCGAGGCCCTGGCCTTCCTGCGCCACGAAGGTGCCTACGCCGGGGCTCCCCGTCCGGACGTCATCCTGATGGATCTGAACATGCCACGCATGGGCGGCCTGGAGGTGCTGGATATCCTCAAGGAAGACGAGGCTCTGCGCAGTATTCCTGTGATCGTGCTGACCACCTCACGGGCAGAAACCGACATCTGGCGCAGCTACAATCTGCACGCCAACGCCTACATTCCCAAGCCGGTCAGTGTCAGCGAATTTGTGGAGGTCATCCGCTCGTTCGGGAACTTCTGGTTTACCAAAGTCGCGCTGCCGCCCCACCGGTCCTGAATTCACACCGCAGCCCGGCGCAGTCCAGCCTTCAGAGTGCTTCGAGCTGCGCGGCGGTGCTGGCCGCGCCCATCAAACGGGCCGCGTCCAGTGCGGACATTCCGCCTTCGTCACGTGCGGCCGGGTCCGCGCCGCGCTCAAGCAGCACCTCCACGATGCCGGTACGGCCAAACATGGCTGCCATCATCAGCGGGGTTTTTCCTGCTGCGCTG
The DNA here is from genome assembly GCF_000020685.1 of Deinococcus deserti VCD115. Classification (NCBI taxonomy): domain Bacteria; kingdom Thermotogati; phylum Deinococcota; class Deinococci; order Deinococcales; family Deinococcaceae; genus Deinococcus; species Deinococcus deserti. Next base: position 207,333 of record NC_012526.1, on the reverse strand, counting down.
CGGGCATTGGGGTCCGCCCCGAACTCGAGCAGCAGTTCGGCCATCGCCTGGTCTCCTTTGAAGGCAGCGGCCTCCAGGGGGCTCTGACCCCGGTCATTGCGAAGTTCCCGGTCCGCGCCGGCTTCCAGCAGGGTGCGGGCAGCAGCATGGTGGCCGTGGTAGCTGGCCAGCATCAGCAGTGAATCCCCCTGACTGTTGCGGATATTGGGTGGCAGGCCGCGCTCCAGCATCTGCCGCAGCTGCGCGGCGTCGCCATTGCGCACATGTTCGAAAGCGTCTTGCAGAAACGCCAGAACCTCACGGTCCAGCGCGCCGTCGTCCGGGGGGGCAGGAGTATCACTCATCGAAAGACCGCTTCTACTCTACCTGCTGGGCGCCAAACACCTGCGTGGGCTGTGCAAACTCGTTCTGGGCCGCCACCAGCTGAATCTCACGGGTGCCGCTGCGGTGCGTCAGATCCAGCAGACCGTACAGGGCACTCATCGACAAACTCAGGGCCTGCGCGGGGCTGCCACTTTGCAGATAGTGACCGAAAAACAGCGCAGCAATGGCGTCGCCCGTGCCGTTGCGTGGGGGGTCAAGTGGAAGCAGGGGGGTACGGCACAGCCAGGCACCCTCTCCGGTCACAGCCAGCGTTTCGATACTGCCTTCCGGGGCGTCCCGTCGTACCAGGCTGGTCACCAGCACAAGGCGCGGGCCTTCCGGGCGCAGGCGCCCGCGCAGCGTGTGAGCTGCGTGCAGGGCGTGCTCCAGCGTGTCGACCTGGTGTCCGGTCAGCAGTTCCAGTTCGTACTGGTTGGGGGTCACGATGTCAGCCGCCGGAATGGCGTGCGCCGCGATCAGCTCCGGCAGTTCCGGGCGCACAAAGACCCCGCGTCCCACGTCACCCATCACGGGATCACAGCAGTACAGGGCCTGCGGGTTGGCTTCCCTTACCCGGCGTACGGCGTCCACCACGGCCCCCACCGTGCCCTCCGAGCCCATGTAGCCGCTGAGCACGGCGTGGCAGTCCGGCAGGGCTCCGCGCGCTTCGACGCCGTCGAGCAGTTCGGCCACCAGTTCCGGGGGAAAGACACTCCCGGTCCAGGCGCCGTAGCCGGTGTGGTTGGAAAACTGCACCGTGTTGACGGCCCAGACCTCGAAGCCCAGACGCTGCAGCGGAAACATGGCTGCAGCGTTGCCGACATGCCCGTAGCTGACCCACGACTGGATGCTCAGGATGTTGCGTGGAAGCGTGGGCGCCGGGTGCGGCGCAGCAGGGGAAGCGGGGTGCCCGGTCATGCGCAGAGGATAGACCAGGGATGTGCGGCAGCGGGATAGGGGCACCGAGCGATTGTCCGCTCGTATCAGCAGCCGTACCTGGGGTACTCCAGGCTGATGGATGCATATGGCGTCAGTACGCCATGCTGTCAGGCATGATCCAGGAAGAACCCGCACGCGGCCGGTTGCGCGATTTCGGAGTGCTGCCCGGTCAGCTGCCCTGCGGCCCCTTCAACGCCATCACCGACGTGCCCGGAGTGCTGGTCGGCCACGCCACCCTGAGAGAAGGCGGGGGCGTCCGGACTGGCGTCACGGCCGTGCGGCCCCATGGCGGCAACCTGTATCAGGACAGGGTCCCGGCGGGGGTAGCGGTCGGGAACGGCTTCGGCAAGCTGGCCGGGGTTACCCAGGTGCAGGAGCTGGGTGAGCTGGAAACCCCCATCGTCCTGACAAACACGCTGTGCGTCTCCCGTGGCCTTGAGGGTCTGATCGACTGGACCCTGCGCCAGCCGGGCAATGAAACGGTACGCAGCGTGAACGCCGTTGTCGGCGAGACCAATGACAGCCTGCTCAACGACATCCGCAGCCGGGCAGTCACACCCGCACACGTGCTTGCGGCGCTGGAAAATGCCGCCAGTGGACCGGTCGCGGAAGGAGCCGTCGGAGCCGGTACCGGTACCGTGGCCTTTGGCTGGAAAGGCGGCATCGGCACCAGTTCACGCCGCGCCGGACACTGGACCGTGGGAGTGCTGGTCCAGAGCAACTACGGCGGTCAGCTGACGGTGTGCGGTGTTCCGCTGAACCTTGCTGCTGCGCCTTCGCCTGCCCCTGACGGCTCGGTCATGATCGTGGTCGCCACCGACGCGCCTCTGAGCGACCGCAACCTGACCCGGCTGGCCCGGCGAACTTTTCTGGGAATTGCCCGCACCGGGGGCTTCCTGGCCAACGGCTCAGGGGACTACGCTCTGGCGTTCAGCACCCACCCGCAGGTCAGGCGCACACCGCTGCACCGCAGCCCCCAGGCACCGCCGGTTCCGGACCTCGCCAACGATCTGACCTCTCCCCTGTTTCAGGCAGTGGCCGAAGCCACCGAGGAAGCCGTCCTGAATTCCCTGTTCATGGCCCGTACGGTACGGGGCCATGCCGGGCGCACCATCGAAGCCCTGCCGCTGGCCCCCACCCTGCAGCAGCTGCGGCGGGCCGGTGTTATGCCGGGCTGAAGGTCAGCGGGCCGTAGACCTGCGCCCACAGGTCTGCCTTCTCGCGCGCACCTAGCAGGTCCAGCGGAGTCGCGCCGCTCAGACGCAGGGTCCATCCCTTCCCGTCGCGGCTCAGCTCCCCCAGCCGGGTGCCGCCGGCGTGGGCGCGGTCCAGACCGTCAGCGACCCGCAGCACGGCCGCCAGCCGGCAGACCAGCGTGCGGTCGGCAGAAGGCAGGGACATGTACTCGGTGTGCGAGGGCTTAGGTGGGCTGCGGCGGTGATAACGCGCGATCTGGGCGATCAGCTCCCGGTCGCGCGGACTGAATCCGCGCAGGTCCGCGTGACGGATCAGGTAGGCACTGTGCTTGTGGTGACTGCTCTGCGAGACGATCAGACCGGCCTCATGCAGGGCGGCCGCTGCGGTCAGCAGGGCGCGGGCCTCTTCAGGAAAGCGCTCACCCAGGTGCGTCAGCGCCTCAAGCAGTCCACGCGACAGGGTGGCCACCTGACCGGCGTGCGCCAGATTGGCCCCGAAGCGCTCGGCGGTGGCCAGCACACTGCGCTGGCGCACGCTCAGGGTGCCCGAGTACGACTGCAGCTGAGCAAGTTCCTCGATCAGCATGCCCTCGCGCAGCGCGCCTTCGCTGACTGTGACTTCGCGGGCGCCCAGCACGTCCAGCGCCGCGTGCAGGACCGCCAGCCCGGCCACAATGGTGTCAACCCGCCGCTCGAAACCCGGAATCCGCGCCCGTGCGGCTGGGCGGCTGCTGCGGGCCTGTTCGAGCAGCGCCTCGAGTTCCACCACCGAGAAGGTCACTCCGTTGATGTGACCCCCGCTGTGGCCACGACCGGCACTGATGGCCAATGCAGCGGCTTCGGCCGTGCCGCTCGAGAGGATCATGCGCGTGCCCGGCCCGGCCTGGAAGCGTGCCGCGAAGGGAAGCAGCAGGCTCCGCACATGCTCCTGCACAGCCTTGAGCGCCTTGCGGCCCGGCGGCTCCTCGGTCAGAAAAGCCCGGGTCATGCGAATGGCTCCCAGGGGCAGGCTCAGCACGTCGGCCGCCTCCTGAGGCCCGCCCCGGGCTAGTTCCAGGCTGCCGCCCCCCAGGTCAAGCAGCACGTTGTCAGCGCCAAACTCCACGCTGTCGGCCGCTCCCAGGTAGGTCAGCTGGCCTTCACGCTCGCCACTGATAATGGCGGGATAGATGCCCGTGCGCTCACGCATGCGCGCGGCGACTTCCGGTCCGTTGGGTGCTTCGCGCAGGGCGCTCGTGGCGTACACCCGGACTTCCGGGATGCCAGCCGCGCTGCTCAGTTCGCGGAAACGCAGCAGCGCACTGGCCAGCCGGTCCTCTCCCTCGGGGGTCAGGTAGCCGCGCGCGTCCAGGCACTCTCCCAGGCGCGTGCGGTCTTTCAGGCTGTCGAGCACCCGGTAGTCACCGCCGCTGGCCTCGGCCAGCAGCAGGTGGCTGGAGTTGGTGCCCACGTCGGCAACAGCAACTTTCATGGCTTGACCGGCGTTACCCGGCTGCTCAGGTGAGGTCGAGGCGGATCAGGAAGCGACCACACGAGGGGCACTTGACCGGCGGCAGCTTGCCCAGTGCCGCGCGCTGCTGCACGTTGACAGGCAACACGACGTTACAGCCGGTGCAGCGTCCCGCCCGGATCTCCACGACCCCCAGGCCCTTTTTCGCCTTGCGGATCATGTCGTATTCACGCACGGTGCGCGCGTCCAGGTCAGCCACCAGCTTGGCACGCTCCTGACGGTCAGCCTCGCCCTGATCGCGCAGGCCCTGGATACGGGTGTCGTCCTGGCTTTCGAGGTCGTTCAGCGTGGGGCGCAGGGCGCGGTGCTGCTCACGCAGCTGAGAGGCACGCTCCGTGAGCTCGCGGCGGCGCTCGCGCAACGGCACAAGGTCCTCTTCCATCTCATCGGCCCGCTCACCCAGCATCTGGATGCGGCTGCCGTACTGGCTTTGGGCGCGCGCATCGAAAGCATTTTTCTCCTGCTCTTCCGTGGCGCGCACGATCTGTTCACGGGTGGTGGCCAGGTCCTGCTCCTGCTGACGCAGGCGCTTTTCTACGTCCTCCAGGGTGATTTCGGTGTCCTCGAGGTCATTGTTCAGCTGAGACTGCTGAGCGCGGGCGTCGCGCAGGGCATCCGGAATGTTGCCTTCCTCGGCGCGCAGTGTGTCGAGGTTCAGGTCAAGTTGCTGAACGCGGTGCAGGCGCTGTAAAGATCCGGTGTCGCTCATCAGGGGCAGTCTACTGCCCTCCAGCCGTGCGGGGGCCCTGTGTGTCTCTCACTCCACTTCCCGCGCCGGAGATGCATGGCGTCCTGGAGGGGATTCCACTTGAGCATTGAGCGTCCCTTAGCACTGCTCAGGACCTCGCCGGCTGCACGACGCGCTGCGCTGGCCGGTACAGGCCGAGATAGATTGCCAGCACACTCGAGGCATACAGGAGCAGGGTCCAGCTGAACAGCAGGTTGAAGGCTGTGTGAAACGGCAGACCGGCCCGCACCACGCCGCCGAGCAGGCTGCTCACTGCCCAGCCCACATCCCAGGCGATCACGTTGACGGCCGAGTACATCGGCCGGTCCTCTTCAGGCAGCGCAGACATGGCGTAAGCGCTGTAGACCGGCCCAGCAGCGTTCATCAGGGCGCCGCGCGTAAACAGCGCTGCGGCCACCATCCACAGGTGCGGTGCAAAGCCCAGAACCGCCAGAAACGGCAGGCTGCAGGCCTGCACAAGCAACACCGCCTGCAACTGGCCCAGCCGGCCGACCAGCAGCGGTTGCAGCAGGGCCGTGGCGGCCGTCGCCAGACTGGTCCAGGCGAACAGCATGCCCAGGCTGGCGTAGCTCACGTTGAATTTGCCTTCAATAAAAACATTGAGAAAGGGAATTGTGGCCCCTGCGCCCAGGCCCACCAGGACATTGGGCAGCACCAGCCGGGCCATGGTGCGCTTATCCCGGACCGCGAAACTGCGGCCTTCACGGGCAGGCTTTCCGCTGGGGCGCAGGCGCAGTACCGGCAGCAGCCCCAGCAGCTGGAATGCCGAGGCGACCAGCAGCGCCGCGCGCAGCGCGCCCACACCGTCCGGTTCGGTGGTGGTCAGCGCGGCGTAGGTTTCAGGCACACGGCCGCCCAGCAGGTTGCCCAGAAAGCCAGCCCCGGTCATCAGGGCGTTCTGAACGCTGAATAGGGTGACCCGGTTGCGCTCATCGCTGTTGTTGGCCATGAACGGGGAACCGGCCACCACCGTCAGTGCCGCGCCACCCCCCTGCACCAGCGCCCCCAGAATGGCCATCGCCGGACCCTGGGCACTGGCCAGTAGCAGCGTACCCACCAGACTCAGGCCCGCACCGATTTTCAGGGTATGGGCATTGCTGATACGCCGCGCCAGCGCCACCGCCGGAAGGCTCAGGGCCGCCAGGGTCAGCGCCGGCAGGGCATTGAGCAGACCCTGCCACTCGGCGCCCAGTCCCAGGGCACGCAGGTAGAAATTAAGGAACAGCGCCGCAAACGCCTGCGCCAGCCCAAAGCTGAAGACCGAGGCCAGGTACAGCCAGACCTGACTGGAGAACGTCCAGTTCAAAGGGTCACGCCTACTTTGGGACAGAAGGACGCCATGAGGCAGTTCTCGCACAGGGGACGCCGGGCAATACAGACGCGCCGCCCGTGCAGAATCAGGCCGTGGTGCAGGAATACCCAGCGCTCGCGCGGGAACAGGCGTTGCAGGTCCACCTCGACCTTATCCGGATTGGTCTGGGTGCTCAGACCAATCCGGCGCGCGAGGCGGCCGACGTGGGTATCCACCGCGATGGCCGGGTAGCCGTAGGCATTGCTCAGCACGACGTTGGCCGTCTTGCGCCCTGCGCCGGGCAGCGCCACCACCGCATCGAAGTCGTTGGGCACCTCGCCGTCATGGCGCTCGACCAGCAGCCGGGCCAGCGCCGCGAGATTGCGGGCCTTGGCCCGGTACAGCCCGATGCGCCGGATCAGGGGTTCGATATCCTCCGGCTCGGCTCGGCTCATGGCGTGAGCATCCGGGTAGGCGGCGAACAGGGCGGGTGTGGCGGCATTGACACTGACATCGGTGGCCTGCGCACTGAGCACCGTTGCGACCAGGAGTTCAAAAGGAGTCCGGAACTCCAGCTCGGTGCGGGCGTCCGGGTACAGGACTTCCAGGGCCGAGAGCACCTGTGGAGCGCGCGTTCTGGCGCCGGCAGGAAGGCGAGCGGTCTGGGGCTTGCGGGTCACGCGCCGCAGCCTACCCCTGCTGCCGTTCAGGAGACAGTAAGCCGTCCGGCCTAGTCCCGCTGGGCTGGCCAGGGAACCGCCACGCCCGCACAAGCGTAGAGAGAGGTATGAGAACCCTATCCCTGATCCTGGGTGTGCTGGCTGCGCTGGGGCTGCTGTTGGGCCTGCTTCCACTCTTTGGCTGGCTCAACTGGCTGGTGGTGCTGCCCCCGGCGGTGCTGGGCCTGATTTTTGGTGTCCTGGCCCGCGACCGTGGGGCCATGATGCTGAACGCCGTGGTGATTGCCATTGCCCTGCTGCGGCTGTCCGTCGGTGGTGGCGTGCTGTAAGGCTCAGGCCTGTCATCGCCTTCTTGCACGTTTCGTGGCCCTCTGCTAATTTATATGGGCTTGTGTTCCGGCACAGTCCCAGGGTCCTTAGCTCAGTTGGTAGAGCGGCGGTCTCCAAAACCGTAGGTCGTAGGTTCAAGTCCTGCAGGGCCCGCCAAAAAATCCCCCGCCTGGTGCGGGGGTTTTCTTTTTCTCGCTGCTTCTTCCCTACCTGCACAGCCGCCTGAAGCGCCGCCGTGTGCGCATACACCTGTGGCTGTGCTGCCCTTGGCTGCCCAGTGCGTACCGGGGGCTTCCGGCTCCGTTTCACCATCAGCGCTTTCAGGTGGCGAGGTTGCATCTCCTGCAGGTGCCTGACTCCAGGGTACTTCGCACGAGAGGAATGCAGGATTATTGGAGTTGCGCAGGAGAAAACAGATGGGGCGGGGGCCAGAGGTTCGCCCAGGCAAGCAAGGCCAGGCCGCTCAGTCATTAACAACAGAAAGCGAGGCAGGCTGAACAAAATGTAGGAACTGAACTCATTGTGGGTTCTGTTGTTAGAAGAAGGAGAGGTGCGGACGAAGTCGTCCGCACCCCTGAACCCCCCTGGAAGAGGCTTACCTAACGTTGTTCAGGAACGCTTCGGCGTTGAGCAGACCAGAGCCGAGGATTTGTCCACCCATCGTCCCCATCAGGTCCGTGTTGTACTCGTCGACGTTGCGCCCCCCGAATTTCAGCTTCTCGGCAAGCTGACCCGCGTTGTCGGCGCTGTACCGTTCCCCAAGTGCCAGCGCCAGCACGCCCGACACCACAGGTACGGCGAAGGACGTCCCGGTGACCGCCCGGATCTGCCCTTCAGGGTAGGCCGTTACAATTTCCGTTCCGGGGGCCAGAATTTCAAGCTGGTGCCCGTAGTTGGAGTACGCGGACTTCTTGAACGTGCGTTCGATGCTGCCCACCGAGATGCCCATGATCCCCATGGAGTTGGTCAGGCCCGCCTTGCTCGCGGGGTACTGCACGACGTGATCCCCGCGGTTACCGGCGGCCATGACCACGTACGCACCCTTGACCGAGGCGTAATCGATGGCTTTACTGATGTCACTGTCCCGGTCGGCCACGGCGCTGACGTTGATGATTTTCGCGCCTTGATCGACCGCATACGTAATGGCTTCGGCGATGTCGGTCGAGCTTCCTTCTCCGGTAGCCCTGAGGGCACGGATCGGGAGGATTTTGGCGTTGGGCGCCACCTGCAGGATGATGCCCGCCACAGCCGTGCCGTGTCCGTACCCGTGGTCAGCGGGCGTGCCTTCCTCGCTGGGGTCGCGGTCCGGTCGCCCACTCATGGCGTAATCGCGCCAGGTTCTCGCGGGAGTAAGGGTTCCTTCGAAGGCCGGGTGCTTGAGGTCGATGCCGGTGTCGATCACGGCGACGATGACGCCTGCACCGAGGTTGGGAGCCAGGGTCTGTGCGCCGGCGAGATGGATCTGGTTCCATTCCTCGACGTTGTTATGCAGCGGGTTGGGCGTGCCATCCGCGAAGGTGGTGGCCCACACGCCAAACGATCCACTGGCCCAGGCACCGAACGATCCACTGGCCCACGCACCGAACGAACCGGTGGCCCAGGCACCGAAGGAACCGGCGGCCTCAGCGGTGGTCATCCTGATGCTGGCCGTGGACGCAGGCATGGCGGCTTGAGCGGAGAGGGTGGTGTCGGCGGTGGTCGTGGTCGTCCCACACGCGGCCAGCAGGGCTGTTAAACCGGCCAGCAGGAATGTCTGTTTCGTGATGCGTAACATGGTCACTCCTCCTTAGCGGTAGATGTCTGCAAACTTGAATGCGTTCAGCGTACCCCGGCCCAGTTGCGTGCCGTAGGTGGGGTCCGTGGACGGTGTGGCGGTGGCCGCCATGTTGTTCATGAATACCTTCGTGTCGTCCGTGGTTCTGATGGGGACGCCAGCGGAGAGCACCAGCGCTGCGGTGGCGGACACGATCGGGGTGGCGAAGGAGGTGCCGGTGGCCGCGACGATCCCGTTGCCGGGGAAAGCGGTAACGATGTTTTCACCAGGGGCGGTGAATTCCAGGTTGGCGCCGTAGGTGCTGAAGCTGGATTTGTGGGTCAGCAGGTTGACGCTGCCGATCCCGATGCTGCCGTTGCCGAGTGCTGCGGAGTCCAGGGAGCGTGCAGCGGGATACAGCACGTTGGTGGTGCCCGAGTTCCCGGAGGCGATAAAGACGGTCACCAGTTTGCTCACCGCGTTTTTGATGGACTGGTTCACAGCGGCGGAGTCGCTGGTGCTGCCCAGGCTGAGGTTGATGACCTTGGCGCCCGAAGCAACCGCGTAATCAATTGCAGACGCGATGGTAGCCGTGTCGCCGCCGCCGGTTGCGTCCAGCACGCGGATAGGCAGAATGGTCGCGTTCGGAGCGATCTGGGTGATGATGCCCGCCACCGCCGTGCCGTGCCCGTAGGCGGCGGAGAAGGTGCCGTCGGTGTTGAGGTTGACGTCCTGCGGGACCTTGTCGCCGTCGAGGTAGTCCTTGGCGTAGGTGGTATCGATTTTGCCGGTGAAGGCGGGGTGGTTCATGTCGATGCCGGTGTCGATGACCGCCACCTTGATGCCCTTGCCCAGTTCGGGAACGAGGGCCTGGGCACCGCCGATGCCAGCAAAGTCCCAGGTGGGGATGTTTTCGATGAACGTGGTGGCGGTGCTGGTGGTGCCGCTGCTCCAGGCGTTGTAGCCGCTGGACCAGGCGTTGTACCCACTGCTCCAGGCGTTATACCCGCTGCTCCAGGCGTTGTAGCCCTGAGCGCCGACATCGACACTGAATTTGCGCTCGTTGACCTCGACGGCGGGAGCGCTGTCGTAGCGGCCCTTGTTCAGCGCGTTGTTGGCGATGGTCGCGGTGCCGGCGGTCACGTCGCGGGTGATGACGATGCCGGAGTACAGCTTCTCCAGATCAGCAGTGGAGGTTCTGGCGGGGACGCCCACAAGATCATGCAGGTACTTGAAGGCGCTGGGGTTGGCGCTGCTGATGGTTTGAGGCTGCAGGGTGGCGTCGGGGCTGCCGGGTGTGACGGAGTTACAGCTTGCCAGTACGAGCGCCGCGAGCAGGGCGAGAGTGTGGGGTGACCGATTCAGTCTACGTGTAAGAATTTCCATCATCGCTCTCCTTTCCAGGGCGCGTACAGCAAGCGCACAGCCGGGAATCCGGTGGCATGACTGTAAGAAACTCATGTGTACGCTCTGTGAACATCCGAAATTCTTAAGGAAGGATTAAAAAATTAGCCTGATTTTCCAATCAGTCCCACCGTGCGTTCGCAGCCCGAACAGCTATTGCCCCCAAAAGCAAAACCCTATCGAGCTTGCCTAACAGCTGTGGCAGACGACATGCAGCAAGCAGGTCGTCTGCCGCTTCAGGCCCTTATAGACCAGACGCTGCAGATGCCTCCAATCACCCCGATTCGTAGCGCGTTGTGGTGCGGCACACCAACCCATGGCAGCTCACAACGCTCATCTCCACTTCTCACATTTCTGCTCACAATGTGCTGCGAACTCCTTCATACCGCTTCAGTCAACCCACACAGATCAGCACCGCCGGGCCGGGGCAATTGGCAACATGGAACACAGGAATATGCAACTTCACTGGGCAGCGTGGGTCATGCAGGTGTGGGGGCTGTTCCTGCTCTTGTCCGGCATGCTTCTGACCAGCGTCTCCAGCCTGCCCAATACGTATATACGCAGCTCCCGCTTATGGGTGTGGTGTTGCCGACGGAATCCATAGAGGAGGCCGGCCCCGTTGCATCCGGCGCCGGCTTCATTCCTGACTGTGTTTACGTGCCTGATTTACCAGGCAGTGATGTACTTGTACAGCAGCACGTTGGGCGTGCCGGTGGGGTTGCTCTTGATCTTGCCCGTGCTGGCGGCGCCCGAGATGTAGCTCCATACCGAAGCCGATGAGATGTCACCGTAGCGGTGCTTGACCAGTGCACTTACGCCGGCCACGTGGGGGGAGGCCATGCTGGTGCCGCTGATGGTATTGGTCTCGGTGGTGCCGCTGCCGATCCAGGGGGCCTTGATGGCCACGCCCGGTGCGTACAGGTCAGTGCACTGACCGTAGTTGGAAAATGAGGCCCGCGTATCGGTCTTGTCCGAAGCGGCGGTCGTGGTGACGGCCGTGTTGTATCCGGCGCTGGCGGGCGATACGTTGCAGGCATCCTGGTTTTCGTTGCCGGCCGCGACCGCCACGAAGACCCCGGCATTGGACAGGTTGACCACAGCGTTATTCAGGGTGCTGGAGTAGCCGCCGCCCAGGCTCATGTTGGCCACGGCGGGTTTGATGTGGTTGGTCCGCACCCAGTCCACGGCAGCGATAATGCCCGAGGTGCTGCCGGACCCGTTGCAGTCCAGCACCTTCACGCCGCGCAGCAGGGCCTGCTTGGCCACCCCGTAGACCTTGCCGCCGACCGTGCCGCCCACGTGCGTGCCGTGGCCGTTACAGTCGTTGCCGTTGCCGCCAAACGCGTCGTACACGTTCTGCGCGCGGGTCTCGAAGTCGGCGTGCGCAGCGTCGAGGCCAGTGTCGATGATGTAGGCGCGCACGCCGCTGCCGGTGTAGGTGTAGCTGTATTTGCGGTCCAGGGGCAGATCACGCTGGTTGATCCGGTCCAGGCCCCAGGGGTCGCCGTTGGTGTCCATGGACTGCTCCACGGTGGCGGTGTACACCTGGTCAGGCTCGATGTAGGCGACGTCTGGGTGGTTTTTGAGGGCATTGAGCTGCCCTTCGCTCAGGCTGCCCGCGAATCCATTGACGATGCTGTACACGAACCTGGGCGTCACGCCAGCGGCGCGCGCCAGCCCACGGGGTTCGGCGCCCTCTTTCAGCACCACGATGTACTGACCGGGAATAATGTTCCGGGCAGCGCCAGCGACATTGGGCACCGCCTGCTCTCTCAGGGAACCCGAAGAGGACGCTGCGGCATTCTCGATCACCGTTTCAGTGTCGGTGTCGTTGGCTGTGCTACCCGGGGTGGTATTTCCGCAGGCCGCGAGGGTCAGAGCAAGGGTGAGGCCAACAGCAACTTTCATCATGTGCATGTGTCGTTTCTCCTGGAGGCAAGGGGCGAGCTGAATCAGGCAGCCGGAAATCCGCAGACAGGCAGGCTCAGAAGCCGCTGACGTTCAGGCGGCCGTTTGTAACGGTCTTGCCGTTCAGGCTGGTGGTGAACAGGGCGCTGCTCGTGATGGCGTCTCTGATTTGCCGAGCAGTGGCGCCGGCGTTGGTGCTGGCATACAGGGCTGCGCCGCCAGAGACATGTGGGGTGGCCATGCTGGTGCCGTTGTATGATCCGTAGGTGTTGGTCGGCAGGGTCGACATCACGGCCACGCCAGGCGCTCCGACATCCACTGTTTTGGCTCCGTAGTTGGAGAATCTGGCCAGCGCACCAGTCTTGTCGATGGCGGCTACGGCGATCACGCAGTCCCAGCCACGTGTGCCCGCGTTGGTGCACTCATAGTTGCTGGGGTAGGTGGCCGTGGTGTCGTTGTTGTCGCCTACGCCGTCACTGCCGCCGTTGCCGGCTGCGGCGATAAACAGGATGCCGGCGTCCCCACCGCGGTTGATCGCGTCGAGCAGGCCCTGCGAGAAGCCGCCCCCGCCCCAGGAGTTGCTGGTCGCCACGATGTTCAGGCCGTGGCGCTTCTTGAGGTCGGTGAAGTAGTCCACGGCCTTAATAGCGTCGGCCAGCGAGCCGCCGCGGGCCCCGAGGAACTTGCCGCTGATCATGGTGACGTTCCAGTTGACGCCCGCCACACCCTGACCGTTGCCGCCAATGCCCCCGATGGTGCCGGCGACGTGTGTGCCGTGCTCGTCGGTACCTTCACGCTTGTTGCCGTCAAAGATGGTGTTGTTTCCGTTGGCAAAGTCCCAGCCGCGGGTGTCGTCCACGTACCCGTTGCCGTCGTTGTCCACGCCATCTGCCGGATCAAAGGGGTTCACCCAGATGTTGTTTGCCAGGTCCGGGTGGGTGAACTGGATGCCCTCGTCAATCACACCGATGTACACGTCCTTGCTGCCGATGTGGTTATTCGCCCAGGCCTCGCCTGCCTGGCTTCCGAACTGGTTGGCCGGCGTGGTCGCGTCGCCGTGCATCCCCCACAGCGTGCCGTCGGTGTAGAACGGGTCATTGCTTGTTGCTGCGTGCGTGTAGATCCAGTTCGGCTCCGCAAAGCGCACGTTGGGGTTGCGGCTCAGGGCGCGCACCAAGGCGTCTACAGCCTGCCCGTTGGTGACCTGCATCCGGTAGAGGGGCGCCCCGTCCGTCACAGCAACCTGCTCGGCCACACGCAGCCCCTGGCGCTCAACGTCACGGACACCCTGGCTGCCAGCCCCACGGGTGAACTGCACCAGAATCTCTCCTGCCACGGCCGGGTGACTGGTGGAAGCCACCTGGGCCGATAGATCGGCATTGGTAGGCGAGGAATCCTGTCCGCAGGCGGCGAGTGTAGCGGTCAAAAGGAGGCCAGGAAGCAATAGGGCATGACGGGCAGGTTTTGCCATAAGTCTCCATGCAGGACACCCGTAATTTGACGTCTGAGTCGCCTCCAACGCCGGGTGTGCCTACGAAATTTGTGCTGCTTAGACATGCTGCCGGGTCATTGCCTGCACAACATTGAAAAACTTCACACTAAATCAGATTTCCTGGGCTGTGAAGAAAGTATGAAAAGCGGTTGGGAAAGCGACCAGCGCGGTGTCAAGGGCGCTGGGTGCCTGCCTGGAATATAAGAACAATCCAGCGTGCAAAGCTCTTGGAGTTCTCTGCAGCTCACATCTGCTTGAATCCGAGCCTCACGCGATGTAAAGACGACAGCCAAACTTGAGCGCCTGAAATCCGCTCTGCTTTCAGGAGCAGTTCCTGCGCCCCCTGTATTGGCTGGACGCCTCCGCTCGTAAAAATCAATGCAGGCCACCAAGCGACATGTCGCCCAGTCTGCTGACATGCCAGCCATGCTCTGTGACGACATGCCGGGAGCGTCCTGGAGTCATTTACTGCCGGTCTGCCGGTAAAGCCTGTCCAGCCTGCGTTCTGGACCGTGTCCTATACCCTCCGGGGGCAGTCCTGACCGAATCAGACGGCCAAGAGACCGCCTCTGCTTATGACACGCATGAAAAAATGTGCACTGCTATAGGTGCGGTGACAACCCACTGTGCATGGTTTCGTCACTCATCCCACTGCTGTGCGCCAGAAACAAAAAGAGACGGGTCGCCTGGACGTTCAGGTCCCCTTGCAGTCCCGCCGACCCACCACTGATCCTCCGTCTCAAACATCGGACCAGGCAGAGCATGACGCTCAGCCCGTGCGCCTCAGGCCCTCTCGGGTGCCAGACTTTCGCGAAGCCAGGCCTGAAATTCACTGCTGGCGCGGTCAAAGGGCAGCGCCACGATCTCCGGAACCTCGTAGGAATGCAGCTCTTTGATGCGCCGCTCCAGGTCCGGGTAGACATCGCCAGTCGTTTTGATGATCAGCAGGCTCTCCGGGTCCTCGGCAACATCGCCCTGCCAGCGGTAGATGCTCTGCACCCCGCCCACAATATTCACGCAGCCAGCCAACCGTTCGGAAACGAGGATCCGCGCGAGTTCATGGGCGCGTTCAGGGGGCACGGTAACCAGAACCACGAGTGACATAACACCCCCAGAATACGCTGGCTGAGCGCGCAACAGCTGCACGGTTACGTTTGTAAATGTTCCCACAACTACCTTCCAGTCCGGCTCACGCCGGGCTGGTGTTACGCTCCAGATATGCGGACCGCCGTCCTGATCGTCATTGTCGTGCTCCTGGGGCTGTTTGCGGTTTTGAACACCAACGCGCTGATGTTTCCCCACACCCTGAGCCTGGGGTTCGTGACCTACAGCGGTGTTCCGATGGGCCTGATTCTGCTGATCCTGGCCGTGGCTCTGGCCCTGCTGTTCTACTTCTGGGCAGGTCTGGCCAGCCTGCGTGCCCAGGCCGACAGCGCCAAGCTGCTGCGCGACATGGAAGCGCTGCGCAACAGTCTGGATTCGCAGGAGGGCAGCCGCTTTGCGCAGCTGCAGACTCACCTCGACAGCCGCATGGACGCCCTGGGAGACGGACGGGGACAGCAGGACCTGAGCGAAGTCAACGCCCGGATCGACGCCCTGCAACGCGACGTCACTCTGCAACTCGCGCAGCTGGACGATTATCTCAAACGTCGGCTGGGCTGACAGCACACCTTCCAGGCAGAAACCGGGGTGCCTCGTTGCAGGCGGCGCGGCCAGGAGAAGTCCGCGTCTGAACCCGGTGTAACCTGGAGCAGAAAGCGCGACTAGAATGCGTTCCTAAGGAGAGTCGAGTACATGGCCCTAGATCGTTTTTTCCGGCGGCGCCGGCCACAGCAACAGAGCGGCGCAGATCTGCCCGATTTGTGGACAAAATGCCCCAAGTGCAAAGAGGGGCTTTACAACCGTGAGCTGGACCAGAACGCCCACGTCTGCCCCAGGTGTGGGCACCACCTGCGTCTGGATGCACAGAAGCGTGTCGAGGTCCTGCTGGACGAGGGCAGTTTCGTCCAGCTCTCAGGCGCGGTGCATCCCACCGACCAGCTGGGCTTCGTGGATACCGAGGCCTACACCGACCGTCTGAAGCGTGCTCAGCGCAAGGCTGGCCGGCCCGACGCAATCCTGACCGGAACCGGTCGGATCGAGGGGCTGCCCGTCACGCTGGCCGTGATGGATTTCGCCTTTAGCGGGGGCAGCATGGGCAGTGTCGTCGGGGAAGAAATTGCCCGCGCTGCCGAACATGCCGCGGCGCATGACCTGCCGCTGATTATCGTGACGGCCAGTGGGGGCGCCCGCATGCAGGAAAGTGCGCTGTCACTGATGCAGATGGCCAAGACGACCGTGGCCCTCGAACGCCTGACCGAAAAGAATCTGCCCTACGTAAGTGTCCTGACCGACCCCACCACCGGGGGCGTGACCGCCAGCTTTGCCACTGTGGCCGATGTCATCGTGGCCGAGCCGGATGCGTTGATTGGCTTCGCCGGCCCGCGCGTGATTCAGCAGACCATCCGTCAGCACCTGCCCGAGGGCTTTCAGCGCGCTGAATTTCTGCTGACCCACGGCATGGTGGATGACGTGGTCGACCGCCGCGAGCACCGTGAATATCTGTCCCGGCTGCTGGGCCTGCTGATGCGCCGGCCTGCACAGACCCCTGATCTGGAAGTGCCTGCCCAGGAGGTGGGCGTATGACAGCCGACATCCTGCGTGAACTTGAAGCCCGCGTGCACGACCTGGAAGACACCGCCCGCCGCACCGGACAGAACCTCGACGCGGCCCTGAACCCCCTGCGCAGCGAGGTGCAGCGCCTGCGTGAGCAGAAGTCCCAGGTGATGGGGCGCTGGGAACGTGTGCAGCTGGCACGTGCCCCGGGCCGTCCCACCGCCCTGGACTACGTGGACCGGCTGTGCACCGAATTTACCGAACTTCACGGCGACCGCCGCTACGGCGACGATCCCGCGCTGATCGGTGGCCCGGCCCGCTGGCAGGGCGTTCCCGTGATGTTGCTGCTGCAGCAGAAGGGCCGCGATACCAAAAGCAAGATCAAGCGCCGTTTTGGCAGTGCCAACCCCGAGGGCTACCGCAAGGCCGTGCGGCTGATGGACATGGCGGACAAGTTCGGGCTTCCCCTGGTGTCCCTGGTCGACACCCAGGGTGCGTATCCGGGACTGGAAGCTGAGGAACGTGGTCAGGGCTGGGCCATTGCCGAAAGCATCCGCCGCATGCTGAACCTGCGGGTACCGGCCATCAGTGTGGTTATTGGCGAAGGCGGCTCCGGTGGGGCGCTGGCGGTCGGGGTAGGCAACCGCGTCCTGATTCAGGAAAATGCCTGGTATAGCGTGATCTCCCCCGAGGGTGCAGCCAGCATTATCTGGAAAGACGCCGCCAAGGCCCCGCTGGCCGCCGAGGCCCTCAAGCTGACAGCCCCAGACCTGCTGGAAATGCGCGTCGTGGAGGAAGTGATTCCCGAGCCTGCTGGCGGCGCACACCTGGACGCAGACGCCGCCGCCGCACGGGTCGGTGAAGCTGTCAGCCGTCACCTGCGTGAACTGGCGGCCCTGGACGCCGCCGCGCTGGTTCACCAGCGGCACGAGCGGTTCCGGGCCCTGGGTGCATTCACCGAGGTGTGAGCTCCCATTCACCCCTGCGGGTCCTGGCCCTGTGCCACGGGAACATCTGCCGCAGTCCGCTGGCTGAGGCACTGCTGCGCCGGGAACTGGCGGCTGCGGGTATACCGGCCGTGGTACAGAGCGCGGGCACGGCACCGTGGCACGCTGGCCGGCCTGCAGACCCCCGCAGCCGGGAGGTCGCGCGCCGCCATGGTCTGGACCTGGAGGGCCGGGCCCGTCAGCTGGATGTGGCGGATTTCTACGAGCAGGACCTGATCCTGGCCATGGACGCCATGAACCTCACTGATGCCCGCCGCCTGAGCCCGCCGAACGCAGAAGCCCGCATTTGTCTGATGCGTGACTTCGACCCGCAGGCGCCGGGCGCTGAGGTGCCTGACCCCTACAGCGCTGGCCCCGAAGGCTTCGAGGCGGTTTACCGCATGCTGGAACGCAGCGCCCGTACATTCGCCATGCAGGCCCGTGAAGGGCACCTGTGGGAAACAGGTGAGAACGGCGGGGTAGACTGAGGATTATGGACAACCGCACGAACCTCGACGACTACCTCGCGGGACTGGGCATCAGCGACGCGGACGAGAGCGCACCGCCGCCACCCGCGCCGGACGCCGCGCCCGCCGTGGCCCCCGCCCTGGGTGCCGCGCATGAGGATCCCCGTGTGGTTCTGGAACGCTTCCTGCGCGGTGTGATCGCGCGGATTGACCCGGAACTCAGCGTTACTGTCACCCAGGGTGAAGACGCCCTGGAAGCGGAAATCACCGGTGAGCATGCGGCCCGTCTGGCAGGCCGTGACGGGCGGACCCTGGGGGCCCTGGAAGTGCTGGCCTACACGGTACTGGCCAAGCTGGAAGGCCGCAGTGAACAGCGCGTCCGGATAGATGTCGGCGGTTACCGCAAGCGGCAGGCCGACACGCTGTCCAAGCTGGCCGAGCGGCTGGCAGTGCAGGTGGCCAAGAGCGGCGAGCCCCACGAGTTGCAGCCCATGCCTGCCGCCGAGCGACGCATCCTGCACATCACCCTGAAGGAACATCCCGACGTGATGACCGAGTCGGTCGGCGAAGGTGCCTCCCGGCGGCTGATCATCAAGCCGCGGCACGGCTAGACCTGCTGGCGGTACGGGGGGCCGGAGGTTTGTCCCTCCGGCCCCCCTCTTTATGACCTTGCGAACCCTGGGACAGTTGAGGTGAGATATGGCGACGGTGCGTGAATGGTTCCAGGCAGCGAGCCGGCGACTGGCAGAAGCCGGTGTGCCCTCCCCTGAGGTGGACGCCCGGGCCCTGCTGGAGCATGCCTTGGGGCTCTCCCCTACCGGTCTGCTGCTGAGGGGCCCTGAGCAGGTGTTGCCGGACGACGCGGCCCGGCTGAACGGGCTCCTGGAGAAACGTGCGGCACGCGTTCCCCTGCAGCACCTGCTGGGCGAAGTGGAATGGGGGGGTGTGCATCTGCGTAGCGACACGCGGGCTCTGATCCCCCGTCCCGAAACCGAGTGGCTGCTGCACCTGAGCCTACAGGACCTCTCTGCGGTTTCCCTTCCCCGCGTGCTGGACGTGGGCACCGGGAGCGGCGCACTGGCGCTGGGCCTGAAAGCAGCGCGCCCCGACGCTCAGGTATGGGCCACTGACATCAGCCCTGAGGCCCTGACCCTGGCGCAGGAGAATTCAGCCAGGAACGGCCTGGAAGTGACCTTCGTACAGGGCAGCCTGCTGGCCGGTCTGGCCGGGCCGTTTGACCTGATCGTCAGCAATCCGCCTTACCTGCCCGAAAGTGACCGCCTGGAAGCCGACCCGGAAGTAAAGCATGACCCCGCGCTGGCCCTGTATGCCGGCACAGATGGACTGGAGCTGGCCCGGCCACTGGCGGCCCAGGCGGCTGGAGCTCTGACCCCGGGTGCGCCGCTCTGGCTGGAACTTGACCCCCGCAACGCCACTGTTTTTGCGGCCGAATTGCGTTCCACCGGCTGGGACACCAGCGTGCATCCTGACCTGACCGGGCGGGAGCGGTTTGTCCGGGCCTCACCCGTCCGTGAGAGAATGCCGGGCGTATGACCGAACCGGTTGCCCGCCCTGCCCCCAAGAAAGCCCGCACCAAGATTCCAAAGACCATATGGGACCTGGTCTTCACCCTGCTGATCCCAATCCTGATTCTGACCCCCAACGTGCTGGGCGAGGGAATCGGGGTAGCGAGCCTGCTGGGCGGGGGCCAGACCGGCAATATCCGGGCCTACCTGCTGGCCGCACTGATCCCTGTGGTCTATGTGCTGTGGGACATCCTGAAAAATAAGAACGTCAGTCCGGTGGCGCTGTTCGGTGGAGCAGGCGCGATTGTGTCCGGCGCGCTGGCGTTCTGGTACGTGGACGGCTTCTGGTACGCCATCAAGGACAGCGCCCGGATGTACCTCACGGGGCTGCTGTTTCTGCTCAGTGCAGTGACCAGCGTGCCGCTGTTCCGGATCTTCCTGGACGCCACGACCATCGCGGAGAGTCCGGAGGACCGCGCCGCCACCCAGCAGGCCCTGCGCGACCCTGGCGTGCACCGCGGGCTGGTGCTGGGCACTGTGGTCTTTGCGGTGGTGGACCTGATCGGCGGGCTGATCAACAGCGTCGTGAACTATCAGCGTGTCGTGGCCCGGTTCGGCACCGACGAATTCAATGCCCAGATCGCGGAGGTCAACGCGATGATGCGTATCCCTGGCATGATCGTCAGTTTCCTCGGCGTCTTTGCAGCGATCTGGTTCGTGCAGCGGGCCGTCAAGGCCCGTTACGGTTCGGATGCCAGCATTTTCGAGCCGGCCAAGCTGGCCCAGAAGCAGCGGGAAGAGACTCCGTCTCTCAGTTCCTGACCCTGAGGCCACATGCTGTCCCGGAGTACCGGCAACCCGAGCAGATAAGGAAATTCATTTCACCAGAAGAGCAACATCAACCGTTCGGCTGAGTACAGTGCAAGAAGCCTCCCTGACAGGGAGGTTTCTTACGGTTGGGCACCTGAGTTCAGGCCGGCTCTGCACTTTCACCGGTGCGGGCGCGGCGTTTCTGGTAGGCGCCGGTCAGAAGTTCGGCGATGTATTCGCGGGTAAAGGGCATGCCACTGGCCTCGGCCGCCGAAATCTCCGAATCGCGGTCATAGGTCAGGCGCACGAAGGTCGCGCTGTGAGATGGATTGTCCCGCTGAAATTCCAGCAGCAGATAACAGGGCAGTGTGCTGTCCAGCGGGTTGCCGACGCTGCCGCAGTTGATCAGCGGCCGGCCCTCCACATCGAGCATCAGGGCCTCGTGTACATCAGCGTAGACCAGGGCGTCGGCATGCTCGCGCAGGCCGTACTGCGGATTGGGCCGGAAAGCGTCAAGCTGCTCAGCCAGACTGCTGTGCGGGTAAAGGCGGTGAAACAGCCCGTGACTGCTGGCGTGCACAAAGCGCCACCACGCGCCTCCGAACTGTTCTTCAATGCCGTAGGGCAACTCTTCGAGGTAGGTCAGCTGAGCGGCCGTGAGTTTGCTGCGGGGCCACAGGTCCTGCGGGCGGTGCGTGGCCCCAGCAACCCGGGCATCCCAGTTGCCCTGGATGACCCGCGTGGCATGTGCCTGCGTCCATTCCACGACTTCCTTTGGGCGGGGTCCTTTGCCCACCAGGTCGCCCAGGACCCAGATTTCCGTGACCCCGCGCCGCTGCAAATCGGCATGAACCGCGAGCGTTGCCGCCAGGTTGGCGTGCAGGTCCGCGAGAATGGCGAGGCGAATCATGAAGGAAGTCTAGCCCAGCCCCTCCCCTTCGCCCCCGGAACTTGAAATTCCCCTAAACCTCCCCTCAGCCGGAGAGAGGGCTGAGGGCCATCAGCATGCGCCAGGTAATCAGCGCGGCAGCGATCAGACCGGCCAGATTGACGGCCAGCGGCGTACGCCCGCCATGCGCATGACGTGCGCCGCTCCAGCCCAGCCGGAGGTTGACCAGGGCCAGCATCAGCAGCGCTGCGTCCAGGACGTCGATCTGGGTCTGTCCACCCAGGGTAATCAGATAGGAGACGCTGAACGTCAGCCCGACAAGCACAAAGGCGAGCAGCAGCTGTGGCAGATAGGGCGGCACACCCGCAGCAAAGCACGCCGCCGGCCTGCAGTTCAAGGGACGGCCGGACCTCAGCCCAGTTCGTGGTATTGCCCGCGGAAATACACCAGCGGATCGTCGTCGGTGTAGCGGCTGTACTCCACGAAGCCCAGGTACAGGGTGTGGTCGCCGGCTGGAATGACCTGATATTTACGGCATACCAGCTGTGCAATGGCGCCGCCGATCAGCGGCAGACCCTCGTGTTCGAACCACGAGACCTGCTCCTCGGCTCCCGGACGTCCGGCAAAGTGGTCGCTGAGAGGTGTCTGGCTGGCGCCCAGGATATTGACGCCAAAGTGCGTGATCCGGTCTTCGGACAGCAGCGCATGCATGTGGGCGCGGTTGTCCACGCTGACCAGAATCAGAGGCGGCGTCAGGCTGACCGACACAAACGCACTGGCGGTCATACCACGCCGTTGCTGGCCATCTTTGGCTGTAATCACTGTCACGCCGCTGGCAAAACGTCCCAGCGTCTGCCTGAATTCGAACGGAGGAATGCCGACATCTGGCGTGGTCATGCCTGGAGTCTACCTGCCCGCCTAAGACCTGAGGGTCT
Organism: Deinococcus deserti VCD115; assembly: GCF_000020685.1. NCBI lineage: Bacteria > Thermotogati > Deinococcota > Deinococci > Deinococcales > Deinococcaceae > Deinococcus > Deinococcus deserti. The sequence continues at coordinate 185,451 of NC_012526.1, read as the reverse complement.
TCAGGGAGGAGTCGGAATCGTATCGGTATCGCGGACCGGCTCAGGCAGCGGGGCAGGCGCCTGAACCGGCATGGCCACCGGTTTGGGCAGCCGCACCAGCAGGTCCGGCAGCCGCACGACGCCGCGCGCAGGAACCGTGTCCACCCAGCGCTGTCCGCTGACCCGCACCTCATACCGGCCCGGTTCCAGGGTCAGGAAGCCGTAGTAACCGTTGCCGTCGGTCAGGCTCTGGGCAAGTTGCTTCCCGCCCTGCCACACGGTCACCTGGTGATGTCCCGGAACCGGCGTGCCGGTGATCCGGCCCATCAGACCACGTGAGGTCGGAGCCGTTTCATCCCAGCGGACCGGCGTGGCCAGCACACCTCCCGGCGCGGTCAGGACGGCGCGTACGGCCGTCAGCCCCTGCGCGGCGCTTTCTCTGGTATTGAACACATTCAGGGTTGGGGTGCGGTACGAGTAACCTACCCAGCCCAGACCAGCCTGCACGCTGCGCGCAGCCTGTGAGGCGGTGACCTCAGGCGTATTGAGGTACATGGCCGTGCCCGCAGCTACTCCGGAACTCTGGCCGTCCTGACGGGCGCGGACGCTGTGGGCGAAGGCATTCCAGCCGTCGAACCAGGCTGCCTGATCGTTGACGCCGTCGCGTTTGTAGTTCATCAGGACGTTCAGGTCGATCAAACCCTCGTTCATCCAGGTCAGCCAGTCCTGCATGACTTCCAGGTAGGTCCGGGTGCGGCGGAATCCGGCCCGGTCCCCTGGCACGGGAGGCCGCACGTAGGTGATGGTCGCCGCGCTGACCCAGGCACCCGGCTGGAGGGTTTTGACCTCCAGCGTAATGCGCCGCACCAGACCAGTGATCTGATCGCGCTTCCACTGCTGCCAGCGCGCGTCATTGCCCGCCGGAATGCCTTTGGCACCTGTCTCGGCGCGGTAGCGGGCCAGCACTTTCGGGTCATACCCCCAAGCGCCGCCGTCCGGGTAGCGGATGCGGTCAAGCTGCACGCCGTCCACCGGATAGTTCCTGACCAGGCTGACCACTCCGGCGGCCATATACTCGGCCGCCTCGGGAATGCCTGCGTCCAACCAGCCGTCCCGGCCTTCAAGCCAGCTGTTGTCGGGTCGCCGCGCCATCCAGGAGGCCTTGCCGCTTTGTGGACCATGCGCCCGGGTGACGTGCTTTGGGTTGCTGTTGGGCGCCGCGGTATTGGAGACCCCCGTCACGCTGGCCCAGGCGATGACCTTCAGCCCACGGGCATGGGCCAGTTCCGTGACCAGGGCCAGCGGATCAAAGTTCTTTTCCAGGTCCGCATCCGTGACCACCGGCAGGGAGCTTTTCAGGCACAGGCAGTCGCCCCGGCGGATGGCCTGGACAAACAGCGTGTTCACGCCCATCCTGACAGCGTCATCCACCGTCTGGCGAACCTGCGCGCGGGTTTTCAGGCCCGGGCCGAAGGCGTCCACCCACAGGCCACGCAGATCGGCACCGGGAGCCATTACAGCCGGTGCCGCTGGGGAAACGGGCGCCGGAGAGGCAGGGCCCTGTGCCTGTGCGGCACCTAGCATCAGAGACAGGGAAAATAACGCCGAGCGGCGGAAGAAGATGCTCATGGGGTCAGGCGGCAGGCTAGCGCACGCCCGTACCTGGCGGGTGAGGTCCCGGTTTGCGATCAGACCTCAGGCTCAGACTTCGGGTTCCTCGTCGTCCGCGTCAGTTTCTGGCGTGACCGCCGGGACGTTGCGGTTCTTGCCGATTTCGCGAACGCGGCCATTAAACCGGCTCTTGATGTTCTCGTACATGGGATGAGCCCGGATGTCTGCGGGGCGGCCCGGCGTGGCGGGTGCGCTGGGCTCGGCGGCTGCAGGCGCCGGTGAGGGGGCCGCGGGGCGGGGCCGCTGGGGGACATATTCGGTGAACGGAGAATCACCCAGGTCCGGGGCCGCCTCGCCGGCAAGCTGACCACCGATCTGGCCCCAGTCAGGCTCCTCGGTAATGGGCTCGACGACATACAGCTCACGGCTCTGCGCAGCAGAAAGTACCTGGTCGCCCCCCTGGGCATCCGCAGGAGGCTGGGGATTGTCGGCCACATGCCCCGTCTCCCAGGGTGCTGGGGCGTGCACAGGCAGCGGCGCCCGCGCCACATCGTCCGGGCTGGCCGGCGGCACCCGCCGCTCAGTCTGAGAGCGCTCGGCCACTGGCGGACGCGGTGGTGGAACGTCCAGCGTGGCCACAGCAGTGCCGGCAGGCCGGACCGCGGGCCGCGGGACCGCCGCCTGAGGGCCGACGTCGACCGGCTCGAACGCCGGGCCCCGGCTGCTGGTGCGGCGCGGGGCAGGATCAAAGGGAGCGACCTCTACCGGGGCCACCTCTTCCCGTTCCGGCCGAACAGGAGCAGGCTCAGGCACCGGGGGAGCCGCGACAGGAGCGTCAGTGTGGCTGCCTGCACCACCCAGATTGACTTTGCGCCCACCTTCCGGCGCGATCAGCTCGAAGGTGACTGGTCCAAACACTTTCAGAACCAGCTTGGCCACGTCATCGAACTTGCCCGCGATCTGTTTGGCATGAAAGGCATTCTTGTCGTCGTAGCTCAGGCTGACATACCCCGGCTGGGCGTGCATGCGGGCGGGTTTCAAAAAGGCCTTGAGCTGCATGCTGGCCTGACGTACCACGTCGGCCCAGCTGCCCTGGACCGCTGCCGGTGCCGCAGCCGGGGCCACCTGGCCCAGCGCCTGCGCCGCGACTTCGCGCACCGGAGCCGGACCACGACGCGCCACAGGGTCAAAGTCAGCCACAGGCGCTGTGGGAGCAGAGGGAATGGTGACTCCAGCGGCCCGCAGAGACCTCAGTTCCTTCTCCAGACGGTTAAGCCGCTGCACCAGATCCGCCGGAATGCCGGCTGCCGGCGCTGACGCAGGCGCGCGCTCACTGCCTGCGCCACCACTGTCTGCGGCCAGCAGGGCGTGGGTCAGGGCCAGTTCCAGGCTCTGCTGGTCGGCGCTGCGAGCAAAGCGGGCCTCCTGCTCGTCCAGGGCAGCCTGCAGTTTAAGCAGCCGGGGCACATCGGCGCCCTCCAGACGTTCGCCGCTCAGGCCAAGTTCGGCGTGCAGGGCCGTACCAAGCGCTGAGACCAGCCCCTCGACCACCGTGCGCGCGGCGAATCCGTCGCGGTACAGCTGCGCTGCGCCCTGCAGGGCACTCCCGGCGTCCCCAAGCACCAGGGCGCCGGCTATGCCGCGCACCCGTTCACCCGGCGGCAGCCCCAGCGCTTCTTCCACGGCGACGCGGGTAACGGCTGTTCCGGCAGCCAGCATGCGCTCCAGCAGGCTTTCTCCGTCACGCATGGCTCCGTCGGCCAGGCGTCCGATCAGCTGCAGCGCGTCGGGCTCAGCCCGCACTCCTTCCTTCGCGGCCAGACCAGACAGCTTGCCGGCAATTTCCTCGGCGGTCAGGCGGCGGAAGCGGTAGTGCTGGCAGCGCGACAGAATGGTCGGAATAATCTTTTCCGGCTCGGTGGTCGCCAGAATAAAAATGACGTGCGAAGGTGGCTCTTCCAGCGTCTTGAGCAGGGCGTTGAAGGCTGCCCGCGACATCATGTGCGCCTCGTCGAGAATGTAGATCTTCTTACCGCCGCGCATGGCTGCCAGCGAGACCTTCTCGCGCAGGTCACGAACGTCGTCAACGCTGTTGTTGCTGGCCGCGTCGATTTCCAGGACGTCCGGATGCGACCCGGCGCGCACAGACAGGCAGCTCTCGCACTCACCGCAGGGTTTGGGCAGCGGTCCGGAGCAGTTGGCCGTCATGGCAATCAGGCGCGCCGTGGTGGTCTTGCCGACCCCGCGCGGCCCGGAGAACAGGTAGGCGTGACCCACCCGCCCCTGCTCCAGCGCCGCACGCAGGACGTCCTTGACATGCTCCTGACCCACCACCTCGTCCCAGCGGATGGGCCGGGCACGCTGATAGATGGCACTCATGGGCGCACCTGCACGGCAGTCAGGGCACGGGAAGTGGCCCGCCGGAAAACCTGCCGGTAGGGCGGCATATTCTCCACGGACCACTTCCTGCTCGTGCCTGAACTCTTCACCTCTCCAGTCTAGTCTTGTGGACCGGGGCAGCGAGGTGATTCACTTTGCACTCCCCGAAAGGGGGCAGAGGCTGAGCCTTACTGAACGCCTTCCTGCTTGTACCCAGTGGCGGTCCAGGTGCAGGGACTGAGGCGCTTGAGGTACACCACGCCCTCATAGGTGACTCCTATCGCCTTGCCGTCACGGCGCTGGGTGGCCCGCAGGGTCAGCAGGCCGCGGACGGTCGCGCTGCTGCCAGCAACCTTGGCGTCGCGGACCTTCACGTCGTAGCCCACATCGTTGTACTGCAGGCGGTAAAAAAAGGCGGCACTGGCGAGCTTGCTGCGCGCGGTACTGACGGCCGTTGCACGGGCTGCTTCCTGGTCCTGGGCGGGCGTACAGCTGGCCGCAGCCGGTGACGCTGCGTCCGCAGCGCCTCCCAGCAGGGCAGCGAATACGGTCAGGGCGTAGAAGATTCCTTTCATCCTGGGGGTTGTACCAGACCCCCTCATGAAGAACGTCAGCCAGTCCTGAGGGATCTGCGTCAGACAGGCAACTGTTCTCATAGTGCTCAGGCCGGTCCGCAGTCTTCAGCTCAGTACTTGTAGAAGCCCTGCCCGCTCTTGCGCCCAAGCAGACCGGCCTGCACCATTTTGCGGAGCAGCGGACTGGGACGGTATTTATCATCCCCGAGACCCTGATGCAGCACCTCCATGATGGCCAGGCAGGTATCCAGCCCGATAAAGTCGGCCAGCGTGAGCGGTCCCATAGGGTGGTTCATCCCAAGTTTCATAATGCCGTCGATGGCCTCGGGTTCCGCCACACCTTCCATGACGCACTGAATGGCCTCATTCAGCATGGGCATCAGGATGCGGTTACTGACAAATCCGGGGAAATCATTGCAGGACAGCGGTGTCTTGCCCATCTTCTGCGCCGTCTCGGTCACGATCTGTGCGGTCTCGTCGCTGGTGCTGTAGCCGCGGATCACTTCCACCAGCGCCATGAGCGGCACCGGGTTCATGAAGTGCATGCCGATAAATTGCTCGGGGCGGCCTGAAGCACTGGCCAGAGCCGTGATCGGAATGGAGCTGGTATTGCTGGCCAGGATGCCTGCGGGCTTGACGATTTCGCCCAGCTTGCGAAACAGTTCGGCCTTCACGGCCTCGTTCTCCACGATGGCTTCCACCACGAGGTCGCAGTCTGCAAAGTCCGCAAGGTCAGTCGTGAAGCGGATGCGACCGAGGATTTCGTCCGGCGTGCCGGTCAGCTTTCCCTTCTCGTGCAGCTTGGCAAGGCTTTTTTCAATGACGCCGCGGCCCCGGTCTAAAAACGCCTGCTGAACATCCTGAACAACCACGTCGAATCCGCTCTGCGCCGCGACCTGTGCGATGCCGCCGCCCATCTGGCCTGCTCCGATGACTCCGAATTTCATGTGTTCTCCTTGCAAGGTGCGGAAAAGCGCAGGCTCCCGAATATGGTCAGGGGGATTGCGGCCGTCATAACGTCAGTGACGTACCGGCCCACCACGTCTGACCGCTATGTTTTCAAACAGGGGCTTATGCCGTCGTGAACCAGTTCCACGCCAGCCAGCGGCCCTGCCCGATTCCGATAAAGGTGGCGTCGGCAGGATCGTCTTTTAAGCACCAGCCCCGCTCCACCCAGCTGATGTCTATCTGAGGCGCGTCGAGCGGCAGGGCCAGAAACCTGGTCCAGTGGCGCCCGAACGCCTCAGCGGAAAGCGGGGTAGCGCCCGCCAGGGGATCGAACCACCCCTGATCCTTGAGCCACGCCGTCAGGGTGGCGGGGTGCCGGCTCATGGCAATGTTGAGATACTGCTCGCTTTCCGGAGGGTGGAAGTCATGGCCGCTGAAAGACAGATTCATTCCGGCTATTCCACCAGCGGCACGCCGCTGAGTTCCAGGCTGCGGCCGCGCTTGACTGGGGTAAAGGCGGTGTAGCGGTAGGTGCTGCAGCCCTCCTTCACAAAGGGATCGTCCTGGAAGATGGCTTCGAGCTGCTCCTGGGTTTCGGCCAGGGCAACCAGCACCCCGCCGGTGCCGTCCACCTTACGGCCACTGGTCAGAAAGATTCCACTGACGTAGTGCTGGTCGAGCCATTCACGGTGACGGGGCGTGACGGCCACCAGTTCGTCACCGCTTTTGAGATAGGTGCTTTCAATGATCCACAAGGTCGGTTGGCTCATGCTGTCAGCCTAAGCCCTCGCGGCCGCAGGACGTCGTCACAGCCTCAGGAGCGGCCCTTGTGCCGTGATTCAGCCTGTGGCGCCTCACAGCCGCCGGACCGCCATGGCCAGTCCGTTGCCGCCGCCCATACACAGGGTCGCCACGCCGGTTTCCTTGTCCTGCTGCTTCAGGGCGTGCAGCAGGGTCACCAGGATGCGTGCGCCCGACGCGCCGATGGGATGGCCCAGGGCCACAGCCCCGCCATTCACATTGACCCGCGCGGGGTCCAGGCCCAGTTCACGGCTGACGGCCAGGCTCTGCACGCTGAAAGCCTCGTTCAGTTCCCAGAGGTCCACATCGCTGGCACTCATGCCCAGTTTCTGCAGCAGTTTCTGGGTTGCGGGCACCGGGGTCATCATGACCCACTCGGGAGCGAGGCCACCGGTGGCGTAATCGATGATCTCGGCCAGCGGCGTCAGGCCATGTGCCTGGGCCGCTTCCTCACTCATGACCAGCAGGCTGGCGGCGCCGTCGTTCAGGCCAGGAGCGTTCCCGGCAGTCACACTGCCGTCCTGCTTGAAGGCCGGCTTGAGCCTGCCCAGGGTCTCGGCGCTGGTGTCGGCACGCGGTCCCTCGTCGGTGTCCACGACCACGTCACCCTTGCGGCCCCGGACGGTCACCGGCACGATCTCGTCGCGGAAGCGGCCTTCCTGAATGGCCGCCACCGCCTTCTGGTGGCTTGCCGTGGCGAAGGCGTCCTGCTCATCGCGGCTGATGGCGTACTTTTCGGCCACTCGCTCGCCGGTCAATCCCATGCCCTCGTTGTTGATCGAGCACCATAGCCCGTCATGGGTATTGGCGTCGAGCACCTGGGCATGACCCAGGCGGTACCCCTTGCGGGCCTGCGGCAGCAGGTGCGGGGCATTGCTCATGCTTTCCATGCCGCCGGCCAGCACCGCCTGCTGGTCGCCTGCGCGGATGCTCTGCGCGGCCAGGATCACGGCCTTGAGTCCACTGCCGCACACCTTGTTGATGGTCAGGGCGCCCACCTCGTGGCTCAGCCCTGCCTTCAGGGCCGCCTGCCGGGCCGGGTTCTGCCCGCTGCCAGCCTGCACCACCTGACCCATGATGACGTCCTCGACCAGTTCGGCGGGAAGGCCACTGCGCCTCAGTGTTTCGGCCAGGGTAATGGCCCCCAGGTCTACTGCTCCCACATCCGCCAGGGCTCCCATAAACTTGCCGGTCGGCACGCGCGAGGCCGCCACGATCACAGCTTTTGACATGGAATCAGTGTAGCAAGACCAACCTAACGCTCGTTAGGCTCTTGCCAGGAAGACGTCCGGTCAGTGTGATCGGGCAGCGTTCTCTCGCCACCACTGGGCAGCAAAATCACTGCACTCATGGGCTTTTTGGGCCTCATCTCGTCCAGTGAAGCCAGACCGTAGATCGTCTCCAGCACGCTGCCGGACTTCAGGTATTCCCTGATCTTCTCCAGCACTTTCACGCGCAGTGCGGCGCAGTGATCAGGCTCCTGAAAAGGGAGATACACAGCGCCCGTCTGGCCGAAAAGTTCTGCTATCGCGGGCCGGTATTGCCGTGCCAGCAGTCTGGTAGCGCCTCAGGCCCGGCGTCCGAGCCGCACCCGCAGGCCGCGCAGCTCAAAGCCCTTGACGACCTCGTTGTAGGTCACCTGTGGTTCCTGGACAAGCTCGAGGTCCTGCCATAGCAGCACCCGGCGCAGGAAGACATCGCTCTCCTTGATGGCCAGAAAAGCCCCGGGACAGCGGTGGTGACCGTCTCCGAACGACAGCACCGGGGGCTGCACCCCACGGGGCAGCGGACGTGCCGGGCAGAGCTGTTCAGGACTGTCGCCCGCCACCTGTGGGTCCAGGTTGGCGTGCTGGACATTCAGCGCCAGCAGGCTACCCGGTGGGATGACCGTGTCCCCCACGGTCAGTTCCGTCTGGGCCCGGCGGTACAGCGTGCCCACGACCGGCTCCAGCCGCAGGATCTCGTGCAGGATGTCATACCGCTGCTTCTCGGTGCCGTGAACGTAATCCGCGCGTAGTCCGGGGCTTTTCAGCAGGTGCCAGGCAGCAACCGTGATGAACTCGCGGGTGGTGACCATTCCGGCCGTTCCATATGTCAGGCACTCGGTCATGATCTCCAGATCGTTGTACCCGCGGTCCAGCAGGTAGCTGATCAGGTCGTCGCGGCGCGCCTTGCGGCGGGCCCGAATCGCCGGTTTCACATCAAGCAGGTAGAACAGGCCCAGGTGGGCCTGCTGCCGGGCACTTTCCAAGCGGCCCGAAGGCTGGGCGGCTCCCGGCTCACTGTTACCTGGACCCTCTACAAACGCCGTGATGCGCTTTTCCATTCCCGGCAGACGGCTGCTGGTCAGACCCACGACCCGGGCTGCCACATTGACGCCCAGGTGCAGGCTCAGGTCGTCCAGGTTGGCTTCTCCCTGCCGGACCAGCTGCGCCATCAGATCGTCCGCTAGGGCAGCGATCATAGGCTGATACGCTCCCACTGCCGCTGGCGTGAAGTAACGGGCCGTGGCGCGGCGCATCTCGTGGTGCTCCTCGCCTTCAGCAAACAGGACCGGCATGCGCGTCATCAGGGGCGTGCGTCCGCCCATCTCTCCGGCGGCCTCAGCCATGAAGCCCGCCTGCCGGACCCCTTCGCTGCGCAGGATGTCGCGGGCGGCCTGGAACGAATGAACCCGGTAGACGCCGGTGGCATCCCGCTTGATTGCCTCATTGGGGACCGGTTCCTGACGACTGGTGCGGCTTGCCCTGGCGGGGCCAGCACCCTGCTCCGTGGCTGGCTGGCCCGTCACCGGGCAGCGGGCGGGGTCAGGAGAATGGCTCTCGCTGGTCATGACAGATCTCCTTGGGCGCGGGCAGACTGGGCAAGCTGCCGCAGGGCCTCTGTAAGCCTGGCAGTGGCCGGCTCGCCCAGCTGGCCAAGCAGCGGGGCCACCACTTCCAGGACTGTCTTCTCGGCCCCGGCGTACAGGGCGCGGCCCTCAGGGGTGGCGCTCACGCTGATGCGCCGGGCGTCGGAGCGGATGCTCTGCCGGGTAATGGACCCCTGTGCTTCCAGATACGACAGGATGCGGCTCATTTCATAGCGGGGAACGCCAGTCGCCCGGGCGAGGGCAGCCGGCTGGTCGGTTCCGGACTCTTTGCCCTGAACATAGGCCAGCGTGATGAAAGCACGCAGGTCCAGGCCATGTCGGGCTGTCAATGCAGCGTCCACTCGGGCGCCCAGCGTCTGCCAGACCTCCCAGAAGGCCTGCATAAATGCCATGGGTAAGGCTTCGGGATTCGTCATCGCCCCACAAGCCTGCCATACTCTGCTCTCGGTAATTGCAGATTGCAATTAAATCAGGATGAAACCATCCAGAGGCAGGCACCTGCCAGCGCCAGAGAAACACCCGCTTTAAAACGGGTCGTCTACAAATACCCGCCGGATGGCGTCGCGGTTCAGCCCGAGGCTTAGCAGCACCAGCAGCAGGATCCGGGCCTTATGGGCGTTGAGAAAGCTGGCCGGAATGGCGCCTGCCTCCACCAGTGTCGCTCCTCCGCCTGCGTAGCCGTACACCGGAATCACCGGCCCGGCGTGGGTGCGCGTGGCAATCACGACGGGGATCTCGGTGGTCTCGATCAGCGGCAGCAATTCGCCCGGCAGGTTCCCGGTTCCCAGAGCAGCGATCACCAGACCGTCGGCACGCTCGGCGGCTTCGGCGTAGCCTTCCCCGGTCCAGCCGGCGTAGGCATACAGAATGTCCACCCGTGCGCCCAACTGCACGGGTGTAAACGACTGGCGCGGCTCCGGGCTGGCAAAGAAACGTACCTGAGGCGTCTCTCCTACCCGGTCAATGCGTCCGATCGGGCCGGGATAGCCGCCGAAGGCGTCCACCGCCGTACTGTGAACCTTGGTTACTGTGCGCGCATCAAAGACGTCGCCGCCAAACACCACCAGGGGACCGCGCCCGGCCGTGGCAGGGTGCAGCGCGACCTGCGCCGCGTCGAGCAGATTGCCCGGACCATCCCATGAGGCAGCCTCGGCGTGACGCATGCTGCCGGTCAGCACCACCGGGGTCGAGGTCCGCAGGAGCAGGTGCAGGGCAAAGGCGGTCTCCTCCAGCGTGTCGGTGCCGTGCGTAACCACCACCGCGTCATGCGTAGGCGCCAGCGTCTCGATCAGCTGAGCCAGCGTCAGCATGTGCGTGGGGGTCACATGGGGGCTGGGCAGCGTAAATGGCTGGTGATCGGTGACCTGCACTCCCGGCAGGCCGGGCACACTGGGAGGGGTCTGCGGAGTCACACCGGGGCCATTCGGATTAGGCCGGCTGGCAATGGTTCCCCCTGTATGAATCACCGCAAGTCGCTTCATCTCACGCATTCTGCCTGCTCTTCACCGGACAGACCTTCAGTGCCGCTGACGCGATACCCACCATAGGGACACTGCGAACACCACCAGACCCAGCGGCAGTTCAGCCCAGGTCGCCTCCAGAAACGGCTGACCATCCTGGACCCGCTTGTAAAGCCCGATGGCGATCCACAGCACGGTGGCCAGTAACGCCAGGGCCGCGTGGCGGCCGGTCACCTTCACGGTCTGGTTCTCATGACGCGGTCACCTGACGGTTACTCGCGCGCAGCGTCGATCAGCGCCTGGGCACCCTGACCCAGCATGTCTCCGGCCAGTTCCGCACCAATGTCGGCACACTCGGCGGGATCGCCAATGCTGGTGGCGCGAATCACCTTGCTGCCGTCCAGGGCGCCAACCCAGCCTTCCAGGGTCAGCACGCCACCCTTGATGCTGGCATGCGCGCCTACCGGGGCCATGCACCCTGCACCCAGGCCAGCCAGGAATTCACGTTCGGCGGTGATGCGGTCGTCGGTGCCGTGGTCGTGAATGGCATAGGCCACTTCAATAGTCAGGTCATTTTCAGGACCCGAGCGGGTTTCAAGGGCCAGCGCTCCCTGGCCCGGAGCCGGCAGCAGAATGTCAGGCTCGACAAACTCGTCGATACGGTGGCGCATCTCGGTACGGATCAGTCCTGCAGCAGCCAGGATAATCGCGTCGTACTCGTCTCCGGCCAGGGCCGCGAGCCGGGTGTCGATGTTCCCGCGCAGGTCGATGACCTGAAGGTCCGGACGGTAAGCCCGCAGGAAGGCCTTGCGGCGCACACTGCTGGTCCCGACCCGCGCACCCTGAGGCAGGTCCGCGAGGCGCTTCATGCCTTCCTTGCCAATCAGGACGTCACGGGCATCCACACGCTTGGGAATACTGGCCACCTCCAGCCCCTCGGGCTGTTCGGTGGGAAGATCCTTGAGGCTGTGTACCGCGATATCAATCCGTTTCTGCAGCAGGGCGTCTTCGATTTCCTTGACCCAGAACCCCTTGTCGCCCTTCTGAGCCATTGCTTCCAGACTTTCGCGGTTTCGGTCGCCTTTTGTGCTGATGGTCTGAATCCGGAAGTCCGTGTCGGGCCATTCCTCCTTCAGGCGGGCGACCACCCACCGGGTCTGAGCGAGCGCGAGAGTTGAACCGCGCGTCCCTACCGTCACCGTACGCATAACCCGCGCAGTATACCTGTGCGGAGAGCTAAAGCGGTCACACGCTGTTCGCCGGCCCGCCCACCGCAGCGTAGAGTGCTTTCAGCGCGGCATCAAGCGCGATTCTGGTGTTCACGGGACCCGGACGCCTGAGGTCGCGCCGGGCCATACCACTGCTCCTTTGCGTCCCCGACCTACACTGTCCAGGTGACTCTTGAGCAAGCTCAGGCCCCGGCCTTAAAAACCGTGCTGGTGATTGTGGGCGGCAGCATGGCAGCAGTAAAGGCGCCCTCGGTGCTGCGTCGGCTGCGGGAAGGAGGCGTTCAGGTGCAGGTGATTGCCACCCGCGCCTCCCTGGCCTTTATCACCGAGCTCAGTCTGGCCACCGCAGCCGATGGAACCGTGGCCACGGACCAGACCTGGTTTGCCGCGCGCCCGGACGCTCAGCACCTGGCGCTGGCCCGGGCCGACGCCGTGGTGGTGGTGGGCGCTTCGGCCGAGCTGCTGGCCGGCGCCGCAGGCGGACACGCCGCCGATCTGGCGCTGGCCACCCTGCTCAGCGTGGAGGGACCAGTCCTGTGGGTTCCGGCCATGAACGAGCGGATGTGGCGCCACCCGGCGGTGCAGGCCAACGCCGACCGCCTGCGCGGCTGGGGTCACAGCTTCCTGGGTCCGGAGACTGGTGCCTTTGGCACACGCGGTGAGGGAAGTGGCGTGGGCCGCATGTCCGAGCCGGAGGACATTGTGGCAGCCACCCTGGCCCTGCTCTCCCCTTACCAGGCCCCGACTGCGCAGGATCTGAAAGGCGTGAGGGTGGTCGTTTCCGCCGGACCGACACGCGAGTACCTCGACCCGGTGCGTTTTATCAGCAACCCCAGCAGCGGGAAGATGGGGTTCGCAGTGGCCGAGGAAGCCCGCGACCGTGGCGCGCAGGTCACCCTCGTGACCGGACCGGTCACTCTTGCCGACCCTCCAGGCATAAATGTGGTGCGCATCGAAAGCGCGCTGGAGCTGCGTGACGCCGTGGTGGAAGCGGGGCGTGACGCGGGAATCGTGGTCATGACAGCAGCGGTGGCCGATTACCGCGCAGCCAGCGCCGCCACCGAAAAACAGGCCAAGGTGGCCGGAGACGTGACCATTCACCTGACCCCCAATCCGGACATCCTGGCTGAGTTGGGACGCGACAAGGGCAGCCGGGTGCTGGTTGGCTTTGCCATGGAGACGCATGCCGGAATCGAGCGCGCAGCCCTGAAGGCCCAGCGCAAGAATGCAGACTTTATCCTGCTCAATTATCCCACCCGCGAGGGCACTGCGTTTGGAGGCGACGACAACGAGGTCACGCTGGTCCGCGCCGATGGCACCTCCGAGTCCTGGCCACGCCTGAGCAAGCGTGAGGTGGCCCGGCGGCTCCTGAACGAGGCGCGGCAGCTGATCCCCACCCTCAGTGATTGAATTATTCACTGCATATACATAATATTGGAAGGTGGTCAGCAAGGAACTCAGCAAAGAGCAGCGTCAGAAACGTATTCAGGACATCATCGCCCGGGAGAGCATCAGCACCCAGGGCGAACTCGTGCAGCGCCTGCGCGCCGATAACATTCAGGTTACCCAGGCCACCATCAGCCGCGACATCAACGAGCTGAGGCTGGTGCGCCTGCCTATCGGCAAGGGGCGTCACCGCTATGCCCTGGCGCAGATGACTGGCCACACCGACGTCGAGGAAGAACTCGGGCGTCTGTTCCAGAACTTCGTGCATGACGTGGACCGCGGCGAGAACATGCTGGTCATCCGCACCGCCGACGGACATGCCACCGGCGTGGCGCTGCTGCTTGACCGCCTGCGGCGCGACGATATCGTGGGCACCCTGGCCGGAGAGGACACTATTTTCGTGGTGGCGCGCACCACTCTGGAAGCCGAGTCTCTGATGGAGGAATTTCACGCCCTGATGCTGGGGTAGGCAGACCCGGACAAAGGCCGCCGGAGAGGCTCTCCAGCGGCTGGCTGCTTTTTTACGAGGCGTGGATCACGGGACGTCGTCCTCGTCGAGAACCGGCACATTGCCGACCGGCAACAGCACGTGCGCAGTGGTGCCCTGGCCCAGGGTGCTTTCCAGCCAGATGCGCCCGCCATGCGCGTCAACAATGCCCTTGGCGATGCTCAGGCCCAGGCCAGCGCCGCCCTGGTCCCGGCTGCGGCTGTCTTCCAGGCGGTAGAAACGGTCAAAGAGACGCTCCAGCTGATCTTCCGGGATGCCCGGCCCGTCGTCCTGCACCCTCAGGTGTACCTGGGTGCCCCCGTCCTCCAGGGCGCTGCGCAGCGTCACGGTGCGCGCCCCGGCTTTCAGGGCGTTGCCAACCAGATTGATGATCACCTGTTTGAGCCGGTCCGGATCCCCCTCGAAGGGAATGTCCTGCCCGGATACGTCCAGCGTGGTCTGCTGCGCCTGCGCCAGTGGGGCCAGTTCCCGGGAGATCTCGCCGAGGAACAGGGTAGAGAAGATAGGCGCCTTGTTCAGCACCAGGGCTCCACTGTCTGAACGCGCCAGTTGTAGCAGGCTGGCAATCAGGTTCGTCAGCCGCTCGGACTCACTTTGAATAATCTTGAGGCTTTCGGCCTGCTGCCCCGTTGGACTTGTGCGGCGCAGCAGATAGCTCGCGTGACCACTGATGGCCGTGACAGGCGTGCGCAGCTCATGGCTGGCGTCGCTGGTAAAGCGGCGCTGAGACTCGAAGCTCTGCTCCAGGCGGCCCAGCATCCCGTTGAGCGCCTGGGCGAGGGCCTGTACCTCGTCGTCCGTCTGAGGTTCCGGAACCCGCTCTCCAAGGTTCTGGCCACCGATCCGCTCGGCGGCACGCTGAACCTGCCGCAGCGGACTCAGCGCCTGCCCGGCCAGCAGATAGGCTCCGGTACCTGCTGACGCCAGTCCGGCCAGGAACAGCAGCATGATCACGCTCCGGAGTTGGGCCAGCGTATCGCTGATCTCATCGAGGCTCCGCCCGACATAGGTGACTGCCAGCGTCTGACTGGTGTCCTCGGGACTGCCCAGGGGAGCCGGATGCAACTGGACCGGGCCCAGCCGCACCAGCACGCGCATCAGCGTAGGCTCTTTCTTGAATGTCTCCTTGACCAGACGGTTCATCAGCAACTGACCGTCTGGAGCCTCGATCAGCTGTATCAGCTCCTGATCCTCCAGCCGGATAGGCTGTGTGGGATCAATGGCGATCACCTGACGGCTGGCATTCATCATGGCCCGCAGAAAGCCCAGCAGCCGCGCACGCTCCGGCGCTGTCCGTGCGGTCTGCAACTCGCTTGTCAGGCTCTGCAGATCGTAAAACGACAACTCCTCGACCTGAATGGACGAGGACGGGAACTGGTAACGCAGAATAATCGGCTGACCGCTCTCATCCCGCACCACCTGGGCGTTTCTGCTGCCCAGATTCAGCGTGGACGCCACCGCCGTGAAACTGCTGTAGGTGTCCTGTAGTTCCCGGTCCAGACCTCTGATCAGACTGGTGCGCATCATGTACAGCGCTGCGACGGCCACCACGGTCAGCAGCACGGCGAGCAGCGCCGTATAGAACAACGTCAGGCGCCAGCGCAGGCTTACCACAGCACCTCCAGCATGTGCGTGAAGATACTGCCTTCAGAAGCAGGAGCGTGCGCACAACCTCGCCCTGATCGCCTGCACGACAGGGCACAGCGGAGCGGCATGGTTACTCTTCGCGCAGTACGTATCCTACGCCGCGGACTGTGTGAATCAGGCGGCGCTCTCCACCCTCTTCAAGCTTGCGGCGCAGGTAACCGATATACACGTCCACAACGTTGCTGCCCCCGGTGTATTCCGGCCAGACCTTCTCTTCGATCTCAAAGCGCGAGAACACCTTGCCCGGGTTGCGGGCCAGCAGTTCGAGCAGTTCAAATTCCTTGGCCGACAACTCCACACGGCGGCCTCCACGGAAGATCTCACGGCCATCGAGGTTCATGACCAGGTCGGCGACGCGTACCTCGCCGGTCACGGCCGGGTTCACACGGCGCAGGTGGGCGCGCACGCGGGCCAGCAGTTCCTCGATAGAAAACGGCTTGATCAGGTAATCGTCGGCCCCGGAGTCCAGGCCCTCGACCTTGTCCTGAATACCGTCTTTGGCGGTCAGGATGATGATCGGCGTGTTGCTGGTCTTCCGGATACGGCGGGCCACTTCCAGACCATCAAGCACCGGCAACATCAAATCCAGGATCACCAGATCAGGGTTGACTTCACGAAATTTCGACAGACCGGTGACACCATCAAAGGCCACCTCGGTGGCATAGCCTTCAGCGGCAAGTTCCAGTTCGATAAAGCGGGCAATGTCTTTTTCATCCTCGATAACGAGGACGAGCGGTTTGCGTTCCATGGACGCTAGTGTATGAAGCGTTCTCATGAGAAGCCGCCCGCGGGGCTTAATCCAAATTCATGGCCGTCATCAGCCCGGGACCAGCATGGCTTCCAGGCGTTCACAACAACCGCCCGGTCAGGCAGTGCGTTGAGCGGCCAGAGGAATGAGACTATGAGCCTGGCAATTGTGCCCAAAGCCCTGAAGTTCCAGCACATGGTGGGAGCCGCTCTGTTGAGCAGGCTCCAGATGCTTCAGCACACCCCCGCAGGCCAGCGTTTCACCGGGCTGACAGGCTTCGCACAGGCGACGCGCATAGTTAACCGGCAGGCCGTATGCACTGGGCTGCCCTCCCACAACACCGGTAATGACTTCCCCAACCGCCACACCAGCCCGTAAATGAAGGGGCAGACCAAGCATTTGAGCCAGGCCGATTCGGGCAGCACGTTCATGGGCCTGCAGCGCTGCCTGTGCGGCGTGAGGAGTCCGGTCAGCTGGCCACAGGGCCAGCACGGCGTCCCCCTGATGTTGCAATACCTCGCCACCTGAGGCCTCAAAACTGAGAATCATCACCTGTACAAACTCAGTCATCAGGGCCATGTAATGCGAAAGCGGAAGGCGATGCGCGATCCCTGTGCTTCCAACCAGATCAACCATCACCAGGCAGGCACGGATACTTTCCAGTTCCTGAGGTGGGGGGAGGGGAAGCAGAAGTTCGCGCATAGGAAGGCATTCATCTTATCTAAATCTCTATGAGAATGAAAGATTGGTTACCGTGCCTGTCAGCGTTCTTTAGCTTTCAACCGAGTACAAAACCATGCAGTGGGGCTGTTGTACGAAAACTCACCCAGTCTTCTGGCCGGCACTGAGGCAGAGGGGTGAAGGCAGCCAACACCAGCGGAATGCGAGCCTGGACCACGCAGATCTGCCGCGAGATGGCCAGCACCCGCCCCTGGCCTTCCAGGGCTGAGACCCCCACCAGGGCAAGCTTTTCCTGCTGGGGGCCAGGCAGCAGAGTCAGGGCTTCAGGTTCCAGCACGCCATGCACGATGACATGTGCGGGTCCAGCCTTAGCGGCATAAGGACCGTTGCGGTCGAACAGGTACAGCACCCGGCCACCAGCAGAAAATTCCATCAAAGGGCTGCCCTCTCGCTGGGGATACAGCGTTCCCTGTGCGGCATACTCCGCAAAACGCGCCGTGAACTCGCTCTCGGAATTTTCAAGTGTCAAGCCAGCCCTCCACACGCGCGCATCAGGGAGATTCTAGCGGGCCATCGTCGCTCAGGCCGTCTGCCTCCAGCCAGCCCAGGGTAGGACGCGGCATTCCGGCGGCGTCCAGCACAGGATCGGCCCTTTCCAGAGCAAAGGTACCCTCAACTTCCCGCAGGACATGGATCAGGACCAGCCCCAGCAGGCGTTCCAGAACCGCCCATGGCAGGCTTCCGGGCTGATGGTCGTCACGGGCACGGCCCAGCAGGGTTGCAGCCCAGCGCTCGTCACCCTGGACGAACGCTTCCCTGGCTTCCGGGGGCACCAGAGCCCTTAAGTCGTGGATGCCCCTTAAGTCAGCGTTCGCCACGCCACATCCACGACCACTCCGGCGAGCATGGTCAGCGCCAGCCACATGTTGGCGTCAAAAAAAGCCACATTGGCCCGAGTCAGGTCCTGCGGATTCACGATACGGTGCTCATAGAGCAGGATGCCGCCCATCGCCAGCGCAGCCAGGTAATACCAGACGCTGGCACCAGTCACGATGCCCACCAGGACC
>NC_012526.1:147500-162500 GCF_000020685.1 Deinococcus deserti VCD115 | reverse complement strand
TGCCAGCCACGCGCCGAGCCCCAGCCCCAACAACCAGTAAGCCAAGAGCGATACCAGTAGTGGCGCACGCGTGTCCTGCAATCCCCGTAAGGCACCGTTGGCGGTGACCTGGATTCCATCGACTGTCTGAAATAAGGCGGCAATGCCTAGGAAAATAGTTGCTGCGGCAATCACGGATGCATTGGCAGGGTTGCCCGTATCGAGAAACACACCGAACACCAGCCGCGGCGCGACCAGCTCCAGCACCGCAAAGCCCACCATCACCCCACCCGACACAGCCAGGCCCAGCAGGCCAGCCCAACGCGCGCGTTGCCACTCACCCGCTCCCGCTGCCTGACCTACACGCACGCCTGTGGCCGAGGAAATGCCCAGCGGAATCATAAAGATGGCCGTGATGGCCTGCAGGGTCACATTGTGTGCGGCAAGCACCTCCGGGCCAAAGCGGGCCATCAACAGTGTGGTGACGGTAAACATTCCGCCCTCTGCCCCCAACGTCAGACCAATTGGCCAGCCCAGCCGGAAGAGAGCACGAACTTCCTGACGGACATCCTGGACAGAGACGTCACTGACCGCCTGACGCCAGGCGAGTGGCCACAGTGCCAGGGCCATTCCCCAGGTGGCCAGCACACTGGTTGCGGCTGCACCCGGTAACCCCAGGCGCGGCAACGGCCCCCACCCGTAGGCGAGCGCAGGACTTACCACAGCGGCAAAGCCCACCCCCAGCAGGCTGATTGCCGTAACGACCCGCGGCTTGCCTGTACCCTCCAGCGTTCCGCGCAAGGCAAGAATGGCCAGATTAGGCAGCATGCCCAGTGCATAGATTTTCAGGTAGGTGGCCGCCAGATCTGACCGGATGTCCGGGGGAGCCACCGCTGGTAGCCATGCTGCCACCAGCCACATCACAGGCAGCCACACCAGCGTCAGCGCCACAGCCAGCCACAGACCGCCCCGCAACGCCCGCGCGATTCCAGCGCTGTCACCTGCACCATGGGCCCGGGCCACCCGGGGCGCCACCGAGAGCATCACCCCAACCAGCATGATGAAACCCAGGTAATACGCCGCGTTGGCATAAGCCGCTGCCGCAAGCTCTGCTGTTCCCAGCCGGCCAATGACAGCTGTGGCAATCAACGCCAGCGCATTTGCTGCGAACTGCGAAACCACGACAGGGCCCGCGAGCGTCAGCAGGGCCCTCAGTTCGGTGCGTGGGCTGGGAGTCGCGGCAAAGGTCACCGCGCGATTGTAAGGGGCGGCGGGCGGGTGATCAGCGCCAGCGTTCGGGCAGGCCGTACAGGTGCCAGCGGGCGTCTACCCGGCGCTGAATCTGTTCGTCCATGACGATCTTGGGCGGCCACTCGCGCACGAAGCCTTCTTCCGGCAGCTTGCGGGCGCCGTCCCAGGCCAGCAGGGTGCCGCCCTGTGAAGTGACGGGGCATACATCACGCTCAGGGTCAACGTTGTTGAGAATGGTCCACCACACATCCCCAAGGTCCGCGACATCTGTCGCCTCATCACAGATCAGCAGGTGACGTACGCCCCGGGCGGCTGGATGTGCGGCAAATGCTTCGGCCAGTTCCTGAGCCTGTCCGGCGCGGGTTTTGTTCAGCGCCACCAGCCAGTAGCCGTCAGGGGTCTGACGCTGGACCAGCACGCCTTCGAATTCAGGCAGCTCTGTTGACACATGGGGCACAAACGTTTCGGGACTCACATCTGCGGCCTGCGCGTCCCGGCTGCTCACGTTGCTGCCAATCTCTTCAGGCCGCTTGGTGGTGGCGTCGATAACCAGTTTGCCGCCGTATCCCCAGCCACGGCTGGAATGGTCGAGGACATCAATAGGACCGCGTGTGGTCAGGGTGTCGCGTCCGGGCACGGCCTTCTGGCTGACCTCACGCCATACGGCGTCCATGTCGTGCACCTTGACGTGCTCGTCCACCACGATGATGACCTTGGCAAACATCATCTGCCCCAGACCAAACAGGCCGTTGGCCACCTTATAAGCCTGCCCAGGAAACTCCTTCCTGATGCTGACTACAACAAGGTTATGGGCCACCCCGGCTGGAGGCATGTGATAGTCCACGATTTCCGGCAGGATCAGCTGGGCCGCCGGCAGGAACAGCCGCTCGGAGGCCTCGATCAGGTAGGCGTCTTCCATGGGTGGGCGGCCCACGATGGTTGCCGGGTACACCGGCTGCCGGCGCATGGTCACCGCGGTGACATGAAAGAGGGGGTACAGGTCAGGAAGCGTGTAGAACCCGGTGTGGTCCCCGAACGGTCCTTCGACCACCCAGTCCTCCTGGGGGTCCACGTAGCCTTCCAGGATGAATTCCGCGTTGGCGGGCACGTCCAGGTCCACCGTGACGCCCTTGACGACCGGGTAGCGCTGGCCCCGCAGGTATCCAGCCAGGGCGAATTCGTCAAGGCCGGGAATGGGCGGCAGCGGTGCGGTCGCGGCATAGATCAGCGCCGGATCGCCGCCGATGGCCACTGCCACCGGCAACCTCTCCCCTTTCTGCCTGGCCTTCTCCAGGTGCCGGGTCCCGGTCTTGTGCCGCTGCCAGTGCATACCGGTGGTGTTTTTGCTCATGACCTGCATGCGGTACATGCCCATGTTGCGCTCGCCGGTCTCCGGATCTCTGGTAATGACCAGCGGTAGGGTGACGAAAGGCCCGCCGTCCAGTGGCCAGCATTTCAGGACCGGAATGCGTGATAGGTCGACCTCATCACCGCGCCAGACCACTTCCTGCACGGGGGCCGACCTTACCCGGCGGGGCGGCAGGTTCATGGCGTCGCGCAGCTTGGGAAGATTGCCCAGCATTCCCAGCATGCCGCCGCTGCCTTTAAGGTCAATCAGGTGACGGACCTTGGCCGCCAGGTCGTTCAGGTCCGGCACGCCCAGGGCCAGAGCAGTGCGTTCCCGGGTACCCATGAGCCCCATCACGACCGGGAACTCACTGCCGCGCACCTGCTCAAACACGACGGCCGGTCCACCCTTTTTCACCAGCCGGTCAGCGATTTCGGTGATCTCCAGTTCACTGGACACCGGGGTTGAAACCCGCAGCAGCTCGCCCCGCTGCTCCAGCAGATGCATGAAGGACTGAATGTCGGGAAAAGCCATGCCCGGAGTGTAGGGGGAGGCGGGCGGGGCAAGCGTACCCGGGAGGGGCGGCATGAACCCGAGGTGAAGCCCTGAGCAACCGCCGCTGACAGTGAGCACCTTGGCACAGCGACGCCCAACAAAGCAGCCGCTAAGCTCAGGCCATGGCTTCTCCGATTGACCGCATGCGTGACGCCCTGCAATCCACCGACCTTGACGGCTGGCTGGTGTATGACTTTCAGGGCCTCAATCCCCATGCCCGCCGGGTGCTGGATCTGCCCAAAGAGGCGTTCCTGACCCGGCGGTTTTTCGTATGGGTCCCGCGTGAGGGTCAGGCAGTGGTCCTGCACAATCACATCGAGGGCGGCACCTGGGGCAACATGACGCGGGGCTGGGATGTCGAGCGGCGTCCTTTCGGGTCACACGCGGAGCTGGACGCAGCTCTTTGCGCTGTCGTCAGAGGTAAGCGCCTGGCTATGGAGTACAGCCCGCATGGCGCCGTACCGTATGTCAGCCGGGTGGACGCGGGCACGCTGGAGCGTGTTCGTGAAGCGGGCGCGGCTGAGGTGGTCACCAGCGCCGATCTGCTGCAAAGCTTCCTGCGGTGGACACCGGATGACCTCGCTGCACACCGGCGCGCCGTAGAGGTTCTGATGACAGCCAAGGACGATGCCTTCCGCCTGATTCATGAGCGGTTGCAGGCTGGCGAGCCGGTCACCGAGCTTGATGTCCAGGCTGTGATCATGCGTCAGATTGACGCTGCCGGGATGCAGGCTGGACACGCAGTGAACGTGAGCTTTGGCGTGAACGCTGCAGACAGTCACTACGAGCCCGGAGGAGACAAGAACGCCACCCTGCAGGTCGGTGAATGTGTGCTGATCGACCTGTGGGCGCAGGAACCGGGGCGACCGTTTGCCGACGTGACCTGGGTGGCCTTTGCAGGACAGCCCCACGACGAGTACCTGGACGCCTGGACTGCAGTGAGCAGGGCGCGGGACGCCGCCCTGAGCCTGCTTCAGGAACGCTTTGCAGCGCAGGGCTGGGGGCAGATGCAGGGCTGGGAAGGCGACCGGGCCGCGCGCGACGCCATGGGAACGACCTGGGCGCCGTACTTCCTGCACCGCACCGGACACGACCTGGGAGTACAGATTCATGGAGCAGGGGCCAATCTTGACGATTACGAGACGCGTGACACCCGCACCCTGACCTCCGGGCTGGCAGTAACGGTGGAACCCGGCACCTATCCAGCGGCCCGGGGCTTTGGGATTCGCAGCGAGGTGAATGTCTACCTTTCCCCTGAGGGTCCTGAGGTCACTACCCATATTCAGCGTGCTCCCTTTGTTCTGGGAAGTGCCCAGCCCTGGTCGGCCGTCAGGGCCGCCGGATACGGCGAAGGCTGAAGGGAGACCCTGCGTGAGTGTTCCCGAAAGCCAGCCTGCCGGCCCTGCCCACCTCGAAACCTGGCAGGCACGTTAGGCTGAAGGATATGGCGAATCTCAGCTCCTCCACTGTCATGCTTACTGGCGCGGGCGGCGCTCTCGCTACCGCCATTGCCCAGGAACTTGAAGACGCCGGCGCACAGCTTGTGCTGGTCGGCCGCGGCGAGGCCCTGGCCCGCGCCGCCGACCGCTTTCCGGCCACCGAGGTCATCGATGTGGACCTCGCGGACCCGGCCTGTGTCGAGCAGCTGCGCCGGGTGAAGGTCGACACCCTGATCCACACCACCGGCGACTACGCCCAGCAGGACGCCCAGAAGGCGACCGACGAGGACCTGCGCGAGATGTTCGACTCCAACATGCTCACGCTGTTTCACGCGGTCCAGGGGGTGCTGCCCGGGATGCTCAAGCAGAAAGATGGCCTGATCATGGGGGTCAGTGCCGGGCAGGCTGCCCGCCTGAGTGGCCCCAAGGCCGCGCTGTATACCGCCAGCAAGGCTGCGGTGGCCGCCTATGTGCTGAGCGTGCACGACGAGCTCAAGGCCAAGGGAGTGCGCGGCATCGTGCTGTATCCCATGGGGGCCATCGACACGCCGGAGAACCGCGAGGCTGGACTGAAGTGGGAAGAGACCATCGACCCGCGCGGCCTGGCCAAGAGTGTGGCGCACGCCCTGACCCGCCCCGACCGTGCCCATGTGACCGAGCTCAAGGTCTACCCCGACCACTGAATCTGAGCTTGCTGTTCCTGTCTTAGCGTGGCAGCAACAAGACGCGGCAGGCAGCTTCCCAGCTGCCGCGCACTGCTGCTGCCACGCACAGTCGTTTTCCTCTCCAGCACGTAAATAACGTGCCGTCCGATCAGGCGGCGCTGACCAGCAGAGGCAGGCCTTGCGGTGCCCTGCCGCCCGCAGCGTTTGCCTGCCCACGCCTGCACGGATCATCAGCCCGCCTCTTTTTGAGAGCTTGCGCAATCAGGCCCACCTGAATGAACTCCCGCAGGACCATCCGGTACCCTCATGCTCCTGAACTTTCACAGCCGGTGACGAAGCTGCGAGAACCCCTGAGGCAGACTGAAATACAGTGCAACATCAATCTATTTCCGCAGCGCCCACTCAACGGCTTTCCGTGTTTTTTCTGCAGGTGCGTGCTGTGCCTGGTGCCTTTCACTCATGACCTATACCCGAATCCGGATCCAGAACCGTGCCTATGACTTTCTGCACCAGAACCATGGTCAGCAGGGCTTTGAGCTGATGCTGTTTGTGCGGCCTGCACGCAGATTGAACACTCTGTTGCGGCCCTCACCCCGTGAGGAGGTCGCCCGCGTGACCGTGCATGCCCCCAATGCTGACGAACTGCTGGTCAATGCGCTTGGCCTCGGCTACGCACGGATAAGGATGCGGGTGCGTCACGCTCACCGCAGTCAGGGCATGGGTGGCTGGCTCCTGGAGCATGCTCTTCGTGAAGCGCACACACTGAACCTGGGCCTGGCCGGTGAACTGCAGGCCCTGCAGCTGGAGCGTGCGCAGGCCTTCTATGTGAATCACGGCGCACGTATCGTTGCGCGCCCCCTGCACCCCGGGCATCCCTGGGTGGTCTGGGACGTGCCGAACCTGCAGCGGCGCGGCTAATCTGCAAAGCGCGTCCAGCGGGCCAGAAGCCTACTCCTGCAGCCCCCCTGCGAGGCGCTCCAGCAGCGCCACTCCGAACGCCACCCCTTTGGCAAAGTCCGCGCGCCGGATGTTCTCGTTGGGAGCATGAACCCGCCCGCCGACATTGCCGATTCCCAGGGCCACGCACGGCAGCCCATCCAGGGCGTCCATGAAGGGGTGCATGGGGCCACTTCCCCCACTGCTGGGGTTCACGATAGGTTCCTGACCATGCGCCTCGCGGGCGGCGTCCAGGCAGGCCCGTACAAAGGGATGACCGGCATCCGCCCGCGCAGGGTGCTGGTGGGCTTCAAGCTCCACGATCTCTATGTCACTCAGGTTCTGGGCGTCCATATGGGCGCGCAGCAGCTCCAGCACCCGGCTAGGCGTCTGACCGGGCACCAGCCGGAAATCCAGCTTCACGAACCCGTGCGCTGGAAGAACGGTCTTGCTGCCTTCACCCTGGTAGCCGCCCCCCCAGCCGTTGACATTCAGCACCGGCGCCAGGTTCAGGCGGCGGTGGTATTCACCTGGGGCCCCCAGGGGCCGGGTGATTCCGTAGGTGGCCAGGGTCGTCTCTCCCTGCCCGGGCACCGCGGCGATGGCAGCCTCATCGGCGGGCGAGACCGGCAGAAGATCGTCGAGAAACCCAGGAATGGTCACGCGTCCGGTGTCGTCACGCAGGCTGGCCACGGCACGCGCGAGGCGGTACAGCGGGTTGTCCACAACGGCGCCCAGGCTGCTGTGCAGGTCACTGTCTGCCACCCGCGCACGCAGTTCCAGGCACATCACGCCTTTCAGGCCTAAGAAGGCCACGGGGCGGCCATCTTCACTGATGCTGCCGAACTCCCACCAGCAGCCGTCCGCCTGCAACGAAGCGGCCTGCTCGCGGACCACGCGCTCCAGGCTGGGGCTGCCGACCTCTTCTTCTCCCTCGATCAGCCAACGTACCCGGACCGGCAACTGACCGCCATGCCGGTCTTTGACTGCCCGAACTGCCGCCAGACGGGAGGCAAATTCACCCTTGTCATCGGAGGCCCCGCGGCCGTACAACCGTCCCTCACGCTCGGTCAGTTCAAAGGGGGGCGTGTCCCACAGCTCCAGGGGATCTTCAGGTTGCACGTCGTAATGGTTGTAGATCAACAGGGTTGCCGGGGCGTCGGCAGGCCCGGCCTCTGCAATCAGTACCGGGGCCACGTCGCCCGGAACTTCGCGCACCGTAAAGCCCTCAGCTTCCAGAAGGCCGGTCACGAACGCCGCGGTTTCGGGCAGCATGCGCCCCTGCGCGGAGACGCTCTGCAGCGCGACCAGGTTGCGCAGGTCCGAAAGGCCCCGCTCGATGTGGGACGACAGGTCAGCTTGGGTCATGCACCCCAGCGTACGGGACGCGTGGCATCACCATCACGTGATCGGGACGCACCAGCATCCTGAGTCGCACTGAATCACGTCTGGCCATGTCGGCCCCGCGCCCCGTTACCCCCTAGCGGCGGAAGTCATGTGGATGGCTCTTGTGCCAGGTCCAGGCTGTCTGCACGATCTCCTGCAGATCGGTAAAGCGCGGCTTGAAGCCCAGGTCCTTCACGATGCGCGTGGCGTCGGCCACCAGCCGGGGTGGATCACCGGCGCGGCGGGGAGCCAGTTCACGCGTCAGGGGCTTCCCGGTGACCGCGTCCACTGCGTCAAGCACCTCGCGCACGCTGAAGCCGTGTCCTAAGCCAACGTTGTAGGTCGCGGCCTGCGTCTTGCCACTGTGCAGCGCCTCAACCGCCAGTACGTGGGCGTCCGCCAGGTCCTGCACGTGAACGTAATCCCGGATGCAGGTGCCGTCCGGGGTGGGGTAGTCGTCCCCAAAGATCATCATCTTCTCGCGCTGGCCCAGGGCAGTCAGGGCCGCGAGTTCGATCAGGTGGGTCTTGTTGGCGTGGGCCTCGCCGATGTCGCCCTCGGGGGCAGCGCCACACACGTTGAAGTAGCGCAGGATGACGTAGGGCAGCCCATGCGCGGTGTGGAAGGCGTGGATCATGCGCTCGGTCATCAGCTTGGTCTCGCCGTACACGCTCTCGGGCTGCATGGGAGCGTTCTCGGGAATCGGTACCGCGTCCGTGGTGCCGTACACGGCGGCTGTGGAGGAGAACACCAGCGGAATCTTGCGCGTCTCCACGATGGCCTGCAGCAGGTTCAGGCTGCCTACCACATTGTTGCGGTAGTAGCGTGCCGGGGCACGCATGCTCTCGCCCACCTCGATCAGGGCCGCAAAGTGAATCACCGCGTCCGGCTCGTGGGCCTGCAGCGTGGCTTTGACTCCTTCAGCGTCCAGCAGATCCTGCTGCACCAGCGTGACGTCTTCGGGCAATGCCTCCCGGTGTCCGCTGGAGAGGTTATCCAGCACGACGACCTCATGTCCGCTCCGGCGCAGCTGCCGGACTGTATGCGAACCGATGTACCCTGCTCCACCTACCACCAGAAGTTTCATGCTGCACAGGGTACGGCACACCGCTGGGCCCTGACTCTTGCCAGCCTCTTCAGGTTTGGGCTTACCCATCTCCAGTGCTCTGGTCCTGGGAACTCCGGGAAGCTGGTGCAGTTGTGCCCCGCAGAACCAGACGGGTCGGCAGTGTCACATCGGCCGGGTGGTCACCCCGGAGCAGCGCCAGCACAGCCTGTCCCACCTGCTCGCCCTTGTCACTGGTAGGTTGCCAGACGGTGGTAAGGTCCAGCGACGCGCTGCTGGGCAGGTCATCAAAGCCGATCACACTGAGATCTGCCGGCACCACCAGCTCCAGTTGACGGGCTGCATGCAGGGCGCCTTGGGCCAGGACATCACTCATGCACAGCAGCGCTGTCACCTCCGGCTGAGCTTGCAGCACTTCCCGCGCCCGGCGCTCTCCCTCTTCGGGGGTGTTCTGGAGCGTTTCTACCAGGAAGAGGGTGGCCTGCGGCGCGCCCTGCCGGTAACCATTCAGGCGCTCAGTCGTGGTGCGGTAGCTTCCTTCCGGCGTCGCGCCCAGGCTGCCCGGCTGATTCAGCCCCAGGCACAGCACACCTATGTGTGTATGGCCCAGCGCTGCCAGATGTGCGGCGGCAGCCCTGGCGCCGGCCGCATCTTCAATTCCCACCAGCATGGCGCCGCCAACAGGATGCTGGTCTACCAGTACCGTGGGCAGCTGGCGGCCCAGCACCGCGCGCAACAGTTCGCTGCCCTGAGCGGCGCAATACACGATAAATCCGTCCACGCTGGCACCATGAACCGGCTGGGGCCCGTGAGGGCAGGCCAGCAGCAGCAGGTTCAGCCCCTGTTCCTGAATGGTATGGGCGACACTGCCCAGAAACAGGGCCGCAGCGGGGTCAGCAAAGGCGTAATCCAGAGGCGCGTCATACACCACCCCGATCACCCCGGTCCGGCCACGCCGGAGGCTGCGTGCCAGGGGATCCGGACCGCTGTACCCCAGCTCATGGGCACCTTTGAGGATCCGCTCGCGCAGCTCCAGAGACAGCTGGTCGGGGCGGTTGTATGCGTTGCTGACAGTGGCAACCGAGACCCCCAGGTGCCGGGCCACATCCTTGAGGGTGACCCGGCCACTGCCGGCAGAAGCCGGACCCGGGCGTGGGCCAGCAGGAGGTCTGGCAGGTGGCATACAGGAATGCTAGCGTACAGGGCACTGATCTGAAACGTTTCAGATCAGTTACCCTTTCTGCCCTGAGGTTCTCTGACGTGACGGCCACTCCCCTGCCTACTCCTGACCCTGCCCGCGCTGAACAGGCCCGCCGCGCTGTCAGTGCCATCTTTCTGATTAACGGGATTCTGTTCGCGACCTGGGCCGTCAATATTCCAGGCATACGCGATCAGCTGAACCTGACGGAAGCGCAGATCGGTCTGGGACTCCTTGCCGTAGGTCTGGGCAGCCTGATCAGCATGCCGTTCACGGGCGGCTGGACAGCACGCTGGGGCAGCCACCGAGTCACCGCAGTCATGGCAGTGGCCTGCATGCTTGCGCTGGCTCCGCCGTTTCTGACCTCCAACCTTCCGGCGCTCTCTGTCGCTCTGCTGGTGCTGGGCGCAATCAACGGCAGCCTGGACGTCGCCATGAACGCTCAGGGAGTCACAGTAGAGCGCCGGTTGAGCCGTCCCATCATGAGCCGGCTGCATGCGTATTTCAGCCTGGGTGGAGTC
The DNA here is from genome assembly GCF_000020685.1 of Deinococcus deserti VCD115. NCBI lineage: Bacteria > Thermotogati > Deinococcota > Deinococci > Deinococcales > Deinococcaceae > Deinococcus > Deinococcus deserti. Next base: position 152,156 of record NC_012526.1, on the reverse strand, counting down.
CTGGGAGCCGCGCTGGGAACAGTACTGGTAGGCCGCGTTCCGATCCTCACGCATGTGCTTGTGGTGGTGGTGCTGACCGCCATGACCGCCTTCTTTGCCGGCCGCCTGCTGCTGTCCGACAGGGCCAGCCCGGAGACCCAGGACTCGGTCAGCGCACCGCATCCCCCTGCTGGCCTGAGCCCGGCCGTGCTGCTGCTGGGCAGTCTGTGCTTCCTGGGCATGCTTGCCGAGGGCGCCAACTATGACTGGGCCGCGCTGTATTTCCGGGATGTCCTGGAAGTTCAGGGCGGAAACACCGGGCTGGGATATGCGGCGTTCGTGACGGCCATGACGCTGGGCCGCTGGTTTGGGGACCGTCTGCGTGCCCGGCTGGGCGACGAAATTACAGTTCGGGGAGGCTCGCTTTTGGCCGCAGCTGGGCTCGGCGTAGCCTTGCTGACGCGCGATCCGCTGCTGGCGACGTTCGGATTTGCACTTTCCGGGCTGGGGCTCAGCAATGTGGTGCCGGTGATGTATGGCACCGCCGGGCACGCGCTTGCCGGACGTGGCATCGCACAGGTGGCGACCATCGGCTATGGGGGATTCCTGCTGGGCCCACCAGCGATCGGGTTTGTGGCGCACGAGATCGGCCTCCCTGGCGCCCTTGGACTGGCCCTGGCCGGCGCCGCTCTGGTTGCCATCCTGGGGGGACAGGCCTTTGCACTGGTGCGTACCAAATCAGCCCGACCACTGGACGCCTAAAGTCCGGGTCAGCTCCTTCCGTCTTCCCGGGAAGAAGCTTCCATGAGCTTGGTAGCCTCCTCAAGGCGAGCGCTATGAAACTTGCTTTCGTTGACTCCCACTACCGTTTCCAGCGTTCCAGTTCCCTGCCCCACACCAGATCATGAAAGCGTGTTTCGAACGCAGTTGCAGGAAAAAACTCGCCGCTGGCAGCAGTGTGCTCAGGGCAGCCCTGGCGTGGCGCCCAACCATGAACCTCAAACCACGAATCCCTAGTCTCGAGCCCCTGGCACGCGGCGTACCGGAAGGCTGACCCAGCCGCGCCGTGAGAGCCAGCGCAGAGCCACGATCGTCAAGGCGCCGCCCAATTGCGCCTGAAACGACGTGACGTGAGGGTGAAGCAGCACCACCACAAGGGCTCCAGCAGCGGCAGCCGTGGCATACAGCTGGTCCCGGCGGTACATCACCTCCGGCACCTCGTTGGCGATCAGGTCGCGGACGATCCCACCTCCCACACCGCTAAGCATGCCGGCAAATACCACGCCCAATGGCCCCAGCCCAAAATTGATGGCACCTACCGCACCAGAAGCGGCAAACAGCGCCAGCCCGACGGTGTCAAAGACGCTGAGGGTCCGCTCAAACCGCGCCAAGCCTTCCCCAAGGGCAAATCCCAGCCCGGCACCCAGCAGCGCCATCCAGAGGTAGGTCTCGTCACGCAGAAACAGTGGGGGCGTCTGGCCAGTCAGCGTGTCACGGATGGCACCTCCACCTACTGCCGTAACGCATCCCAGCACCACGACCCCAAACAGGTCAAAGCGCTTACGTACACCCAGCAGCGCGCCTGACATGGCGAAGGCCAGGATCCCGATCAGGTCAAGCCAGCGCAGGCCCTGCTCCAGCGTCAGAGGAGGCGCCAGCTCATGCATTCCGCAGCTCCCCTGAGCCTGACTGACTGCCCGGTGGCGTCGCCCTCATACCCTCACGATAAACGGCTTCCAGACGCTACGAATGGCAGCACTTCACATCTCCCCGGTCTGGATTCCGCTTACTTGTCCGGTTGTGCTATACTCCCCCCTGTTGTCTCGCCCTGGTGGGCCGAGTCGCCCCAGCGAGAAGATGCCCCGGCGGGACACGCCGAGTGGCCCCAGGAGAAAGAAAATGGCCAAGCACCCCGTTCCCAAGAAGAAGACCAGCAAGAGCAAGCGCGACATGCGCCGCAGCCACCACGCCCTCACGGTTCCTGCCATGAATGACTGCCCCCAGTGCCATGGCAAGAAGCTGAGCCACCACATCTGCCCCAACTGCGGCTACTACGATGGCCGTCAGGTGCTCGCCGTCTGATCCCCAGACGCAAAGAACAAAGCCCCCGTACTGGGGGCTTTTTCGTTGGTTGATGCGCCTTCACTCCTGGCCCTTCCTGAATCCAGGAAAACAGACGAGCCGGGCACTGCCCTGGCATCTCCAGAGCTCGTCCCGACAGGCCCGCGTTTCCCCCGGCGCCAACGTGACAGGATGGCAGGCGTGTTTCAAGCCCTGACGACTGTGCTGCTGCCAGTGTTTCTGGTGGCTGGGCTTGGGGCCCTGCTCGCCTCCCGGTTTCCAATTGACCAGGTCACCATTGCACGCGTGACGCTGTACCTGCTTTCTCCGGCGCTGGTGCTGGACGTGATATTGCGTACGCCCATCAAGGCCTCCGAAGCCGTTCAACTGGGTACCGCCTACCTCCTGACCCTGAGCGGCTGCCTGCTCCTGGGCTGGGTCCTGGGCCTGGGACGAGCGGATGCCGAGCGCCGCAGCCTGAGTGCCAGCGTTGGCATCTGGAACAGTGGCAACATGGGTCTTCCTATCGCCCTCTTTGCCTTTGGGCAGGCGGGCTTCGACCGGGCCACCGTATTGTTTCTGGCCTCTTTCATTGGGATGTACGCCGTGGCACCGGCCATCTACAGCCTGGGACGCAGCGGAGCTGGAGCACGCCAGACGCTTCGCAATCTGTTGCGTCTGCCAGCAATCTGGGTCACGGGAGTAGCTCTCGTCCTGCGGGGGCTACACATCACCCTTCCAGAGGGAATTACTCGCGGCGTGGAGTTGCTTGCACAGGCCACCCTGCCCATGGTCTTGCTGTCCCTGGGGCTGCAGCTGGGTGCAGGTGGCTGGCCGCGCTTGACCCGGCATATCTGGCTGGCAAGTGCCGCGCGCCTGATAGCAGGTCCAGTTATCGCGCTGGGATGCGGCGCCGCTGTGGGGCTGCGAGGTCCGGGGCTGGCGGTTCTGGTACTGTCGGCCAGCATGCCTACGGCGGTCAATGCCCTGCTGCTTGCCCGTGAGTACGAGGCGGACACCGACACTGTGGCAGGCGTGGTGCTGCTGAGTACCCTGGGCAGTGTGCTGACTGTCGCGGCTGTGGTGACGCTGCTGCCGCTGCTGGACTGAATCTTCTACAGGGCAACCTGTCGGTGCTGCCCTCCGGACAGAAAGCTGCTTCATACGTATTCAGTAGCAGCTGTTTTGGATGAACAGATGCAGGCTTGCGTATCTGCACTGGTGTGTGACACGCAGTGGAAGGCAGTTTCTCAGCACAGCTGAACATCAGACCACAAAGAAATACATAGGCCGGCGCTGGGAAATAACCGGGAGTTCCGCGTTCTAAGGCAGCAAAGCTAAGGCTCAGCGGAATGGACCATCTACTTCAACTGCACAAGCGTAAGCAGATCATCAGCATCGCTCCCACAGCCTGTAGACGCTGAGTTTTACCGTGATCGCGACGTATCTTCTTGACGCATAGCGCATAAGGCGCTATATTTTTTACATCACCGCCCAAGAGGCGGCTTTTTTATTGTCTGTAGCTTCCTCAAGATCTGTGGCATGCCGTCAGGGGCATACATACCGGGCACGCGGACGAGTCATTTGTTCACTGCGGGTACTTTCCAGTATATGTGCCAGCCGGCGGCGCAGACCAGAGCGAACAGGGTCAGAGCGTCCCCTGAGTCGCGTCCCAGGGCATGAATCAGTGCTGCCAGAGCAAGATTTACATTCGCAACCATTTCGGTCTCCTGGCGCAGCATTTCCTCCAGGATCAGAGCCATCCGTACACCGGGCGCTGTGGCATGAGACTCCTGGAGTGCCATTATCAGAGCTTTTCCTCTGGGATCTCCAGCTGGATACAGCGGATGCCCGAAGCCTGCTAATCCTGCTGTGCGGCGGGTTGCGTCCTTTAGGGCTATGTGCGGGCCACGAAGTAGCGCGTGATCCAGCAGTTCATAGGAATCCGGTGCTGCCAGACCATGAGCCGGGCCCTGCAAGGCGCAGAGGGCTGCATGATGCAGGCTCGCGCCACCGCTTGCCGCGATACGACCGGTAAACGCACTGACATTCAGTTTGTGATCGGACAGCAACACCAGGGCACGCCGCAGACGATCTGCATGCTCAGCAACGCCCCAGGGACGTGCCAGACGAGCATGAAGCGGCAGATCTGGGGCCGGTAGCCTGCCCTCGTGGCGTTCAATCGTGGCATACAGCAGACTAAGAACCCGGGCCGCCTGAGCAGGCAATGCTTCTGGCCAGGTATCCATCGCAGTAATGTCATGTGCTCCGGCATGGTCAGCACGTAGCCGAACGCTTCGATAGGCACAGCAGCTCGAGGATGGACACTGAGATTCAGTCGGGCATGCAGCGGTCACTGCACCCAACCCTGCTTCTCATTGGTCCACACTGACTTAGGCCAGCGGCTGGGCAGGGTTGATTTTCCTGATTGCGAGTCGTACCAGGCAGGAATTGAGCAAGGACAATCCTGACCTGCGTTCACTTCACACAGCGCTGCAGGACGACTTCGAAGCCGGTCGCCAGACGGCTGTGGAATGGAAAGAGATTGCTGAACGTGCTCTGAAGTTCAACCAAGAGGGAGTGGTGGTAGCCTCCGGGCCATGAACTCCGAGTCAT
>NC_012526.1:20000-142500 GCF_000020685.1 Deinococcus deserti VCD115 | reverse complement strand
CATTCTGGATTGGGTGCTGACCTTCAACACCGGAGCCGCCTGGAGCATGTTCAGCGGCAGCGCCGTTCCGCTGGCAGTGATCCGCCTGCTGGTCGGGCTGGGCCTTCTGGTCTACGTAACCCTACGTCCTCAGACGCGATTCCTGAGCCTGGTGTTGAGTCTGATCGCTGCAGGTGCCATAGGGAATGCTATTGACGGGCTTCGTTTCGGCAAGGTAACCGATATGATTCACGCCCCATTCCTGAGCGCCATCACCCGCGCACTGGGTCAGGGAGACTTCCCTATTTTTAATCTGGCAGATATGTGCGTGGTCCTGGGAACGGCGCTGCTGCTGGCGGCCAGCTTCCGGAAGGACCCGCCGCGCTGACGGGATGGACCCAACAGAAAGCACCCCCGGTTCACGTTGACCGGGGGTGCTCTCATTATGGGTTCTTAGCTTGCGCTGACGCTTTTGCGGCACTTGCTGCATACACGCAGACGCAGGCTCACGCCTCCACGGGTAACCGTGAGAGGCTGCAGGTTAGGCTTCTGCGAACGCTTGCTGATACCTGTGACCTTACGACCGACGCCGCCCGCTGCACGGGCTTTACCACGGCGGATAACCGAGTTCACAACAATCGGTCCCTTACCGCACACTTCACACACTTTTGCCATAGTGAATTCTCCTTCTTGAGCCTGTTCCTTTTGGCACTGTCCGGGGGCCGTGTCCCTCTTCGGGGCGTCCGCCGCGCCGGACGGGAACGGGCAAGCCTTCCGACTGTAGCACACCAAGCCCCTTATAGGGAAAGAGGCGCCTGCCGCTCTTCCGGGCCCAACAAAACCGGGCACCCCTGATCGAGGTGCCCGGCTGAAGAACGGATCGTTAGCGCAGAACGCGCAGTGCCTTGAGAATAGCGATCAGCAGTACGCTGCCAACAACACCCCAGACGATACTCCAGAAGCTGAAGCCGTTTCCGGCCGCGTCGCCGCCGATGTTCAACATGTTGCCAAACAGGAACTGCGCCAGGATGCTGCCAACAATACCGATCAAAATGTTTGCCACAGCGCCCTGCTGAGCATCGGTCTTCATGATGAGGCTCGCGAGCCAACCACAAAGTGCACCAACCAGAATAGTGATAATCCAACCCATGTTCGTTTCCTCCAAGTCGTTTGCTCAACGATGAATTTGCTTCGTTGTTGAGCGCAGCATGAGACTCCCCAAGGGCCTCTAATGTGCAAAGCAGTACTTTCTCAAGGGCGTGCGAAGACGGGATGGATGTCCCGCAAATACCAGCTAAGTCTGGCCTTCAGAGATGAGTCTGATTGCCTCATCTCTGACGCGTAGCTGATGGCACGACGTAGCGTAACTGCATTTGTCTTACCGCCGAACGAGCCTGTTGCGAGTGGGCAGGTAGCATGACCTCATTCCGCCGCCATGCGGCATGTGGAGGCTTTCCTTAGATGCCCGGACTCCTTGAACGTTACCGCTCTTATCTGCCCGTGACCGACCGCACGCCTCTGCTCAGCCTCAGCGAAGGCAGTACGCCCCTGATTTATGCACCGCACCTGAGCCAGCAACTGGGCTGTGAGCTGTACCTGAAGTACGAGGGCCTGAATCCCACTGGCAGCTTCAAGGACCGCGGCATGGTCATGGCTGTAGCCAAAGCTATGGAAGACGGTGCCGACACTGTAATCTGTGCCAGCACCGGCAACACCAGTGCGGCCGCAGCTGCCTATGCCACCCGCGCGGGACTGCGCTGCATCGTCTTGATTCCTGACGGCAACATTGCGCTGGGCAAGCTGGCTCAGGCCATGGCCTACGGAGCCCGTATCGTGGCAATCAACGGCAACTTTGATGTTGCTTTGAATCTTGTGCGCGACATCAGTGCCTCCCACCCCATTGCCCTAGTCAACAGCGTCAACCCGTACCGACTCCAGGGCCAGAAAACGGCCGCTTTCGAAATCGTGGATGAGCTGGGCAGTGCCCCGGACATTCTGGCTATTCCTGTAGGCAATGCCGGGAACATCAGTGCGTACTGGATGGGCTTCCGGGAGTACCGCAGTGCCGGCAGGATGGAGGCTCTGCCTCGTATGTACGGGTTTCAGGCTGCCGGTGCAGCGCCACTGGCGCGGGGGGTTGACCGGGTTGAAAATCCAGAGACACTGGCCACAGCGATCCGTATTGGGGCCCCAGCCAGCGCTCATTTGGCCCGTGCGGCAGTCAGCGAGAGCGGCGGTCTGTTTGACATGGTGACTGATGACGAAATCATGGAAGCCCAGCAACTGGTGGCCCGCGAGGGTGTGTTTTGCGAGCCGGCCAGTGCTGCGCCGGTCGCCGGGCTGCTCAAGCGCCATGCAGCCGGACAGTTGCCCGCCGGGCAGCGCATCGTGGCAGTCCTGACCGGAAACGGCCTGAAAGATCCCAACAGCGCCATGCGTCATGTCGCGACACCAGTAGCCGTTGAAGCTCAGATGGACCGCGTGTTGGAGAGCATCCTTTGACCGAGCGGCTGACCTCTGGTGCAGGTGTGGCCTCTGTCCCGCGCGGCTTCACGGTGCGGGCTCCGGCGAGCAGCGCCAACCTGGGTCCAGGATTCGACAGCCTGGGGCTCAGTGTGCCGCTCTACACGACCTTGAGAGTGACGCCCCAGGAAGTCACCGAGGTTGTGCCTTGTGGCCCGGAGCTGGAAAACACTCCTGCTGACGAGAGCAACTATGTCTATCAGGCGATGCTGCTTTCGGCTCAGCGAGCCGGACGGACGCTTCCTCCCGCCCGCATAGAGATCGAGACCGAGGTGCCACTGGCCCGTGGCCTGGGCTCCAGCGCCGCGGCGCTGATTGCCGGAATCGTGGCTGGGAATGAACTGCTGGGTCGGCCGCTGGACCACGAAACTGTACTGGACGTCGCAGCGAGGGAGGAAGGCCACCCGGACAATGTCGCGCCCGCGCTGTTCGGCGGCATCGTCATTGCCACGCTGGACAAGCTGGGAACGCACTATGTCCGGCTTGACCCCCCCGCTCATCTGGGCGTAACGGTCCTGATTCCCGACTTTGAGCTCTCTACCAGCAAAGCCCGGGCTGTACTTCCCCGTGAATACAGCCGGGCGGACGCAGTGCATGCCCTGTCTCATGCAGCCCTGCTGGCCGCGGCATTAAGTGTGGGGCGTCTGGATCTGCTGCGTCACGCTATGCAGGATTACATCCATCAGGTCTGGCGCGCGCCGCTGGTGCCCGGTCTGAGCGACATTCTCGATGACGCTCACCGCTACGGCGCCCTGGGAGCCGCGCTCAGCGGTGCCGGACCTACGGTGCTCTGCTTCCATGACACCCGTGAGCCAACGTCCAGGCTCCACACCTATCTGCACAGTGTGATGAAGCGTAATGGGCTGAGTGGCCGCGTGCAGGACTTTGCAATTGACCCGCACGGTACGGTTGTCTCTTACTGAGGAGCACCCCACCCAAACGGGCGGCCACTCTCCTTAGTCAGGCCAGACAGGCTTTACAATTTTTCTTTGCATGTCTGATCTGCATTACCTGCTCGCTTTGATATCGGCTGTGGCCGTTGCCTCCGTTGTCCTGTCGCTACGCAGCACCGCCAAGCGGTTGCATTACCGTGACCGGCCCCTGTTCTGGCGTGCGCCTTTACCGCTGGCCGATGCATCTGTGGGAATTCTGGCAGCCCTTGTGCTGGTATGGGCGCTGTCTGTTCACTCTCCTGCGCTGCTCTGGCCAGCCAGCGCCCTTGCCCTGCTGAGTGCAGGGGGCGCCTGGTTTATCGGCCTTGAACCTCACCGTCTGGTGAAACACCGTTAGATGTCCAGTTCACTGTATCGGCTGGAAACTGCGCACGTGGATATGCTGCAGCGTCAGATTTGAACAACCGCCAACACTGAGAAACCAGTACTCATACTCATCAAAAGGCCCCGCTTTGGACCTGGATATTGCAAAGCGGGGCCTTGCAGCGATGCGCTACCAAAATACTGACAACCGTAAAATCGTGGCAGCAAGAGCAAATATTTCTTTCCAGACTTAAATATTGAAGCCGCTCTCCTTCAAAAAAAGTGGCCAGATACGAAAAGCTTATCCACAAAATAAAGAGACTTTTAGTCAACTATCATCAACCGACCTTGAACTTTCTCAGGATAAGTATAAATATGAATTAATTCACCGTTGCACACGGCAGCACGACCCGATTGCCGAGAGTGCAGTCTACACCTCATTACATGAGCAATAATGTCCTCACCCGAGTCTCCAGGCGGAAGCACTTGAACGATATAAATATGTTGTTTCGCAATAATTCAATTAAGCTCAGAAATAGTTATTGGTAGATAATTTTCTACTACTGGGCATCACCATTTAAAAAACAGAATTTAATTTACTTTCTGAATTTCTACTTGAGGTCCTATCGGAACGAGATTTCGATAAAAGGCAGTTCAATTCACTCTATAAAAAGATACTCTGGTCTCGATTGAATCCGGCCTCTACCAGTAGACACGTCATTTGAACCAGCAGCAAGGGGGAATTGTTGGGTCACCTGCACCGCCGTGGCGAGATGCGACGAGCCATCTGGAGAATTTAAAAGGAGAACCGTATGAATACGAAGTTTTTCCTCTTAGGCCTCTGCATCAGCGCCGCTCTGAGCTCATGCGGCCTTATTATGAGCGATACCGTCGTTCAGGGTGAGGTCCAGACCGTAAACGGTGCGGCCGTCCGTACCTGGGCGAAAATCAGCCCGAATGGACAGGTGACCCAGACTGGAATCACCCTACCGATGGCAACAATCCAGAATGGGCCGGTCAGTGGAAATCCGGTAATTGCCCAGATTGACTTCCCGGCAGCTGTCCAGCAGACGACCTTCCTTCAGCATGTGGGACTCGACTGGAATCCACATGGACACGAGCCGGAGGGGAGGTACAACACCCCGCATTTTGACCTGCATTTTCATGGCATCAGCAAAGCAGACGCGACTTCTATTGATTGCAAGGACATGACGCAAATCAATAACGCGGATGTGCCGCAGGGATGGGCGCCGCCAGTGCCCCCGGGAGTACCACCCCAGGCAGTCTGCGTACCGACTATGGGATTCCACAGTGTCCCTCTGTCGGAGTTCTCGGCTCCCGGCCAGTTCAAGCCCGGGCTATTCGACAAGGTGATGATCGCTGGCTCCTACTGGGGCAAATTCATTTTCCTGGAGCCCATGGTGACGCAGCAGTTGTTGCTCAGCAAACAGAATTTTTCACTGCCGGTGCCGCTTCCCCGCAATCTGGGCCACACCACCCGTTATCCCACCACTTTCAACGCGGTGTATGACCCGGCACTGAATGCGTATCAGTTCATCCTGGGCGACTTCCAAACGGTGCAGTGAGACCTTGTTTTCAGGACAGTATGCCTACGCAGCAGTTCCCGGTTTCTTGAGGAGAACCCACTATGCACACTTCGCGGGCAATATTTCTCAGCCTGACGCTGGTCGCATGTACCGTAGCAACTGACAGAACCACCGCACAGACGCCAGCAGGAGCCACCGTCGTCCTGAATACCAAACTTGAAAATGCCTCTCTTATGGAGGTTGTCCAGCTGGTGCTTGACTTCGCCCCGGGCGCATTTACCCCCGCACATACCCACGGTGGTCTGGGCTTTGTCTCCGTCATAAGTGGGGAAATTACCGTACGGGAAACAGGCAAGACCCAGAGCTTCAAAGCAGGTCAGTCCTGGGCCGAAAAGCCCGGCGTCTATGCCGAAGTCGGGAACGCCGGGACAGCCCCTGCACGCGTCCTGGCCACTTTCATGCTTCCGAAAGGAGCCGCACTGACGATGACACACCAAGGGGGGGCCAACCAGCAGCTGCCTCCAGGACCCACGACCGTCAGCCGCTCGAACTTTGAGGTCAACAGCGTACCCGCACACTATGACCTGCACCAGCTGATCCTCGACTTTGCACCAGGCGCCTTCACACCAGAACACACCCACGGTGGTCCTGGCTTCGTGACCGTTCTTGCCGGACAGATGGTCGTTCGTGACCGCAATGGCGAACGCACCTTCAAAACCGGTGAGACTTGGCGTGAAGCTCCAGGCGATTACGCGGTGGTCGGCAACCCACATTCAGCTCCCGCCCAGGTTGCAGTGTCGTTCCTGGTTCCGAAAGGAACAGCCCTGACCACCAACCGCAACTGAAAGTGGAACGATTGTTCCAGGCTGCCCGGACCTCCTCCCTGATTTTCATCCGCGCTGAGACTCACATTCTGCGTTGTGTATCAGACAGAGCCGGCTGGGATACGCAGGGCTGTAGAGGCGCGCCTGCATGAACCAGAACGTTTCCACCCGGCCCATCAAGGAGGAGCAGATGCTTACGAAAACCGCTACTCAACTGATTCAGGAGGCCAAGTCCCGGATCGAGAACCTGTCGGTTGACCAGGTTGCCTCAGAACTTGAGCGCGGCGACGCTGTCCTGATTGATCTCCGCGAGCCGGGTGAACAGGCTCAGACAGGTACTATTCCAGGGGCAGTGACAGCACCGCGCGGCATGCTGGAGTTCTATGCAGACCCCTCCAGCCCCTACCACCGCAGCGAGTTCGACCCTGACCGGCGTATCATCCTGCACTGCGCGGCTGGAGGTCGTTCTGCGCTGGCTGCCGATACCCTCCGGCAGATGGGTTATACGAAGGTTGCCCATCTGGACGGCGGGATGAAGGCCTGGACTGAAGCAGGACGGCCTGTGGTCAAGGATCACACCGGAGGCTGACCTGAGCGGGGAAGGAACACCAGCACCTCCCCAGAGGCAGAAATGTACCCCTCAGGCTGTTTGTCAGCCTTCGCAGGGTTGCCGGGCAGAAGCTTGAAGCCGGGTCATTTTCCAGCAGCGTACGTCAAACTTTTTTGCTCTACCTTCAGCGGCGTCATTGTTTGATGCAGCTATTGCCGATGGGGGCACCGTGGAAAGAGGTTCCTTCGTCTCATACACTGTATGACTGGCCGTGACGTCCACGCCATAAACCGGAAGACATCCCGGCCTACGCCGTTCTACCCCAGCGTCGTCAGGTCCAGAGTAAAGTCATTCTTTCCCTGTCGCTTGGTCTGATACATGGCCTGATCCGCCCTTGACAGCATCTGCACGGCGCTCTCCCCCGGACGATGGCGGACCAGGCCAACACTGGCGTGCACAGTCACCGAAAATGCTTCCAGCTCAAAGGCTGGCTGGAATGCCGCGAGGGTCCGCTGCGCAATCAGTTCAAGGGCGGCGTCCGAGTCCACATGTCGCAGCAGCAGGACGAATTCGTCACCTGCCAGACGCGCGGCCAGGTCAACGTTCCGCACGACGCCCCTCAACCGCTGTGCAACCTGCCTGAGCAGTTCATCACCTGCCTCGTGCCCGAAACAGTCATTAATGGCTTTAAAGCCGTCCAGATCAATGAACGCCAGGGCGAACAGGCCCTGGCTTTCTGGCTGGGCCGCTTCCTGCTTAAGTTCCATCATGAATTGAGCCCGGTTTGCCAGTCCTGTCAGGATGTCGGTGTAGGCCCGGTGCTCCAGTTCACGCTGGGTGTTGACCCGGTCAGTCACATCTGTGTGTACCCCGATAAAGTGGGTCACGGCATTTTCCTCGTTCCTGATCGGGCCAAGATTGAGCGCGCTCCAGAAACTACTGCCATCCTTTCTGTAGTTCAACATCACCAGATCAGTCGGCTTTCCTGCCTCTATAGCCTCATAGATCCCCACCAGGGCATCAGGGTCGGTATGTTCACCCTGCAACACACGCCAGCTCTGGCCGAGGATTTCCGACGAGGTGTACCCCGTCAGGCGCTCAAAGGCGGGGTTACAGTACACGACTGGATGCTCGTCGGTATTGGCCGTAATGCTGATGCCACTGGTGGTATGTGTCAGGGCGGCAGCAAGGAGCGAGAGCCAGTGCGGCTGATCGCTGGACTGCAGGTGGACTGGCAGGGGATTGGGGAAGGAGGGCTCCCTGGACACGGAAGGCCCAGGAGCCGTGTCCTCACCTGATCCCGCTCGCGCACGCAGCTGCACCTCGACCCTGGCCAGAAGCTCTTCCGGGTAGAAAGGCTTGACGATGTAATCGTTGGCCCCGGCTCTCAGGAGGCTGACCTTCTGCTCCACAGCGTCCATGGCCGTCAGGATGATGACCGGCACATCGCTGGTGGCACGCAGCCGCCGGGCAACTTCTTCACCGCTGAAATCCGGCAGACCCAGATCGAGGATAACCAGATCAGGCTGATTTTCCCAGGCAGATGTCAGCCCGGAAGACCCGTCTTCTGCCGTCATCACCTGATACCCGGCCTGTTCCAGGTCGTATTTCACGACGTTGGTAATGTCGGGATTGTCTTCGATGAGGAGGATATTTGGGGTCATAAGGTGTTCCCGTTAGGGGTGGTGCATCAGCATCTATCAACCCGGAGTCTGAATGTTGAGCTGAGAGCCCGCCCAGCCTATCGGGTTTCCTTATCAGGTGAGCGTACAGACGGATTCTTCAGGATTTCAGTTCACGGCGACCTCACCGGAACATCCGAATGCCGACAGCTCACTCGTGCATCGGTGATCAGGCAGATCCACCCAGACGTACTACCACTCATACAAACGAAAAAACTCCCTCTAGGAGGGAGTTCTGTGCTGGTCGAGGCGGCGAGATTTGAACTCACGACCCCTACCACCCCAAGGTAGTGCGCTACCAGGCTGCGCTACGCCTCGACGGCCAGCCCCAAGACTATAGATGGCCCCCCCGAATCCGTCAAGGGAGGCATCCAGGTGACCGGATGGGCAGGACCCTGCCTGAGAGTGGCGTATATCCTGCCAGCTATGGCATTGACATTTGAAGAAAAGCTGCGCAATTACGCGCGGCTGGCCGTACGCGTCGGTTTGGGCATTCAGGAAGGTCAGCGGGTGCTGGTTCAGGCTCCAGTCGATACGGCTCCACTGGCACGTGCGCTGGTGCGCGAAGCCTACGCTGCTGGTGCGAGCTTCGTAGATGTGCGCTGGGATGATGACGACATACAGCTGGCCCGGTTTGAACTGGCGCCAGAAGGTTCCTTTGAGCAGATCAGCCGCTGGAGGGTAGACGCCGAGATCGAGACGGCAGAAGCAGGTGGCGCGGTGATTGCCATCCGGGCCACCAATCCCAACCTCCTGGGCAACGTGGATGCGCAGCGCGTGGCGACGTACCAGCGCACACTTGCGGCTTACCGTAAACCCTATACGGCGCAGGTCATGACCAACCGACTGAACTGGAACCTGATCAGTGCCCCGATTCCCGGCTGGGCTGCTCTGATGTTTCCTGACGCCAGTGCCGAAGAAGCGATGGACAAGCAGTGGGACGCGATCTTCGCAGCCACGCGGGCGGACCAGCCCGACGGCGTCGAGCAGTGGCAAACCCACCTGGCGAACCTGAAGCGCCGGCGTGACCTGCTGACCAGCAAGCAGTACGCTGCGCTGCATTTCCAGGGAGGCGGCACGGACCTGACCGTGGGCCTGGCCGACGATCATATCTGGGGCGGTGGCGCGGCCGACACCCCCAGCGGCATTACTTTCACAGCGAACATTCCCACCGAGGAAGTGTGGACTGCGCCGCACCGCGAGCGCGTTGACGGCGTGGTAGTCAGCACCAAGCCGCTGTCCTACAACGGGGTGCTGATTGACGGCATTCGTATCGAGTTTCAAGGTGGCCGTGTGACCAGCGCCAGCGCGAAGCAGGGCGAAGACACCCTAAAGCAGATGATCGACACTGACGAAGGCAGCCACCGGCTGGGTGAAGTTGCGCTGGTGCCGCACTCCAGCCCCATCAGCCGCTCCGGACTGTTTTTCTTTAACACGCTGTATGACGAGAACGCGGCTTCCCACATCGCAATCGGCAGCGCGTACCGCTTCAACGTCCGCGGCGGGGTGGACATGAGCCTCGAGGAGTTCAACGCAGCCGGAGGCAACGACAGCCTGACGCACGTGGACTGGATGATCGGCAGCAGTGAAATGAACGTGGACGGTCTGACCCGCGACGGCAGCCGGGAACCGGTCATGCGCAACGGCGAGTTCGTGATCTAAGACCGGTGGGGTAGCTGTCTTCGGAAACATACGCGGAGTCAGCGCCTGGGCTCTGTTCTCCGGCGAGTTCCCAGCAGCATTTGCCCTCCGGGCGAAACAATTGAGGGGGCATCCGAATAACCGCCTCCCAACGTTGCGAGGCGGGCCTGTATAGGCCCGCCTCGTTCTGGAATGGTCGGCTCAGAGGCGCAGATCTTCTTCTTCAGTCAGGAAATCCACCGCTCCCGACCCGATCTCATAGAACGCTCCGATCACGCGGATCTGTCCACGTTCTTCGGCAGCGCGAATGACTGGCTGCTGGCGCAGCAGGTGCACCTGATGCCGCACGTTGCTCAGCACGGCTTCCCGCATGCGGGCCTTCTTGTCGCGGATCCGTGGAAGTTCCACTACGCTCGGCTGAATCCGCCGGATCAGGCGCTGCAGGTTTTCGGGCTCACGGGCAAGGGCGTCTTCGGGCATCAGGGCCGCCGCCACAGCGCCGCACCCCTCGTGACCCATAACAACGATCAGATGAACATCCAGGTGCTCGGTCGCGTATTCCAGGGTGCCCAGTCCCGATTCGCCGACCACGTTCCCGGCCACGCGCACGACAAAAAGATTGCCTAAACCGACGTCGAAGACGAGTTCAACCGGCACCCGGCTGTCGCTGCAGGCCAGCACCGCTGCAAAGGGGGTCTGTTCCATAATCTGCGCGCGCCGCTCGTTGGCACCCACATCGGCACGTCCCCCCTGGCCCGAGAAGAAGCGGGCGTTGCCGTCTTTCAGGGCCTGGATGGCCGCCTCGGCGTTTTGAATGCGGGTAGGTTGCAGATTGGCGATGTCTTCCATGCTCGCGCCCCGCCGGATCGCGTCCAGAAGGCGGCGGCGCATGTCGGCAGCATCTAGGGGCAGGGAGTCAGGACGGTCACTCACGTGCAGCATGTTAGCGGACGCCCGTATCCTGTCTGTTATGACGAATGCCGGATCAGATCACCAGACCCTGGACCTTCCGGCGCTGCTGGAACGCTACGCCATGCTGCGAGACACGTTGCTGGGTCTGGAAGCCGAGCGCGACGAACTGGCGGCCCAGATCAAGGCTGCCCTCCTGTCGGGAGCCCAGGCCGAGACCGAGTTGTACCGGGCCACCCTCAAGGTTTCGCGCCGCGTGGAATATCCCATGGACCGCTTCCGCGAAGCCTTTGGAGACGCAGCAGCACTGGAAGTTGCGACCGTAGACCGCAAGAAGGCAGAAACGCTGGCCAAAGCCGGTGACCTTGACGCCGAACAGCTGCGCGAGCTGGCTGTGGTCAGGGAAGTGCAGGCCCTGGTACTGCAACCCAAGACCATCTGACCAGCCCTCCCGAAAGTGCCCCTTGCCAGGAAGGCTGTCTACTGGAACGCAGCAGTGTCCTCTGAGGAACTGTCCAGAAAAGTTGTTCCTGTCCATCCTGATTTTTTCTGAGTTAAAACCAGGAACGAATACCAAGCCTGACCCGCCGCTGACGCCTGCCAGATGTCCCGGTGATATAGCAGGCGCACAGTGAAGGAGCACAGTGTCGGCATGACCCCTCAGCTCTTCATGACTGTTCCGAGATGGCCGGCTGCCTTCGCCAGGGACCCCAAATTCCTTCCTGCCTTGTGGCATCACCTTGGCGAACGGGCTGGTCCCGACGGTTATTTATGGAGCGAGCGCGAGGTGCGCGAGGCCCGGCGGCTGGCCTCACAGTCTGAACTGCAGCGCCTGACCCGATAAGCTCTACAGCCGATGCAGGCAACAAAAAAGCATTGCCGGTGAGCAACGGCACCCGCGAATCATCCCTTATGGCTGCTGCCTTCCGGCCCTGACCAGGTTCAGGCGTTCACGCTGCGTTACGCCAGCAATGCGTTGCAGAAGATAGCACATGCGCTGCCTATGACAGCCTCAGGACACACAATGGAAAATGCCGGCGTCACTAGGACGTCCGGCATTTGTCTGGTGCTCGGGATGGGACTTGAACCCACACGGTTACCCACACGCCCCTCAAACGTGCGCGTCTACCAATTCCGCCACCCGAGCACACTTGTCTGAGAGGCGAAAGCAATACTAGGGGTCACCTTTGTCCTTGTCAAGGCAGACGGCTACTTCGCGCCTCTTGATTCCAGTCTTCCGCGTGGTATGCTCACGTTTGCCGCCGCGAGCGGTGGGCCCTTGTTTGCCCGGCTGCTGCGCGCGGGACTTCATAACACCAGAGGTTTTTCCATGATCGACAAACAACAGACCATCCAGGCCCACGCCAAGAGCGCCAACGATACCGGCAGCACCGCAGTTCAGATCGCACTGCTGACCGAGCGCATCAACAACCTGTCGGTTCACCTGACCGCCAACAAGAAGGACAAGCACGGTCAGCGGGGCCTGCAGCTTCTGAACGGCCAGCGTCGCCGTCTGCTCAAGTACCTCGAGCGCAAGAACTACGACGAGTACATTGCTCTGACCGATCAGCTCAAGATCCGCCGCGGCCAGCGCATCGTTCGCTGAACTCCGGCAACCCTTCCGCCGCCCGGTACCGGGCGGCGGTTTTGTTTGTTATCGGTGATCGGGATGAGGCCGCGTACGTTTGTCCAGCACCGTCCAGCGGCCCTCCGGCAGATGAGTTACGCCTGGACCCTGGAGGCGCTCGGTGCGGGCATAGACGTAGACCCAGGCCGGCTGCGTCTGGCCGCCCTGCAGCCGGAGCTGCACCCGCTCGCGTGTGTAGAGCGGCGGCTCCTCATCGAGGCCTTCCAGAGCGTCCAGAAAAGGCAGGGCTGCTGCCCAGGCATCCGGTTCGTAGGTCAGGGCGTAACCCGCGACCTGTTCGCCGGGCTCTCCCGGCTGCAGCGCGGGATAGGCCTCCGGGTCAAGGTGCAGCAGGCGATATCCGGGCAGCGCAGCCGGGCGGGCCACAAAGGGCCCGCCCCGCGCGGCCACATGAGCATTGCGCTCGCCAGGCATCAGGGTTCCGTAGACAAACACGGTGGTCAGCGGCTCACTCATCTTGCTTCTGTTATACCGGGCGCTTACGGGCCTAGAGGCGATGGCCGCGTGGCTGGTGGTAGTACACCCGGCCCACTGTGGTGGCTTCCTCGGGCCGCACCGGGGGATGATCCGGGTTGTCGCTGGTCAGCCACAGCTCCCGGCCGTATCGGCGCAGCCGTTTGACGGTCAGCCCCAGCCCGGGGACGTGCAGCACATAGACGCGGCCCTCGCGCAGATCAAGGTCTCCAGCGTCCACATAGATGCGGTCTCCTGACCGGATGCCGCCTGCGCCGCCGTCGGTGGTCATGGAATCACCCTGCACTTCCAGCACCAGCATGCCGGGTCGGTGGTCGCGCAGCGGCACGAGCTCGTGGTCGATGATACTTTCGAAGTCCTCGGTGAGGGGCAGTCCGGCGGTGGCCAGAGCCCGGACCGGAACGCGCACGAGTTCCAGGGTTCCCAGAACGTCCTCGCCTGGCACAGGAGTCAGCAGGGGCAGCCCGGTCCGGGCAATCCATTCGCTGGCTGTAAGCTCCAGGGCTCGGCGCAGCGCGTCCTGACGCGCGGGCGTCAGTGACGACAGCAGCCGTGTCCCTCTCTCCAGGCGGCTGAGGTACGGCTGTGTCACCCGGCCGGTCTCTCCGCTGAGACTGGCTGTACGGGCGCTGATGTCTGCCTGCTGCAGACCCAGAGCCGCCCTGCGTTCGCGCAACCAGTCGGCTACAGCGCTGGACAGCTCATCAGGAGACACAGCACCGGACTCAGGGGACATAGAGCCAGTGTAGACATCCTGAGTCCAAAGATTGGAATTCAGCCTGCTTGAATTTATGTCTGTAGACATATAAAGTAGAGGCCAGTTACGTTCACAACAGAGTCGATTCTTTTGCCGTCCTGTACGGTCTCAGGAGGTTGGCCATGTCCTCTTCCGTATCCTTTGCCTCCGCTCTGATTGCCCTGGCGCCCCTTCTGGCTGCAACCTTTCTGGCAGGCAGTCTGACTCAGCTCACCCGTCAGCTTGCGCGTCCCAAAGCCCCGCCCCTGCGCCTCGCCCTGGCTCAGGCCACTGCTGCGGGCATCGCGGCCCTGAGCGTCAGCGCCTTGCTCAGCGCGGCCGTTTCTCCGGCGCCAGACCCAGCGCTGCTGCTGGCCTTTGCCTGTGTCACCGGGTGGAGTGGTCCAAGAATCCTGAGCCGGCTGGGTGGCCTTATTGAAAAATGGCTGGGACTCCATGGTCCCGACACGCGGAGCCTGGAGGAATCCTTGGCTCCTGATCCTGGAATCCTGGCAGAACTGCAGGGTTCCCATGCGCCGGAGGTTTCCAGTCCCAAAGGGTAATCCGGGACGCTCAGTACACGATCAGAACGTTCGTTACAGAGATCTTCTGGCTCATCGGGACAATGAGGCATGCACCCATCAGCGCCTGGCGCACCGGTGGCCTTTCGGCTGACCCGGCCTGTCCTGATTCTCACTCTGCTTCTCACTCTTGGCCCGGCTCCTGCCACCAGCGCGCAAAGTGCCGAGCCTCCGGCCCAGCCGGCGTTCAGGCAAACCAGGCCTGCTCCAGCGCCCCTGAACAGCAGCGAACTGAGTACGCTTCAGACGCTGTTTCCCAAGGTACGTCCAGCCACCCTGCGCATCGAGGACTGCCCACCCAACGACTGCACCGATCCTGACGGCGTTGGAACGGCGTTCCTGATTTCCGACGACGGGCTTGCCCTGACGGCCTACCATGTTGTGTTTGACGCCAAGAACCTTTCAGCTGTGACGGTCGACCGGAAGCGGTACAAGGTGGAAGTTCTGGGGTTTGACGATCAGCGTGATGTGGCGCTGCTGCGCGTCAACGTGCCGAAAGGGACCCCGTTCCTTCCGCTGGCCACGGCGCGGCCGCAGATCGGAGAGACCGCTCTGGCGGTGGGCAACGGCGCCGGCGCCTTCCTGCAGGCCAAAACCGGTCGCCTGATCGGCCTGGACGCCGACGCCGGGCGCGCCGACTTTCCGGCCGGAACCCTGGAACTTACCGCGCCGCTGCGTCCCGGAGACAGCGGAGGTCCGGTACTCAATCCGCGGGGCGAGGTCACGGGGGTCGTGAGCTTCATTACGGTGCAGGGGCGTAATCAGGACATCACCAGTTACGCCGTGCCGGTGACTGCCAACGATTCTCTGGTGGCTGACCTGCAACGTGGAGTCAAGCGCGAGGCTCCGGTGATCGGCATCAGCCTGAGTGGGAACTTCATGCTGCTGACCGAACTCAGCGCCGAGGATTTCAAGGAAGCCAATGAACTGCTGAAACTGGGGCTGGGCGACACACCAGGAGCGTTCTTTACGGGAGTCACACCCGGGAGTCCAGCAGCTCAGGCCGGTCTGCAGGCGTTGCGCTATGACCCGCAGGGTCGCAAGCTGGCGGGTGACGTGGTAACGGCTGTCAACGGAAAACGCATTGTGAACTTCAGCCAGTTCCAGTACGCCGTGCGCTCCTATCAACCCGGAGATACCGTGACGCTGACGGTGCTGCGGGGCAGTCAGACCCTGAACGTCAAGATGACGCTGGCTGGCCGAAGCAGCCTGCGGAACTGACGTATCTTAAGAATGCCTCTTGACAATTCTGCTTTAAACATAATAATGCGGATATGGATACCCTGAAAAAAGCCGGCGCCATGCTTGCGCACCTGGACCTGTTTACCCGGATGCGCGATCTGCGCAGCCTGCTGCAACTCGCGGCCCATATGGAGGAACGGGGCGACCGGGTGACCCTGATCTCCCCGGACAACATCACCCTGGTGGGGACCGAGATGAGTGCGCAGCCGGCGCTGACCACCGCCAAAGGTGCGACCATTGAGGCCCGGACGGCCTACAGCGTGCTGCAGGGCCTCAAAGGCCATGAGGCGCCTGAATACGCGGTGACCCGCGAAGAACTGGGGGCCCTGAATGCCCGCGCTGTGGCTGACCTGGAAAGCAGCGACGCCCTGCGCGCCTTTGCCGATACCCTGACCCGCATTGGCGCGGCTCCTGCCGCTACGCCGACCGACGCGCCCACCGAGCGTCCGGCGCGGGCCCGGCGCGGTGAGGTCAGCGAACCCGCCGTGAGCGAGCAACCCGCTGCCTGAATCCCGGCTACGCCCGGCGCTCCCCTGTCCCGGGAGCGCCTTTTTGTTGTTTCATGCCGCTTCATCCGTGCAGGGCGATATGCTGACGGGATGACGGCCCACGACCCTTCTGCCAATGGCCACGCCGGTCCCGGCCATTCCGGGCACAGTTCCGGCTTCAGGCCTGCGGCCCGCGTCAGTCCCAATTTCATCACCGAGATCATCGAACGCGACCTTCAGGAAGGCCGGTACCCGCAGATCGTGACCCGGTTTCCGCCAGAGCCCAGCGGCTACGCACACCTGGGCCACGTGTTTGCCTCCTTTCTGGATTTTCAGACGGCCGTGCAGTACGGCGGGCGCTACCACCTGCGCATGGACGACACCAATCCCGCGCTGGCCACCCAGGAATACGCCGAGGCTATTGCCGACGACCTGCGCTGGCTGGGCTGGGACTGGGGCGAGCACCTGTACTACGCCTCGGACAATTTCGAGCGCTACTACGCCTACGCCGAGCAGCTGATCACCCAGGGTGACGCCTACGTGGACAGCGTCTCCCCCGACGAGATGGCCCGTCTGCGCGGCAACGCCACCACGCCCGGTAGCCCCAGCCCCTACCGCGACCGGACGCCCGAAGAGAACCTGGACCTGTTCCGGCGCATGCGGGCCGGAGAATTCGCCGATGGTCAGCATGCCCTGCGCGCGAAAATCGATCTCGGCAGTCCCAACATGAAACTGCGCGACCCGGTGCTGTACCGCATCCTGCGCGGCCATCACTACCGCACCGGCAACCAGTGGTGCATCTATCCCATGTACGACTTTCAGCACCCACTGCAAGATGCCCTGGAGGGCGTCACACACAGCATGTGCAGCCTGGAATTCGTGGACAACCGCGCCATCTACGACTGGCTGATGGACAAGCTGGGCTTCGAGCCCCGGCCGCACCAGTACGAGTTCGGGCGCCGGGGGCTGGAGTACACCATTACCAGCAAGCGCAAGCTGCGCCGGCTGATCGAGGAACGCGTCGTCAACGGCTGGGACGATCCGCGCATGCCGACGCTGCGGGCCCAGCGCCGACTGGGCGTGACGCCGGAGGCCGTGCGGGCTTTTGCCGCGCAGATCGGCGTGAGCCGCACCAACCGCACCGTGGACATCAGTGTCTACGAGAATGCCGTGCGTGACGACCTGAATCACCGGGCGCCGCGTGTGATGGCCGTGCTTGACCCGCTGCCCGTCACCCTGAGCGACCTGGAGGGTGCCCGGACCCTGAGTCTTCCCTACTGGCCCTTCGACGTGATCCGTGACTCACCTGACGGTCTTGTCGGTCTGCCTGATGGACGGCGCGTGACGCCGGAAGAGGCGGTGCGTCAGGTTCCGCTGAGCAGCGAGCTGTACATCGAGCGCGAGGATTTTCACGCTGATCCGCCCAAAGGCTACAAACGCCTGACGCCAGGCGGAACCGTGCGGCTGCGCGGCGCCGGAATTATCCGAGCTGACCGTTTCGAGACCGATGAAGCCGGTCAGGTCACGCGCGTGCACGCCACCCTGCTGGGCGAGGAAGCCAAAGCGGGCGGTGTCATCCACTGGGTCAGCGCTGCCCAGGCCCTGCCCGCCGAGTTCCGCCTCTACGACCGCCTGTTCCGCGTGCCCAATCCCGAGGGCGAGAACCCGGAAGACAGCGGCTCGGAGCTGAATCCGCCGGACTTTGACCCCGAGCACATGAGCCACGAGAACGAAGCGTCCTCGCTGGACGCGGGCTTCCTGCGCTTTCTGAACCCGGACAGCCTGCGCGTGCACCAGGGTTTCGTGGAGCCCAGCGTGGCCAATGACCCACAGGACACCCGCTACCAGTTCGAGCGGCAGGGCTACTTCTGGCGCGATCCGGTGGACAGCCGCGAGGACGCCCTGGTGTTCGGACGGATCATCACCCTGAAAGACACCTGGGGCAAAGGCGCCCAGACCGCCGCCCCCCAGGCTGCCGCGCCCAGGAAAACCGCACCGAAAGAGGACCCTGCGCCCGCAGCCCCCCAGAAAGTGCATGCGCTCAGCCCCGAACAGGAGGCAGAAGCCAGCCGCCTGCGAGCCCTGGGAGCAGCGGAAGCCGATGCCCGGACCCTTGCGCGTGATCCCCAGCTGCTGACCTTCCTGAATGACGCGCTTGCGGATTCGACCTTCGGTCAGGTGGCCTCCTGGACTGTGAATGACATGGCAGGACTTGTGCGTGCGGGCCAGGTCAAGATCAGCGCTGCTGACCTTGCTCCGCTGGCCAGCCTTCTGGCGGGTGGTCAGATCACCACTCGGGTGGCGCGCGACACCCTGACCCGCTCAGCGGCGAGTGGCGAGGCACCCGCCGTAATCATCGAACGCGAAGGCCTGAATGCTGGCCTCAGCGAGAATGAATTGCAGGGCGCCATCGAGGCTGTGCTCGCAGCCAACCCCGACAAGGTGGAGGCCTACCGCAGCGGCAGAACCGCGCTGATGGGCTTCTTTACAGGACAGGTCATGCGCGCCACCGGCGGCAAGGCCGACCCCAAGCAGGTGGCTGCAGGCCTGACGCACGCCCTGAACGGCAAATAGTCGAGATTTAGAATTCAGCGGCCCACACTGGCAGCCTCCTAAGGCGCGAGCGCGGGCCGCCTATAAGTGTTGTTCTTCAGGCTCTTCCCTTTCAGGACGGGCACCTGATCGATAAACCTCCGTCGCCGCGAGAAAGCAGGAGCTTTCAGTTCACGACGGAAACAGCCGCGCCTCGATAGCGGCTTTGCCGGCGGCGCCGACCACACGGTCCACTGGCTGGCCATTCCTGAAAATAATCATGGTAGGAATGCCCTGCACCTGAAACTGAGAGGGCGTCTGGGGGTTGTCGTCCACATTGACCTTGACGATCCGTACCTGTCCTGGGCGCTCGCGCGCAATCTGCTCAAGCATGGGACCCACCACCCGGCAGGGACCGCACCACGGCGCCCAGAAGTCCACCAGGACCGGCACGCCTGCCTGGATGTCCTGGGCGAAACTGTCATCGGTGCCGTCGTGCAGCCAGGGCAGCGCTGCCCCACACCGGGCACATACTGGCACCGCCCCGCCAGGTACGGCCTGGACACGGTTTTTTGCCTGACACTGGGTGCATTGCAGCACATGGCTCATGTAAACCTCCGGAGTTGAAAGCACGAAAACCAGCCATAACGTTGCTTCGACGCCCTACCGACACCTGAGCGGCCCACCCCCATTCTCAGCTGCAACGCTGAATCCAGTCCACTCCGGATCTTTTTAGCGGCTTCTGCGTCTGTTCAGTGGAAGATAATGGCGCTGACAAAGCCACACCTTGTTTCCTTCTGTCAGGGTGCAGTGCGGGAATTGTTGACCGGGCGCTTCCTTCAGTTCAGCATGCGTCCACCCTGCTGGCTCATCAGTTCCTCGGCCTTCTTCAGGTGGTCACGCAGGGTCACGTACCAGTCATCGCTTTCGGGAGTATGGGCCAGCGCCTGCTGGGCATGTGCATAGGCGGCAGCGGGGTTCGGGAAGCCCTGCTGGGCCATGACATCGGCCGCCATCTGATGAGCCGTAATCCAGTCGCGGCTCTCGGGCGCGGCTTCCTGCACCACGCGTTCGTAGTGATCCAGGGCCTCGTCCAGGTGGTAATAGTCCATGGCCACGCTGCCCAGGACCAGACTGGCCGGAACCACGGCGCCCAGTGCCAGAGCCTGCTCGGCGAGGTGCTGGGCTTCATGCATGCGCCCCAGCCGGTAGTCGCATTCAGCCAGATCCGCCAGGACCTCGGGGCCATAGGGGTACTCCGGCTCCTGCTGGGCTGCTTCCAGCTTTTCGCGGGCTTCCACAGGACGGTCCAGGTCAAGCAGCGCCACACCCAGCTCGTGGTTGGCATAGGGACGGTCCCCGTCGGTCGCCAGGGCCAGGGCCTGCTCGAAGGCCGCCAGGGCCTGCTCCGGCTGTCCCAGATGGGTCAGCACCTGACCGCGTACCAGCGCCACGCCGTAGCTGGGATCACCGTACTGCCGCTCCAGGCGGTCAGCCTCACGGATCATGTCGTGTGCGGTGTCAGGCTGTCCCATATTCAGCAGGGCCTGAGCCCGCAGGTAATGCCATGTGGCCAGATTCAGGGCTTCGTCCTCGGGCAGCGTGCCGGGCGTGTACAGCGGCCGGGCCTGGTCCAACGCTGCTTTCGCCTCGGCACTCATGCCCTGTTGCAGCAGCAGGGCAGCCTGCTCCTGGAGCATCACTGCACGGTCCAGGCCACTTGCCAGGTGGGCAGCCTCGGCATACAGGTGCACGGCCTCTGCAGTCTGGCCCAGCTGCTCATGGGCATCCGCCTGCCAGCTGCGCAGACGCCAGCGCAGATGTATTGGCAGTTCCTGCGGGGTGACGTGAACATCCAGCGCTCCCTGCGGATCGCCGCCCAGCGCCAGCGCACATAGCGCGTGAAAACGGGCCAGAGGCTCGGGAGCCTCGCGTACGGCAGGCTCAGGGGGCGTCGCCTGCCCCTCAAGGGTCCGTGCCTCCAGTTCAGCGTTCAGGGCCTGCCACAGCGGGTCAGCCTGAAAGGCAGGGTTGTAGTGCAGGGCCAGTTGCAGCGCCGCGCGGGTCTCGGCGGTGGCCGTGTCTCCGTACAGGGCATGAATACTGGCCAGATACACCGCCAGCTGAGCACGTTCAGGCGGACGAACTTCGCGGCTGGCCGCTTCCAGAATGGCAAAAGCCGCATCATAGTCGCCTGCGGCGAGGGCCGTGCAAGCCTGTTGCCAGGTGGTGGCGACGTCGATCATCGTAGGCGAGCATAGCGCGCCAGCACGAAACTTTGGGATTCGTGAACCCGGTCCGTAACCTGCGGGACACACATACATCTTGAGCTTGGTACACTCAAGTCCACGGGGCGCGTGGCGTCCCGCTCGCCCTATTTCACCCTTTCTCCCGGAGGCTTACCCTTGAGGCGGCTCAATCCCTGGCTGATCGTTCTGTTTGTGCTGGCCCTGTTTCTGATGTTTTCACAAACCGGGAATATGGGGCGGTCCACCGTCAATTACAACGTGTTCAGGTCCCTGCTGGAACAGGGGCAGATCAAGAGCATCATCATCCGGCAGGAAAATGCCAGTGTTACGCTCAACGGCCCCACCAAGGTGCCGGTCAACACCCCGCAGGGCGTGCAGGAACGCGATAACGTCTCCAACTTCACTGTGCGGCTGCCCGGAAACCTTGCAACGCCCGACAGCACGCTTATTCCGCAGCTTGAGGCCAAGGCTGTCAACTACCGCTTTGAAGCTCCCAGCCAGTGGCTGTCAATTTTCGTCAGTCTGCTGCCGATTTTCCTGCTGTTCGGCCTGATGTACTTCTTCTTTATGCGCGCCCAGGGCGGCCAGAGCGGCGTCATGCAGTTTGGCCAGTCAAAGGCCAAGAAGTACGGCAAGGAAAACCGTGTCCAGACCAAGTTTACCGACGTGGCCGGTCACGAGGAAGCCAAGCGCGAACTTATCGAAGTTGTGGACTTCCTGAAAAATCCCGCCAAGTACCACCAGCTTGGCGCTGAGATTCCCAAGGGCGTGCTGCTGGTCGGCCCTCCCGGCACCGGTAAGACGCTGCTGGCCCGAGCGATTGCCGGCGAGGCCGATGTGCCGTTCTTCTCGGTTTCTGCTTCGGAATTCATGGAGATGTTCGTGGGTGTCGGCGCCAGCCGTGTACGCACCCTGTTCGAGGACGCCCGCAAGAGCGCTCCGGCCATCATGTTCATCGACGAGATCGATTCCATCGGACGCAAGCGTGGTGCAGGTATCGGCGGCGGACACGACGAGCGCGAGCAGACCCTCAACCAGATCCTGTCGGAAATGGACGGCTTCGACAAATCCAGCAGCGTGATTGTGCTGGGCGCGACCAACCGCCCCGACGTGCTGGACCCGGCGCTGCTGCGCCCCGGGCGCTTCGACCGTCAGGTCACCATTGACCTGCCCAACCTCAAGGAGCGCGAGGCGATTCTGAAGGTTCATCTGCGCAACAAGCCCCTGACTGCGGGGGTGGATGTCGAGGAAATTGCCAAGAGCACCCCGTATTTCAGTGGTGCCGACCTCAAGAACGTCACCAACGAGGCCGCTCTGGAAGCCGCGCGCATCGGCAAGACGCAGATCGACATGAGCGACTTCTACCGTGCGCTGGACAAGATCACGCTGGGCCTGGAAAACAGTTCCCTGACCATCAGCGACCTGGAGAAAAAGGCCATCGCCTACCACGAGGCCGGACACGCAGTCACCGCTGCGGTGATTCCTGGCAGCGACAAGCTTCAGAAAGTCAGCATCATTCCGCGCGGTCGCGCGCTGGGCGCTGCCTTCTATCTGCCGGAAGAACAGGTGCTGATGAGCAAGGAGCGCCTGGAAAACCAGCTGATCGTGGCGCTGGGTGGACGCGCTGCAGAGGAAGTGTTTATGGGCAGCGTGACCTCGGGAGCCGCGGACGACTTCCGCAAGGCGACCAACATTGCCCGCAAGATGGTTCTCGAGTGGGGCATGGGCGATAACTTCAAGAACATGGCCCTGACCACCGACAGCGGTCCGGTCTTCCTGGGCGAGGACATGGCCAAGCCCAAGATGTTCAGTGAGCACACCTCTCAGCTGGTGGACGAGGACGTCAAACGCATCCTGAACCGCGCTTTCGAGCGTGCGCGCGAGATTGTCACCGAGTACAAGCAGGCCATGCACGAAGTGGCCGACGCCCTGCTTTCGCAGGAACTCATTACCGGTGACGTGGTGCGCGAAGCCGTGGCCCGCGTGGGAGGCCACAGCCAGCCCATGCCCCAGACCACCGCCTGACGACCCAGTACCAGACAATGCAATTGCCCCCGCTCCGGCGGGGGTTTTTGTTTATGCTGCGCGGCTTTGTTCTCTTTGGTGTTCCGCTGCTGTTGCTTCCGGATCTCGCGCCCCTACAAACATTGACTGCCTGTCCACACGGCAGGACTCTACCTGCATGTGGTCAATAGCAGCTTACAGGTGTCGCCTCAGCGTGTTCACCGGAGCAGATGCATCAGAGCAACCTGAGGCAGAGGTCGCACAAGACGTTCTACGCCTCCAGCACCGTATGCCCAGCGGCGCGCAGAGCTGTTAGCGTGTCTCGAAGCTGAGTCCGGGCCACCAGCACGTAATCGGTATCGAAGGTGCTCAGCGCAAAGATCCCGACACCAGCGTCACGCAGCGGCTCCAGGACCGAAACCAGGATGCCGGTCAGGCTGAATTCGAAAGGTCCGTGCAGCTTAAAGGCCACCCAACCGTGCTGAGCCCGCGCTCCTTGCGGCACGAGGTGTTCCTCGCAGACCACCGAGCACTCTTCAGCCGTCAGGGTCAGGTTGAAGAAAATCCCGCCGGGTGCAGGCAATGGTCCGTTGATGGGCAGCCGGACTACGGCGAAAGCAGCCGGAAGCAGAGACAGGGTCAGACATGGAGGCATTCCCTATGCTGGCATGCACAGGTCGGGTCAGTCCTACTCGCGCCAGATGGCCCAGGTCCGACGGTCGAGCGCGTCCATCTCTTCTGGCGAACGGCCACCCTGACGCAGCAGCGACATGATCTGGCCCCGGTGATGGCTGTCGTGCACCACCGTATGCATCAGGAAACCGGTGGGGTGCGAGGTGTACACACCTTCAAAACCACGTCCCTCATCCAGGGCAGCCTGGACAGCGTTCAGCGCAGCCTCGTCTCCTTTG
The DNA here is from genome assembly GCF_000020685.1 of Deinococcus deserti VCD115. Classification (NCBI taxonomy): domain Bacteria; kingdom Thermotogati; phylum Deinococcota; class Deinococci; order Deinococcales; family Deinococcaceae; genus Deinococcus; species Deinococcus deserti. The sequence continues at coordinate 118,724 of NC_012526.1, read as the reverse complement.
TCCAGAGCGTGGGCCAGCTGCGCGACGTCACGCGTCGTGAGCCAGAAGTTCTCTTCGGTTCCAGCTACCACTTCCGGTAACCCGGAGGCATGGGCTGGTGAGATGTGCGACAGCCAGCCTGCGCGGAAGCCTGCCAGATGCCCCAGGTGCTGCCCCACGCTCCAGCCGCCCCGGCTGTCATTGATATCCAGGTCCGCTGAGGTCATGGTTGACAGGAGGACCGTGTTGACGCGGGCATTGCGGCGGAAAGCGCTGAGGATCAGGGTCGTGTCGGCCATAAAAGTCTCCTGTAATGACTGGTGCAAGAAACCAGCATTCGCCTGAGCATATGGATGCACCTTGACCTGTGTCGGTTGCCAGGGACAGAGATCAGCAGGCGTAGCGTTGAGCGACCTGCCAGATTGAGGACGTCACGAATTCCGACCAACCTGCCCGAACCCATGACTGGGGCAGCTGCACAGCCACTCCGCTCCAGAACCAGAAGTCCAGGCGCAGGTGGCGTGCGCTGAGTGGCTTAACGCTCGTAGAAGGCGGGAGGCTCAATGCCCAGGGCACGCAGGTACACGTAACCCTGTCCGCGGTGATGGTTTTCGTTGTCTATGGCATACAGAAGAGTTTCCAGCGGTGACAGCTGACCCCAGGCCATCTCCTGCTTGCGCATGAGCCACTCGGGGTCAGCGAGTGGCAATGCCTGAGCCAGCCGGGGCGTCTGGGCGTCCCAGGCAGTCAGTAGGGCAGAGCGGTCTTTGGGATCAGGTTCCTGGGGCGGCTGCCAACTCCAGTCATTCTGGGCAAGGCCCTTCAGGCAGTAGTCGGTCAGACCCTGGAGTTCCCAGGCGAGCTCACCGAATGAGCGCATGGGTGGCGCCGCCGTGAAGCTGAACAGGGCGTCTTCGGGAAAGGCTTCAATGACGCGGCGGGTCAGCCCCCGGTGTCCCTGCCAGTGGGTCAGCAGATCGTCAAGCGTCAGGACAGCAGCGGGCATGGTGTGGATCGTCATATATGAACCTCCTTGGGTTAAATCTGCCCACAGCGTAACCGGCATTGCCGTCAGAACGTGTCGCTTTTCTCTTTTAGACTGGATCTATGTATGACCCCTCCATGCGGGTGCTGACTGTGCTGGAATTGCTGCAGGCGCGCGAAAGCGTGACTGGCGCGGAGCTGGCCCGCCGTCTGGAAGTCAGCCCCCGCACGGTGCAGCGCTATGTAACCCGGCTACAGGACCTGGGGATTCCTGTGGAGGGCCGGCGTGGTGTCGGCGGCGCCTACTGTCTGAAACCCGGATTTCGGCTGCCGCCGCTGATGTTTACCGACGAGGAGGCGCTCAGCCTGGCTCTGGGGCTGCGAGCCTTACGGCACCTGGGCCTGCACGCCCTGGCGCCTGCGGCCGAAGCAGCTGGTGCCAAGCTTTCACGCACCCTGCCGGCACCCCTGCGCGACGGAGTGCAGGCCCTGGAAACCGCTGTTCAGCTCGACGCCTCGCCCTGGGTGGTCAGTACCGACGCTGCCCTGCTGGCTACCCTGCTCCGCGCGGTACGCGAATCGCGGACGGTTGAATTCCGGTATGTCGCTGCGCAGGGAGTAGGTACGACCCGGCAGGCCAATATCTACCGTGTTCTGCATCTGGATGGCCGCTGGTATGCAGTGGGCTGGTGCCTGCTTCGCGGGGCTTTGCGCTCGTTCCGGCTGGACCGGATGGAGGAGCTGTGCGTGCTTGACACTCGTTTTGTCGCCCCGGCCAGCTTCGACGCGGCCGCAGTGGTGCGCGCTGCATTCCCCGAAATCCAGACGCATGAGCTCAGCGTTTGGCTGGCATGCCCACCTGAAGAGCTGCGTGGCCGGGTTTCCACCTGGTGCACCGAAATCGTGCCCGAGGCGGGCGGGACCCGGCTGCGTGCCCAGCGCGACCGGCTGGAGTCATTTGCGGCGTTTCTGCTGGGGCTTGGAGTGTCTTTCCGGGTAGACGACCCGCCTGAACTGCGTGCAGCTTTTGCCACCCTCGCTCAGCGCTGTGCACAGCAGGTTACTTCCGCTGCGTCATGAGCACCCCCACGGACAATGACCCCGCTTATGGCAAGACGTACAGCGGACAAGGCGTAACAGTGTAGTAGAACGTCCGGCGATGCATGCCTGTTGCCAACTGGGTCCGTGCCCTTCCTGCGATGATTCGGTCGGGTGAAGGGCACGGACCCAGGCGGATCAGGCGGCTGCAAAGGAGGTGGCTGCGGTTGACCGTACCTGTCCGGCGGGTGCGCTGCATTACCTGCTGAGGGTGAAGAGCCAGAACAGCCGGAGGCCATGACCACCGTTACCCTGGTGCCGGACAGGCCTCTGGTCCTGCGGGATGACCTGAACGCGGCGGGCCCGCCTGAGATGCGCGCCGCACTGGGCCACTGTGGAGCCAACAAACCCTAGGGCGACGGTCCCCATGCCCACATGGGCTGGACCAGCCAGGAACCACGGCCGCTGACCTTGCCTCAGGCCGCTCTCCGGGTGTCCGGAGGCCCTGAGTACAATGCCGCATGGCTTCATTCAACATCCCAGATCTGATCCGCAAGAAACGCGACGGCCAGACCCATACCCGCGAGGAGCTTGAAGCGCTGGTGCTGGGGTATACCCGTGGCGAGGTTCCGGATTATCAGATCAGCGCCTGGCTGATGGCGGTGTACCTGAAAGGCATGGCTGAGCAGGAGACGGCCGACCTGACCCTGATGATGGCGCAGAGCGGCGACCTGATGAACCTGGGTGACCTGCCGCGGACGGTGGACAAACACTCCACCGGAGGCGTGGGCGACAAAACCAGCCTGATTCTGGCCCCCATGCTCTCGGCACTGGGACTGACCGTGGCCAAGATGAGCGGCCGTGGTCTGGCGCATACAGGCGGGACAATCGACAAGCTCGAAAGCATTCCAGGCTGGAGTTCGGAACTGGAAGAAGCGCAGTTTCTGTCACAGGCGCGCGAAATCGGTCTTGCACTGGTCGGGCAGAGCAAGGATCTGGCTCCGGCGGACGGCAAACTGTATGCCCTGCGCGATGTGACGGCCACAGTGGACTGTCTCCCGCTGATCGCCAGCTCGATCATGAGTAAGAAGCTGGCTTCAGGCGCTCATACAGTCGTGCTGGACGTGAAGGTCGGCGCAGGAGCCTTCATGCGCACGCTGGAGGACGGCCGCGGTCTGGCACGCGCCATGGTGGACATCGGGACGCGCGCCGGACGACAGGTGCGCGCTGTGCTGACCGACATGGACACTCCGCTGGGGCATATGGCCGGCAACAGTCTGGAGGTTCTGGAAGCGCTGGATACCTTGCGGGGCGAGGGGCCGCAGGATCTGACCGAGCTGTGTGTGGCCCTGGCGGTAGAAGCGCTGGCTGCCCAGGGAGAGGACGCGGCCCAGGCTGAAAAACGCGCCCGCACTACCCTGACCGACGCCTCGGCGTTGCAGCGGTTCCGGGCTTTTGTCGAGGCGCAGGGTGGAGACGCCAGCTACGTGGATGAGCCCTCGAAATTTGATGTGGCCCCTGGCCGCGCAGACATTACCGCCACGACGACCGGTTTTGTCGGGCGGATAGACGCCCTGAGTGTAGGCCGGGCTGTGTTGGCACTGGGGGGAGGCCGTGAGCGCAAGGGCGAGGCAATCGATCACGGAGTGGGTGTGGAACTGATCCGCAAACCCGGCGAGTCGGTGAAAGCCGGCGAGGCCGTCCTGCGACTCTACCACCGTGATGGCCGTGGCCTGGAGACCGCACGGCAGCTGCTCCAGGACGGCCTGAGCCTCAGTGAGACGCCTCCGCAGCCTGAGCCTTTGATTCTTGACCGAGTGAACTGAGTCAATGGTTGGCAGAGACGAGGGTCAGGCAACCCTCGTCTCCTTTCTGTTGTTCAGTCCAGCCATCCCTGTCCAGCCGGCTCTTCCTGTATCCGCTCCGTTCGCTCAGCACCCGGGTCCCGCTTCTGAAACGTTCTGGGATTGTCCGCAATTGCCTACGGCAGACGAACAATGCGGCAGTTCTCGCTTGGAGTATCCGGCGCGTTGGTCGCCACAATGACCTGCTCGTCTGTTCCCACAAAGCCCTGGCAGCGTGCCTGCTCACGCAGATAGTCGGGATTGGTGGCGTTGCGCTGTGCGTCCTGCAGGATTTTCACGTCACGCTCCAGGGCCTGGATACGCTCGCGGGTCTCGCGGGTCTGCTGACTCCAGGTCAGGCTGCGGTAGGTGGTATGACCCAGCTGGAATGTCAGCTGCACGATTCCCAGACCAGCCAGCAGGCTTGCCAGCATCATGCTCAGAGGCAGCCGGCTCAAACGCCGCCACAGGTCCCGGCGCGGTGCGGGCGGCGGCGGAGGAGCACCTTGATCCATATGCAGCAGCATAGCGCTGAGTCCCGGCGGTCAGCTGTCCTGATCTGGCACTGGCATGGTCCGGACCCCTCCGGACAGCGCCGTTACACTGGGCGATATGACCGACGTCTCCCCTTCTGCCCCTCCTCAGCCAGCCGCGGGCCGCATCCCGGAGCTGAACTGGGCCGATGCTCACCGCGCGAGTATCCAGATGCGCTACAGCGACATAGACACCAACCACCACGTCAACAATGGCCGCTATGGCGAATATCTGGAAAATGCTCGCATCATGCTGATGCGCGACGTGGGGCTGTGGGGGGCTGGCGAACGGACCGTGCTGGCCCGCATGGAACTGGACTACGTGCAGGAAATCCGCGCCGGGCAGGAGCTGATGGTCGAATCACTGATCGAGCGGATGGGCCGCACCAGCTGGACCGTGGTGGCCCGCATTCTGGCTGACGGGGTGCCATGCGCCTTTTCACGCGCGGTGCTGGTGCGGGTGAATCCTGATCACCAGCCTCAGCCGCTGCCAGACTGGGTCCGTGAGGCACTGGCACCGCTGATGGTCCGCTTATGAGCGGGGCGCACTACGAAGACCGCGTGATGTATCAGGGCGACATCTGGGTGCGGCTTGATACCCTGCCACGCCTGCTGGCCGAAGGCTGGCGCCGGATCCTTTCGGAAGGTGGCGTGGTCAGCGTGGTGCGCACCCCGTTCCAGTGGGCCATGGCGTCGCCGGTGATCGAGATCGAGACGGGCGGCTACCTGGGAGATGTCGGGCTGTACGTTCCCGAAGTGCAGCTGCGCGAGGCTCTGTTCTTGCTGGGAGAGGAAGACGGCGGCGTAGACGGCCCAGAGAAGCATGAAGATACCTGACGCTAAAGTAGCGTCTAGTCTTAAGCATTCTTTCCGGAAGCGTGGAACCGGTTCCGGCTTGTTTCAGGAGTCCCCATGACCAATCCTACCCTCAGTGCCCAACCCGCCAGTATCGGCGTGGATGTGGGCGGCACCAAGATCGCCTGCGGCGTGCTGCGCGGTGATCAGCTGCTTGAGCGCCACGTACAGCCCACCCCGGAGACCGGCTGGGAAGCTGTGCTCGACGCCATCGCCGCCCAGGTCCAGCAGATTCAGACCGCGCACCCGGACGCCCGCCTGATTGGCGTGGGGATTCCGGGGCCTCTGAACGCCGACCGGACCCGCGTTAAATTTGCGCCCAACATCTACGGCTTTACCGACGTGCCTATGGTGGACGGCCTGCGGGACCGCCTGGGCCAGCGCATCATTCTGGAAAACGACGCCAAGGCGGCGGCCCTGGCCGAAGCCCACCTGGGGGCAGCCCGCGGCGCCGAGAGCAGCGTGTATGTGACGGTCAGCACCGGCATCGGAGCCGGGATCGTCATCAATGGCCGCATCTGGCGCGGTCGGCACGGCATTGCCGGCGAACTGGGCCACGTCACCGTGATGCCCGGCGGCCCGGTCAGCGGCGCAGGCCTGGACGGCGCCCTGGAGGCCATAGCCAGTGGCACTGCCATTGCCCGTGACGCCAGCTATACCCTGAACCGTGAGGTCAGCACTGCCGAGGCCTTCTCGCTGGCTCAGCAGGGTCACCCTGGCGCCCGGCGTGTCGTCATGCAGGCCCTGAAGCACATTGGCGTGGCCCTGGCCGACCTGCAGAAGGTTCTGGACCCAGAGGTCTTCGTGATCGGCGGGGGCGTGGCCAGTGTGGGCGATTTCTTCTTTCAGGGCGTTCAGGCTGCTGCCAACGAATACGCGGCCGGCTTCGCCCCTGTGACCATCCGCCGCGCGCAGCTGGGCACCGACGCTGGTGTGATCGGCGCCGCCCTGGCCGCCCAGCACGGCTGAGGCCCGCGCAGCCATGACTCCAGCCGACCCCTGGTCATTCCTTGCTGAGGTGCGGACTTATGCCCTGCCCTTCTATCAGGAACCCCACCGGGCCTACCACACGGCCGCGCATGTCCGGGACATGCTGCTCGGACTGGGGCGCCGCGGCGTGCTGAGCCCGGCACTGGCGTTGGGAGTCTGGGGGCATGACCTGGTCTATGAGCCCCGCGCCACTGACAACGAGCAGCGCAGCGCGGAGCTGTTCGACGCCTGGCTGTGGTCACGGGGAGCACCGGACAGCCTGCGGGAACAGATAAGAGACCTGATCTTGGTGACCCAGCATGTGGCTCCCGCTTTTACCCGCGAAGAAGCCCTGATGGTGGACGCCGACCTGAGCATCCTGGGTGCCAGTCCGCAAGCGTTTGCTGCCTATCACGCGGCCATCCGCAAGGAGTACGCGCACGTGCCGGAGTGTCGTTACCGGCATGGGCGTCTGGCAGTGCTGCGCGGCTTTCTGGAACGCGAGACGCTGTATCTCACCTCGGAGTTCGCAGCGCTGGACGCTCCGGCCCGGCGGAACCTGCGCGCTGCCATAGAGGCGCTGGAAAACAGCCGGTAAATGAAACGCGCCTCCCGGTACCGGGAGGCGCGTTTCACAGAAAAACAGCTTCAGTCCGCGGCGCTGCCGTGGTTGCCGGACTGAATGTCCTTGCGCTGCTGCTTGGCCTTGGCCTCGATCTTGGCCTTGATTTTCTTCTGGGTGTAGCTGGCTTCGCGTTCACGCTGGTCGAGCACGCTGCGAATAAAGCGGATGTCATCCTCGATGCCGGGAATGACCACCTGCTCCAGGGCGTTGACCCGGCGGGAGGTTTTCTTGATCTCCTCACCGATCCGGCGCAGCTTCGTTTCCGTAGCGGCGACCTTCACGATCGCTTCCATGACGCCGCCGAAATCGGTGGCGGCCTGGATGGTGCGTGCGCCGACGTTGATGGGGCTGAAGTTCGTCGTCTGGGTACGCTCGGGGATGTTGATGCGGGGCACCTTCACGCCATAGATGCTTTCAATCTGCATATTCACAGCGTAGTCGCCGCTGCCTGCCAGACTGAGGCTCTCAACCGCTTCAGGGCTGTCCCAGGCCTTGGCCCCGAACAGGCTGGTGTAGGCTCCCTTGCTGACACCGCCGAGCTGCTCGCGCGCTGCCAGGGCGTCCTTGACCAGAGCGAAGAATTCGCCGATCAGGGCGTCACGCTTGCGCTTGAGCAGGTCTGCACCGCCAGAGGCCGTCTTGAGACTGGCTTTGCTGGCGAGCAGGGCGCTGCGGGTAGGGCTGATCTGTCCTGCCATTGATGTTCACCTCCTCGTGCAGTGGAGTCCGAAGGGGACGCACGTACGCGCCCCCTTCCGTGCCTGGTCTAGCTTAGCCCAGGCTCCGGCTGCCCTTCCACATTTCGTCCATCTTGGTGCCGTAGTACTTGTCGATGGCGTCCTTGGAAATACGGGTCAGCTGGCTCTGGGGCAGCTTGGACAGAATGCCCCAGGCGACCGTCAGGCTATCGTCGATGCTGCGGTCCTGGTCACCCTGGCCGATGAAGTACTGCTCAAAGTCATCAGCGAAGCGCAGGTACAGCTTGTCGGTCTCGGTCAGCGCGTCCTCACCGGTGATGGCCACCAGTTTGCGCAGGTCCAGGCCGTTGGCGTAAGCGGCGAACAGCTGGTCAGAGATGTTCTTGTGGTCGGCGCGGGTCTTGCCCTTGCCGATGCCGTTGCCCTGCAGACGACTCAGGCTGGGCAGCGGGTTGATCGGCGGGAACACACCCTTGGAGTTCAGGGTGCGGTCCACCACGATCTGCCCTTCGGTGATGTACCCGGTCAGGTCGGGAATAGGGTGGGTGATGTCATCGTCGGGCATCGACAGAATCGGCACCTGGGTAACCGAGCCGGGCTTGCCTTCCACCACGCCGGCGCGCTCGTACAGCGACGCAAGATCGGTGTACATGTAGCCGGGGAAGCCACGGCGACCGGGGATCTCTTCACGTGCACCGCCGATTTCACGCAGCGCCTCGCAGTAGTTCGTCAGGTCGGTCAGAATCACCAGCACGTGGTAGCCGTGCTCGAAAGCCAGGTACTCGGCGGTGGTCAGCGCCATGCGGGGGGTCAGCAGACGCTCGACGGCCGGATCGTCGGCCTTGTTCAGGAACAGGACCGAACGGGCCAGCGCACCGGTGCGCTCGAACTCCTGGGTGAAGAAGCTGACTTCGCGCTGGGTCAGACCCATCGCGGCGAAGACCACGGCGAAGTCACCTTCGTGTCCGGGCACCTTCGCCTGACGGGCGATCTGCGCGGCCAGTTCGTTGTGCGGCAGACCCGAGCCGGAGAAGATCGGCAGCTTCTGGCCACGGATCAGGCTGGTCTGCACGTCGATGGTGCTGATGCCCGTCTGAATGAACTCTTCGGGCTTGGCGCGCGCGGCCGGGTTCATGGCCTGGCCGTTGATGCTCAGGCGCTGCTCAGCGACAACCTGGGGCAGTCCGTCGATAGGACGGCCCAGGCCGTCGAAGCGGCGACCGATCATTTCCTTGCTCACGCCCAGGCGCGCCACGTCCTCAACGAGGCTTACGCTGGCGGTCGCCAGGTCCAGACCGCGGGTTTCCTCGAACACCTGAATCACGGCGTTCTGATCGGTCACCGAGATGACCTGACCGCCGCGTGAACGCCCGCTGGCGTCCTTGATGTTCACGATGGCGCCGTACGCCAGGTCCGAAGCTGCGTTGACGAACAGCAGCGGACCGGAGATGTACGCGACGTCGTTGTATTCCTTCTGGAGAAGGGTCACGCTTTCACTCCTTTGAAGGTGGTGCTCAGCTGATCCATCACGCCTTCACCGTAGGCCGCAAACTCGTTCTCGGGGGTGTAGCGGGCGCGGGCCAGCTTCTCGATCACGGGGTTCTGGATGATCTCGTCGATGGTCGAGCCGTTCTTGAGGGCCAAGTCGGCCTCGTCATAGAACTTCAGGAACATCTTCATCAGGCCGTAGTTCTTGGGCATGGAGGCCGAGGCGTCCACCGGGTCAAAGCCGTTCTGCTGCAGGAAGTCCTGCCTCAGCATGCGGCCGGTCTCGATGATCAGACGCTCGTTGTCCTGCAGGGCGTCGGGACCGACGAGCTGCACGACTTCCTGCAGAGCAGCTTCCTGCTGCAGCAGGTTAGTGATGCGCTGGCGCAGTTCCGGGAAGTCCGGGCCCACGTTCTGGCGGTACCACTTGTCCAGGATCGGCGTGAACAGGCTGTAGGAGCCGTTCCAGTTGATGGCCGGGAAGTGGCGGCGGCGCGCCAGACCGGCGTCCAGACGCCAGAAGGCGCCGGTGATACGCAGGGTGGCCTGGGTCACGGGCTCGGACATGTCGCCGCCTGCGGGGCTCACGGCGCCGATCACGGAAACCGCTCCGTCGTCACCGGACAGGGTCTTGACGGCTCCGGCGCGCTCGTAGAAGGCAGCCAGCTTGGCGCCCAGGTAGGGCGGGTAGCCTTCTTCGGCAGGCATTTCTTCGAGGCGGGAGGAAATCTCGCGCAGCGCCTCGGCCCAGCGGCTGGTGCTGTCGGCCATCAGCGACACGCTGTAGCCCTGGTCGCGGAAGTACTCGGCCAGCGTGATGCCGGTGTACACCGAGGCTTCACGGGCGGCCACGGGCATGTTGGAGGTGTTGGCGATCAGGATGGTGCGGTGCATCAGCGGCCCGCCGGTCTTGGGGTCAACCAGTTCCGGGAACTCCACCAGCACGTCGGTCATTTCGTTGCCACGCTCGCCGCAGCCCACGTACACCACGATGTCGGCGTTGCCGTACTTGGCGACCGACTGCTGGGTCACGGTCTTGCCGCTTCCGAAGGGGCCGGGAATTGCGGCGGCGCCACCCATCACCAGGGGGAACAGCACGTCCAGAATGCGCATTCCGGTAAGGAACGGCAGGCTGGGGTCGAGCTTCTTCTGCACCGGACGCGGCGCGCGCACGGGCCAGTAGTGGGCCAGGCGCAGCTTGGTGCCGTCTTCCAGTTCAGCGATGGTGTCGTCGATGGTGTATTCACCAGCGGCAGCGACCCAGCGCAGCTTGCCTCCCTTGTCGGGGGGCGTCAGGATCTTGTGCGTGAAGCTGAACTCTGGAACGGTGCCCAGAATGCCGCTGCCGACCACCGTGTCGCCGGGCTGCACGCTGGGCGTGAAGGCCCACTTCTTGGTGCGGTCCAGCGAGGACACTTCGATACCACGGGCAATAAAGTCGCCTGAAGCTTCGCGGATCTTGTCCAGCGGGCGCTGAATACCGTCATAGATGCCGTTGAGCATGCCCGGCCCGAGCTCGACGCTCAGGGGAAGGTTGGTGGTCTCGACGGGCTCACCAACGGTCAGGCCGCTGGTGTCTTCGTACACCTGCACGAAGGCGGTGTTGCCGTCGAGGCGGATGATCTCGCCCACGAGGCGTTCTCTGCCCACGCGCACGATGTCGTACATTTTCGCGCCGTACATGCCGTCTGCGATGACGGCCGGTCCGGCGATGCTCTGCACGACGCCTTGCTTGTTCTGCGTCATTTGGATCTCCTTGAGAAAGGTCGAAGAGGGGCCGGAAAGCGCGGGAGCGGGAAAGGTCGAAGAGGTTGCAGCCTGAAGAGGCGGTGCCCTGTTGAAGCAGGGCTTCCGGACACGCCCCCGACGCTTTGACCCGTTGACCTCTTTTACAGCTTGATGTCGAAGCCGATGGTGTCCCGAACCAGTTTGCCCATGTAGGCCTTGGCATCCACCGTATCGGTTGCAAAGGCGTCCTTGAGGCTGGGGATCGGGAGCAGGATCGGCAGGTCACGGCCGCGCATGACGCGCGCGGTCGCACTCGCCGGGTCCGGAATCAGGCCGGTGTCCACTGCGATCAGACCGAAGTCGCCGCTGAGGATGGCCTGCTCCAGAACCTGCACGGCATTCTCGCGGCCGGCCTCGATAACCTGCGCGCCGGCCAGGCGGTAGCCGGTGGCGGTTTCGGTGTCGCTGAGCACAGCGACACGCTGGGTGCTGCCTGCTTGCGTCATGCCTGCACCTCACGGCGGATCTGATCGGTGGGCAGGTCGTAGTACTTGCCGCGCCCGATCAGGCGGAGCTTGGCAATCTCGATTTCCTTGCGGCGCAGGAAGTCCAGGATGATGCCCACGCCTTCCGGGTCACCAGCTGCGACATTGCGCGCGGCGGTGTCCAGGGCAGTGCGGGCGGCCACCTCGGCCTCTTCCATGCTGGGCGCTTCCAGAATCGCGGCGATACTTGCCACGCCGCCGGCGTCTCCAGCGCTCAGGCGGCTGTACCCGCCTGCGTCCAGGCTGCCGCCCGGAACAAACAGGTTGGGGTCCAGCGCCTGTGCCTGCGCTCCGGTACCACGGGCCGCGCGAGCGATCAGCGCATTGGTCACGTCGATCTCGCGCGTCAGATAACGGCGCAGGCTGGTGTTGCGCGCCACCTGAAGGGCGTAGCGGTAGTACCCCTGGTCCAGCGCCACTTCCAGATCAAGCAGTCGGTTGGTGCTGCCGTACGCCGACGCACCGTTGCGCATGGCCTGAGCCAGTGGATGACCACTGACAGCGATGGCTGCTGCTGCGCTTTGCAGGTCGGTGCTCTGTGCGGCGGTCTGCAGGGCTGCCGGGCGAATGGTGCCACCTGGGATCAGGCCCTCAAGAATCGCGTCCGCGCCGCGTCCGCTGACAATGCCGCGCACGATGGTCTTGAGGTTGATCAGGTCCCACTTCATCAGCAGGGCCTGGATCTCGCGCTTAGCGTCGCCATCGGCAAAGCCCAGGACCTTCTGGGTGGTGGCAAACAGGTTCTGCGAGAGCGCGCGGTCGAGTTCGGGAAGCCCGGCGCCCTCAGTGGTGGTCTCGCGCATGTTGGCGCCGAGATCCGTTTCACTGAGCACGCGCAGGAACTCCTGGTAGCTGCCCGACGCGAGCGCCGCGTCCAGGGCGCGCCCGTCCAGCAGCTTGGTCCGCATGACACGGACACGCGTGTTGATGTACGAGTAGTCGTCGGGCATGAGCGGTTCCTTTACTCGGCGAGCAGGCGGCTGACCTGCGGCGCGAGTTCGCCCCTGACGCGTTCCAGCCGGCCCGCGAGGGTGTTGGTGATGCCGCTCTTGCCGCCGCGGGCGACCACGCGCACGCCGCCCTGGATAGCCGGGTTCTCGCGCACAGCAATATCGTGCACCAGTTCGCGGGCCAGCGCCGCTTCAGCGGGGTTAACCTCTACGGCCTCGGCATCGGTGATCACTTCGCGGGCCTGATAGATCAGGCGGCCCAGAATGTCACGGTACTCGGGGACGCGGGTGATTTCCGTGATCTGCTGGTTGACCAGCTCGTACACCTGGCTCATGCCGCTTTCGCTGGCCGTGAGGCGGGCGGCGTTCAGGTCCAGGTCGGCGGCGCTGCGCGCGCGCACGATCCCGGCCTGACGCTGGGTTTCCAGCGCACGCTGACGGCTTTCAATCAGCGCCTGCGCACGTTCCTGGGCCTGAGCAACAATCATCTGAGAGCGGTCACGGGCTTCGGCGCGGATGCGCTCGATCTCCGATTGCGCCTCCTGTTCGAGAAGCTTGTCGAGGGCCATATATATCAGGCCAGGATGAACAGCGCGAGGAAGCCGAAGATGACGAGGGTTTCGGGAATCAGGAAGTACAGCAGCAGGCTACCGGCCTTGCTGGGGTCCTCGGCGACAGCGCCGACCAGGCTCGAGCCGATGCGGGCCTGTGCAATGCCGGTGCCTACAGCACCCAGGCCCAGGGCCAGACCGGCGCCGATGGCACGCAGGCCACGGTAGGCATCGTCGGAACCGCCGGCGGCGCCGGCTTCCGCAGCCAGACCGCTGGTGGCGAGGGCAAGGACGAGGGACGCGAGGACGATCTTGTTGTACTTGGTCATGTCAGACACTCCTGAAAATTATTTGACCTGCCCGCCGCTGTTGGCAGCTGGGCTGAGGCGACGAAGGGGGTTGTAGGCGGGGCTGGTCTCGTTGTTGAAGCCGGTGGGGTTCAGGAACTCGACCATGTGAAGACGCAGCGGCTGCACGATGTGGCCGATCAATGTCAGGGCCAGCACGAAAAAGTGCAGCACAGCGCCCAGAATGATGCCCAGCAGGATACCGATGAAGCCGATACGCTCGTACATGCTCCAGCCGACATCGGTGCAGAGTTTGGCGAGAATCGCCGACACCAGACCGACGGCGAAGATACGGGAGTAGCTCATGACAGCCCCGCCCTGCGAAAGCAGTTCGATAGGCAGCATGGGGAACTGCTTGATGACGCGCAGGTAGCCGATGATGAAGGCCGCGAAGCCCAGGTACATCAGCAGGACGCGGGGATCAGCAAAGTTGCCGAAAGCTCCGAAGTCCTTTCCGGCGCGGGTGGCGAAGGCCATCATGACCAGGCCGAACACGCCGCCGAACAGCGCGATGCCTTCCCAGGTGTGGGCGCTGTCACGGTGCTTGATGCCCTGCTGAATCCGGATAGCCCAGCCCCAGAGGACCTGAAGGATTCCGAACAGCAGCGCGAAGACCAGCGCAACATTGCTGAAGTAGCTGGTTTCCAGGCGTGGAAACACGATAGGAATCAGGCCGTAGTGCTTGCCGCCGTGATCCTCGTAGCGGATACCGGTCCAGCCCCACAGGTTATTGAGCAGATCCGGGTTGATGTAGAAGAAATGCATGTGCTCCAGCAGCGTGCCGAAGAACTCCCCGGTCAGGACGCCCCACAGGATGCTCCAGGCGGCCATCACATTGGTGACGAAGCCCAGGTCCTTGAGGGTTGCCGGCGGAACGTACGCGCCGAAGAAGCTCAGATCCCAGCCTTCGTTGCGCCGGGCCTTGCCCAGCAGCCACATGCCGAACAGCAGGAACAGCAGACCGTAGCCGATGTCGGCAATGATGATTCCGAAGAACAGCGGGAAAAACACCGCCACCACCCAGGTGGGGTCGAAAGACCCGTACTTGGGCAGGCTCATCAGGCCCATCACAGTCTGGAACGGCTTGACGTACCCGTTGTTCTTGAGCTGGACCGGCACGGCGTCGTCGTGATGCTCATCAACCGGGTGCAGCTCGTAGCTCACGGCGTCGCCGAACTTACCCAGCGCTGCCTGCAGGGCCGGCACCCGGTCCACCGGGACGTAGCCCTGCATAGCCAGGCTGTACTTCCCGCGCGCGCTTACGGCACGCACGTCGTGGACCGCAACGCGGTCTTTCAGGGCGTCACGCACGGCATACAGGACCGGGCCGTGGGTCTGCGCCAGACGGTCACGCCGGTCGTTCAACTGACGCTGACGGTCGGCGCCGGTGCGCGCGATCTGGTCCAGCTCGGCTGCAGCATCGGCCAGCGGAAGCTGATCGAAGCGGCCAGGCAGGCGCAACTCACCGAGGCGGACTCGGCTCAGCGCAGCGCGGGCGGCGTCGCGCTCGCCGCGCAGCGTGGCAATCACACCGACGCGGTTGGCACCCACGCTCTCCATAGCCATCTCGTAACGGTCGGCCAGGGCTTCGCGCAGGGCAGCGTCCAGCTCGCTGGCGTTATCGGCAGGAGACAGCAGAAATGGCACCAGCGCCACACGGCGGCTGCGGCTCAGGCCACCCACCATGCGAGCAAGCGCGCGCACGACGTCGCCGTAGGCGCGCTCGGTATCCAGGTCAGCCTGGAGTTCCTGACGTTCCCTGGCCAGCGTTGAGACCGGCCCGGCAGCGGCCTCCACCACCTCTGCCCACTCGCTTTGAGCAGGCAGGGAAGTGGGGGCAGGCCGGTAGGCACCCAGTTCGGCGATGGTGCTGTCCACGCGGGCAAGCAGGCGCTCGTCCTCGCGGCGGTGCTGGGCATCCTGCCCGGCGAGCGTGCCGGTGTTGAGCGGCCCGCCCGTGATGGGTTTGAGATGCAGCACCCCGGCGTCTTGCAGGGCCGCAATGACCGACTCGCTGTCGCGCTTGCGCGTGGCGATCACGACCTGCTGCATCGGGTTGATCACGGCAGCACCGCCCTCAGGATGTGCTCGGCAGCCTGCTGAATGCGCGCCGAAGCACGTTCACGGGTCATGCGCGCTTCGCTTTCCGCCTTGGCACGGGCCTCCTCGCGGATGCGCGCGGTCTCGGCGGCGAGTTGCTGGTCATGCTCGGCTTGCAGGGCCTGCGCGCGCGCTTCCGCATCGCGGAGGATGCGGGCCGCTTCAGCTTCTGCCGCTTCGACTTCCCGCCTGGCTTCCTCACGGGCGGCTTCGATCTGCGCGTCCAGCGCGGCCTCACGGCTGGCCAGCTCACTCAAGACTCGACTTGAAACGTCCAAATCCCTCCTCCTTTCCCTTCGTGACACGCGCCCATGATTCCGTCCGAAAATCCCCATCCGGAGATGAGGCGTCAGGAAACTGAAGCGTGCTTATGGCCCGACCCTTATTACAATTGCGTCAGACTCGCCCAGCATCCTAACACAGCGTTAATTGGCTTCTGGCGGGCCAAGCGTCCCGGAAAGCGGCCGGGGAAATGCCATGGCGGCGTCACCCGGCAAGAGACGTTTCAACGGAGAAAAGCCTGGGTGGGCCCGGCACAGACAGCTAAAAAACCTGCTCCCGGGGATGCGGACGGGAGCAGGGACGTGGAAGGTCAGGAAAGTAGGGACGGGCCGTCAGTCACCGCCGAGGAAGATGGGAGCGCCCAGGCCAGTTTCGTTTTCGCTGTAACCCTGCTCGCGGTGGGCATGCAGGTCCATTCCGGTCAGCTCCTGAGTAGCGGGCACCCGCAGCGGAGTGAGGACACTGACCAGTTTTAACAGTGCCCAGCTTCCGAGACCGGCATACACCACACTGGCGACCACGCTGATCAGCTGGGTGAGCATCTGTTCAGGCAGCGCCTTGCCACTGCCGGTGGTCCAGGCCAGCGCGCCAGTCAGCAGCGCGCCCACGATGCCGGCGACTCCGTGGCAGGCGAAGACGTCCAGGCTGTCGTCGGCACCCAGACGATGCTTGAACTGCACAGTCCAGTAGCTGGCCGTGGCCCCCAGGGCCCCGATCAGCAGAGCCGCCCAGGGACTGACGAAGGCGCAGGCCGGGGTTATGGCCACCAGACCCACAACCACACCCGTCGCAGCGCCTACGGCCGTGGGCTTGCCGTTCCCTGCGCTTTCCCAGGCCAGCCAGGCCAGCATGGCAGCGGCCGGCGCAATGAGCGTGGTGATCAGGGCCAGGGCCGCAGTGTGTCCAGCGCTCAGGGCGCTCCCGGCGTTGAAGCCCATCCAGCCGAACCACAGCAGGCCTGCGCCGAGCAGCACCAGGGGCACGTTATGGGGAACATGGGCCGTGCGCGGATACCCGATGCGGGGTCCGATGACGAAGGCGGCCACCAGGGCGCTGACACCGGCGGAAATATGAATGACGGTGCCCCCGGCAAAATCCAGGGCGCCGTCTTTGAACAGCCAGCCGTCAGCGCTCCAGACCCAGTGGGCCAGAGGGGAATAGATCAGCAGGGTCCACAGGGCACCGAACAGCAAGAAGGCGCCAAAGCGCATGCGCTCGACCACTGCGCCGCTGATCAGAGCCAGGGCAATGATGGCGAACATGGCCTGGAAAGCCGCGAAGACATAGGTCGGTATGGTGCCGGTCAACTGATCCTTCAGGCCTTCCAGACCCAGGTTGCCCAGCCCTCCTATCAGGGCATTGCCCCCTTCACCGAAAGCCAGAGAGTAACCGGCCAGCATCCAGAGCACCCCGACCACGCCTATAGACATCACGCTCATCATCATGGTGTTCAGTACGCTCTGGGAGCGGGTCAGGCCACCGTAGAAAAAGGCCAGACCAGGGGTCATCAGCAGCACCAGCGCCGCCGAGATCAGCATCCAGGCGGTGTCGCCGCTGCTGAGTTCAGGCGCTGAGTCCTGCGCCAGCGCGGCGCCGCCCAGCAAGGTGGCCAGAGAAAGCAGGTTCTTGATCATGATCAGTACTCCTCAAGAAAAACAGCTTCAGACGGGGACGAGTTTGGTCTCGGTCACCGGAGTCAGGGCGGCGTTGTTCTCCTCGCCGGTACGGATGCGCACGACACGCTCGAGGGGCTGCACGAAAATTTTGCCGTCGCCGACCTCACCGGTCCGGGCAGCCGAACAGATGGCCTGAATGGCAGCATCGACAAACGGTTCGCTGACGGCCATCCGGACCTCGACCTTGTCGCGGAATTCCACCATGACCCGGGTACCGCGGTAATGCTCGACCAGTTCCTGTTCTCCGCCGTGGCCGCTGACACGCGAGAGGGTCAGGCCACTGATGCCGGCCTGGAATAAGGCCTCTTTGACCTGCTGAACCCGTTCGGGCCTGATGATCGCCGTGATGAGTTTCATGGCGTCTCCTTTTTCGTGATCAATTTGCAGAAATCGCATCCCCGCATGCCCTTATCTTAGGAACACGCGTGTAGATTGTCAAAACTAACTTGATCATTTGGCTAGATTTCAGATGACAAAGTGCATAAATCCAGAGAATCACTCTGATTGGGAACAGCCGGCGTGCAAGTTGTCCAGCAAATCTGGCCCACCGTCTGAACTGCCTTTTCTGAAATGCCTTTTCTAAGAGCAAAAAGAAAGGAGAGGCGTTCAGGCCTCTCCTGTTTTGATCTCTGCTCTTCGTATCTGCTCTAGATCAGACGGCGCCCGCGTAATCGGCGCCAGAGCCGCGCGGCCAGAAACAGAATGGCCGCAAGCAACACCACCGCCAGAATCGGCATGAACACCGCCAGCAGGCTGACCCCCAGACTGAGGCCGTCCTCAGCGGAGCTGATCACCGGATTGGCCAGACCGCCAGTTGTCGCCGTGGCCACGGGGCGCACCACCGTGCGGGTGGCATGCACTCCTCCAGCCACGATGACCCCCAAAGCCAGACTCAGCGCTGGAGGAATGTCTGCGACTCCCGTCTGCGACGCGAAAAGAACCGCCCCGGCCGCCGTATTCACGACGCTGCCTACCAGGTGCAGCACATGGTCCACGCCGGGGATCTTGTCTCCAACAAAATCAAGCAGGCCGATGGCGCCGATCCCCAGCAGCACCCAGGTATTGGCCAGCAGGTCGTAGGGGGCCGCCAGATCCATGACGCCGAAGCGTGCCAGGAAGCCCACGACCAGCAGCGGGATGTAGGCATTGAGCCCAGCCGCGCCAGACAGGCCCAGGGAAGACAACAGACCAGACAGGATCTCCATGCCTGCACCATGCCTCCCGCGCTGGCGGAAGTGCCTAACGCGTTTCTTTATTCAGAGTAGCCGGCGCTCAGGCCAGATAGGCCAGCAGCAGGTCCACACCGGCCCTCACGTCCTGTTCGTGCACCGACTCCACGACGGTGTGAATGTAACGGGTCGGAATGCTGAGTGTCAGGGTGGGAACGCCTGCCCGGCTGCGCTGAATTGCCCCGCCGTCCGTGCCCCCCATCGACAGGACCTCCAGCTGGGACTTGATGCCGCGGCTTTCGGCCAGATCGTAGAACTCGTCCACCAGCCAGCGGGTGCTGATCATGCTGGAATCAAACACCTTGATGCCGATGCCGTCACCCAGACGTGTCACGGCGTCTTCCGGGCTGCCACCCACCCCGTCGATGGCCAGGGTCACGTCCAGACCGATGCCAATGGTGGGTTCCACACCGTAGGCAGCCGTGATGGCGCCACGCAGGCCGACCTCTTCCTGAACACTGAAGACGGCATACAGGTCGTGCTTGAGGGACTGGCCCTTCAGGTGACGCAGAACTTCGAGCAACATGAATACGCTGGCGCGGTCATCCATGGCCTTGCCGGTAATCAGCCGGCCGACCTGACGAGCACTCTGCTCCAGGGTGACCATGTCCCCGATCCGCACCTGACGGCGGGCTTCTTCACTGTCGAGTCCGAGGTCAATAAAAAATTCGCGGATTTCGGGAATCTTTTTGCGCTCCTCAGCGGAGGCCACATGCACCGGCTTGGTACCGGGCTGCAGAATGCCGCTGAGTTTGCCCCCGCGGGTGTGCACCGTGACGTTGCGGGCGAACAGGTTGCGGGCATCGAAGCCCCCCAGAGCCTGCACCCGCAGGAAGCCCTTGTCGTCCACGAAGCGCACCAGAAATCCGATCTCGTCCATGTGGGCCGAGATCATGACCCGCTGACGCGCTGCACCCTCCCCTGCTGCACCACGGAAGGCGATCACGTTGCCCAGTGCGTCTACCCGCACCTCGTCGGCCAGACCTTCAAGTTCTCCCAGAACGAAGTCCCGCACCGCATCTTCCTGCCCCGGAACGCCAGGCAGATCGGAAAGTTGCATCAGCACATCCAGCCGCAAATCAGTTGTAGACACGCGGGCAGGATACGCCGCTCCCATGGGGCTTCACCGCCCGGTGTCCTGTGCCTGGAGACGCGGGTTCAGACTTCCGGACGTTCCGCTGGTCCCGTTTCCTGAGGCCCGGACACGTCAGCCGGCTGGGGTGCAGGCACGGGCTCTGGCCTGGGGCGCAGGTCGGTGCTGTTAAAGGCCTGCTGCGCCTCGGCCAGACCAGCGGTGGCCCAGCGCTCTACGGCATCTGCACCCAGCCGCACGAGGTCTCCTAGGGTGCTTTGCTCCTCGTCGCGCCAGCGGCTGAGCACCCAGTCGGCCGGATCACGGCCTGCAGGAGGCCGCGAGATCCCCAGCTTCAGGCGCGCAAACGCTTCGGTGCCCAGCAGCCTGATGATGTCCCGCACGCCGTTCTGACCTCCGTGGCGTCCGCCCAGCCGGACCTTCATCAGACCGAAAGGACTGTCCAGATCATCCTGAACCACCAGCAGGGCCCCCGGATCCAGCTTGAAAAACGACAGACGCGGCACCACTGCCTTGCCGGAGGCGTTCATAAAGGTCTGGGGTTTGACCAGCAGCACTTTGACACCGGGGGCCGGTCCCAGGCGAATTTCCGCGACCTCGGCGTCCTTCTCCTTACGCCAGGTGGCTCCCCAGCGCCGGGCCACCTCGTTGACCACCAGCCAGCCGACGTTGTGACGAGTCTGCGCGTACTGCGTGCCAGGGTTCCCCAGACCAACAACGAGTTTCAAGGCCTCAGGCCTCCAGGGCGCCGAGAACCTCACGCCAGCGGGCCTCGGTCTCACGCACACGCAGGTCCCCCCGGGCCCGGACGTAGCCAGCCCGGAACTCGGCAAAGCGGGTGTCGGTATCGGCAAACAGCAGGCCCAGTGCTGCCTTGACGTCTTCCACGTTCTGACGGGTCAGGGACGTGTCCTTGGCATCAAGCACCTCGTCCAGGGTGGCCATCAGGCCCGAGAGCGGACGCAGCCACTGAAAGCCCGGGTGGTTCATGACCAGCGAGTACAGCTCAAAGGGACCTTTGACCGGTCCATGCAGGAATTCGTGCTCGCTCTTGGCAAAATCCATCAGTGCCGAGTGAAAGGCCCGCAGCGCTGGCACCAGCGCCGTGAGTCTGGCCCGCACCTGAGCATCGGAAGCATTCATGTGTCCAAGGTAGCAAGGGCAGCCAGATCCAGCCGGTCTTTTTCCCTTAATTCCACCCCCTGGTACGCCGAGACCGGGTCTTTCATGATCCGGTGCATGGCCGGGCTCAGGGTCCGGATCCGCATGCCCTCCAGTTCGGCCCACCACTTATCCAGAAACTGCCCAGGCCAGACCATCCGGGAGAGCTCACCGAGCATACGCGGCGGGTCTGGGGTCACCGGAACCAGATCCACCAGCAGGTCCCCACGCCGAAAAAACACGTTGCCTGCTTCCAGTGAACCGTGGCATGGTGGAAGCCGTCCCGTTCCAGGGCAGTCTGGGCCTGGACGCCCTGAGAGGCCAGAATCAGGAAGTCCAGATCATCATGTTCACGCACGTGATGCCCGCAGAGAAGTTCGATGGCGTTGCCGCCGATCAGCCAGCAGGTAACACCGGCCGCAGACAGTGTCCCGTACACCGCGAGGGTGCTTTCAAGCAACATGGGGCTCAGCCTAGAGGCCAGCCCCGTAGCAGGCAGAGGCCGGCGCTGCCCACCATGACAGCGCCGGCCTCTATTCCAGATAACTTCAGCGAGGCTGCACCGACAGGGGCCGGTCGATCTCCGCCAGAACAACCAGCCAGGTGTTCGTGGCTGCATGACGCTCTACTGCCGCGTGGGTGGCCTTGCGCAGCACCTGTGCGCAGGCCATAGGCTCGATGCCGTCCGCCTGACAGGCGCCGGCCAGGGCCTGGGGGGTCAGGGCACCTTCACCAGCGTAGGCGCGCATCCACTGGACCTTCACGAGAGAAGGCCCCACCTGTGCCCAGCGGTTGGCCGCCCAGCTGTGCAGCCAGCGCAGCTGACCAGCGCCAGTGCGCTCGTTGAGGCTGCCACTGACCGGCGTCACGGCCACCTGGTTCAGATACCCGTTTTCTGTCAGCACCATCCCTGTAGACGCGCGCAGGGCCCGCAGTGCCGCCTGACCTTCACCAGACAGGTTGGCCTCCGCGGTTCCAGTGGAGGCACTCGCGGTGGTCTGAGGCTGAACGGCTCCCGTTCCGCCGCAACTGGTCATCAGCGGCAGGGCAAAGCACAGGGCAGTCAGGGCCAGGCTCAGCGGACGGGAGAAGGCGGTGGTCATGACCACAGGGTAGTCGGAAAAACCACGTCCTGAACATGGTTTTTCAATTTTTTTGGATTCATGAACCTGTTGACCGGTCTTTGTAAGTTCTCTCCTGACAGAGCAGGAAACCACATTAAGACGCTTCTACATTAAGACGCTTCTGCACCTGAGCCTGAAGGCTTCCTTGCGGCGTATGCACCTGTTTGTTCTCCTACACGGCAGAAAGTGACGACGCTTCTGGCTCTGCTGGCCTCCTGAACTCATACATGCATCTTCATCTGAGAATCGGAAGGACAATCTCCCTCTGTCAGAAAACCCTGAATTGTCACAGCTGCCCAGGGGTGGGCTGCCGGGTTCATCTCTAAAAGGCCCTGGCCCTGTCTACACTCACCTGTCGGAGAACCGGACGGGTGGCAGAATTACAGGTTCCCCAGAAATCCATTCCTCGACTGTCTGCCGCAGCCTGCTACAGGGCCGTCAATTTCACTGAAATGCGGATGTGAGAGCCCGTAACCTCGAGTGTCCACGCTGTATGACAATGCCGAGGGCAATGCCTTTGTTGAAGCTGATTCCAGGCGCGAGGCTGAGCACACTGGACTCAGCAGCGGCGCTCGGAAAGCAGACCGGCGAGCAGGACGGGTCTCCGGGGCCCAATTGGCCACGGCGTATCTGCGATCTTCAGCCAGATACCGCATCGCTTTGCGCGCTCCACTCGTTGAGCCTGAAGATGAGCTTATACACTTTCCCGGCCCTTTTCTGAAATACAGCCCAAGGAACCGTACCGGGCAGGACTGCTGCTGGCCCCGAATGAGTTCAGACACGTGAACGACGCCGGCGCAGTGTTTTTTCGCTTTCCAGCATGCGCTTGAGCGCAGCCTCACTGCGGGTCAGGCCTTCCAGATGCTCGTCGGCTCGGCTGACACGAGGTTCGTAATCGTCAAGCACCTTGCCTTCCAGATACCGGTCGAAGATCACCGGACAGATGTAACTGCCCCGGGTCACGGCCGGGGTATTGCCCAGGTCAGCAGCCACATACTTCACGCAGTCCACCAGGGCCCGGCGGGCCTGCCGGTCGCTGTCGGCCACTCCGGTTTCGGCCAGATACTCAGCCGCCAGCAGGGTGCCGCCCCAGGTACGGAAATCCTTGGCGGTAAAGGGCCCGATGACCTCGCGCAGGTAGCCGTTCAGTTCACCGGCCCGGATTCGCCGGCGGGTTCCTTCCTCATTGACGGTCTGAAACAGCCAGGGACCAGGCAGCTCCAGGAGCCGGGAAATGTTGCTGGCCAACGTGCGGTCAGTGGTGGCCTTGTGCTGTGAGATGCCGTGTTTTCCACGGAAATGAAAGGTCACTGTATTGCCCTCGACCTGAACATGCCGCTGGCGCAGCGTGCTCAGACCATAGGTCTTGTGGCGCTGCGCGTACAGATCATTGCCTACCCGGAAGCGCGCCACATGCAGCAGCCGGGTCATCAGGCTCATGACCTTGCGGGGAGGCAGACCGCTGGCGCGCAGATCGGCGGTTGTGGCGACGCGCAGAACCGGGAGCGCTTCGGCAAAGCGGGTCAGGCGCTGCCACTTGCGCAGGGCACCGGCCTGCACGAAGTCCGGGTGGTAGCGGTACTGCAATCGGCCCGCGGCGTCCCGGCCAAACGCCTGCAACTCGGCGTCCGGATCAGGCGAAACATACACGTCGGTGTAAGCGGGCGGCACTGCCAGACGGGCAATGCGGGCCATTCCGTCCGGGTCGTCATACTCCGAGCCGTCCGGATAGAAGTAATGGAAGGCCTTGGGGTCGTGACCCTCACGGCGCAGGTATTCCTCGGCCAGCAGTTCGGTGCGGCTGGGCATCAGGCCGCCCCGGGCGCGACGGGTGTCAGAAATACCCTCAGAAAAACCATATGCCACCAGCCCTGAACATCATTCTTCGACCTGTGCGGGCAGCTGCCAGTCGATTGGTGCTTCTCCGGCTTCCTCCAGCGCGGCATTGACCCGGCTGAACGGCCGCGTACCCATGAAGCGCGTCACACTCAGCGGACTGGGGTGCGCCGATTCGATGATGACGTGGTGCGGCGCTGTAATCAGCCTGGCTTTCTTGCGGGCATACGCGCCCCACAACACGAAGACCACCCGCTGAGGCCGGTTATTGACGGCCCGGATCACGGCGTCGGTAAAACTCTCCCAGCCCTTACCGGCGTGGCTGTTCGCTTCGCCCGCCCGCACCGTCAGGACAGCATTAAGCAGCAGGACTCCCTGCTCGGCCCAGGCCTTCAGGTACCCGTGGCGCGGCGGAGTAAAGCCCGGGATGTCGCTCTGCAATTCCTTATAGATGTTTTTCAGACTGGGAGGAATGCGCACGCCGGGGCGCACGCTGAAGCTCAGACCATGCGCCTGACCGGGGCCGTGGTAGGGGTCCTGTCCCAGAATCATGACCTTCACGTTTTCCAGCGGCGTGTAACGCAGGGCATTGAAGACGTCCGCCGCCGGCGGATACACCGTGTGCGTCCGGCGTTCCTCGACCAGGAAGTCTTTCAGGGCATGAAAATACGGCGCGGCAAATTCTTCAGCCAGTGCTTCCTTCCAGGACGCCGGCAGCCCGGCAGGCATGATCGCGTGCGGTGCCTTCGCGCCCGTGGGCGTGCCGAACAGGTCCGGTTGGTCACTCATGATGAAGTGTAGTTTCCTCTGCCGCCGTGGTCGACCACACGCCTCCTCAAGAAATGCTCAAGCGTCTGCAGCAGAGGCAACCAGCAAACAGGGCGTTGCTGAGCTTTCCCGTCCAGTCTGCATACACCTCGGGGCACCGACTGGCGAACAACAAAAGAACAGGTGCGCACCCTGCGGCGCGCACCCGACCAGCCTGAAGACTTCAGGAAAAGTCAGAGAGGGTCAGTGACGTCTTGCCCAGCGTGAACTGAACGGTGCAGCCCGCAAGTCCATCCTGATCCGCGACGATATGTGCGGTGGCGCTGGCGTTGTTCTGCCCACCACTGGTCAGGATGTTGATGGCCTTGGACGTCGTGGCGGCGTTCGCACTGACTGTCACGGTGTGGTCACTGATGCTGTACGTCGCTGACGTGGCCGTACCGCCGGTCTTTGTGAGGGTGACGGTCAGTTTTGGTTCCACGCTGAGCGTGGCGTTGCCGCTTGCGTCACTGATGGCGGCGTCGAAGCGCTGCACCGTCAGCTGAAATGCGGCGGGAAAGCTGCAGCTGCCCTGAACGACGGCCCGGGTAAACTGCGCCTGCAGCTTCATGGCGTACGGCCGGACACCGAAGGGAACATTTTCCGGGTACTGCAGGTCCGCGAAGGGCGTGGGCGGTGCAGTCTTACTGGTGTCGTAGGCGATGGTCCCTTTGACAGCTGCCGGCTGCAGGGTGCTGGAGCTGCTGAGCTGCGCGCCGTCCAGGTTGGCCGGGTTGTTGAACGTCTGAGGAGGAATCAGCTTGCCAACCACCTGACCGCAACCAGTGGCCAGCGGAACAGTCAGAAGCAGGGCAATATGAAGGAATTTGGTCATCACGGTCTCCTTAAAGCCTCCCAGGCAGAGCCAGCAGGAAGCAGAAATGTGCAGGTTGAGTGTCTGGTAAAGCGCAGCGATCACATGTCCTCAGACAGGGCCATAGTTGTGTGGAACGAATACACGAAGCATGACGCAGACGGAGGCGAGAAGCTATGAGGTTTCCCACGGGCCGTCATATTTGTGTAAGGTACATGAGAAAAGAAACAGGTCGGGTGCTTTCCCACGTCTTCTGACGGCTCTGGTCTCCTGACTGTCAGCGAGGAACAACGCCCCGCATCACCTGACCTGTAGAGCAACCTGAGCGCACCTCCCTCCATCACGCAAAGCCGGTGAGACCTGGAGGTCCCACCGGCTTTGCGCCACCACGTTGTCACCAACAGTCATGGTGCAGAAAGGTATTTTCAGAGCTCTTACTCCAGCAAGGATATGCCTACTGCCTCTGACATATCTGAGCAGCCCGTGAAGCGGCTCAGATACCCAGGCGCCCTGCCGCAGCCTTGGCCACAGGAGAACCATTGCCGCCGTCGAATGCATCGATTTCCTCGATAAAACGGTCAAACAGGTAGCGGCTGTCGTGTGGTCCGGGGGAAGCTTCGGGGTGATACTGCACGCTGAACACCGGGTAACGGCTGTGCGCCATGCCTTCCAGCGTGCCGTCGTTGAGATTGACATGCGTGGCGACGAAAGCGCCGTTCGGGATGGAATCGATGTCCACCGCGTAGCCGTGGTTCTGCGAGGTGATCTCCACATTGCCGGTCAACAGGTTCTTGACCGGCTGGTTGCCACCCCGGTGTCCGAACTTCATCTTGAAGGTACGGCCGCCCGCCGCCAGCCCCAGAATCTGGTGTCCCAGGCAGATGCCGAACGTCGGCAGCAGCCCCATCAGTTCCCAGGCAGTCTTGTGGGCGTATTCCAGCGGAGCGGGGTCACCAGGACCGTTGGACAGGAACAGGCCGTGCGGCTGCAGCGCCATGATCTGCGCCGGGGTGGTGTGCGCCGGAACCACGATAGGTTCGATGCCAACTTCCGCCAGACGCTCAATGATGGTGTGCTTGATCCCGAAATCCATCAGCACGACGCGTTTGCCCTGCCGCAGTGTGGGGAACGCGTAGGGCAGCGCGGTGGTGACCTCGCGGGTCATGTCATGCCCGTCGATGTCCTGATGACCCAGCGCACGCTGCACGTACACCTGCTCCTCGGCCGGGGTGAACTCGCCGTACGGATCTTCCGGGTGAGTGTAACTGCGGTGAGCAATCACGCCTTTGACGACCCCGCCGGTACGCAGGCGCCTGACCAGCGCACGCGTGTCGATCCCCTGGATGCTGACCACGCCGTACTGCTGCATGAAGCTTTCCAGCGACTGCTGAGCGCGGTAGTTGCTGTACTCCCCTGAGAACTCACGGGAGATAAAGCCGCGCACATACGGCTTGTTGCTCTCCATGTCATAGATCGCCACGCCGTAGTTGCCGACATGCGGGTAGGTGATGGTTACGATCTGCCCGTTGTAACTGGGATCGGTCATGATCTCCTGGTAGCCGGTCATGGAGGTGTTGAACACCACTTCGCCCACCGTTTCTCCACGGTGCCCGAAGGCATAACCGCGGTAGACCGTGCCGTCTTCCAGAGCCAGAATTGCTCGTTCTTTTCTGATCATGTTCCTGTCCTCCATTCGCGCCTCACAGGACGCGTTTCATGGCTTGCCGATTACGCGGGCCGACCAAGACCTTACCAGTCGTACCGCACGTTCGTCTTGCCGATGATGACATTCCCCTGCACGCTGCTCTGTGAGGTCATGCCGTTAAAGCGGTTAATAAGGCCAGCGCCGGTTTCGGCCATGGGGCCAAAAATGTCGTCCAGCTCCTCATCCCGGAGGTCTTCGGGCAGGGCGCTGAGCAGGTCTTCGCTGTTCAGGTCCGCCAGGTCAGGCTGGTAGGTCCAGCCGCCCGCGTTCTTGAGGTTCAGCCCCTCGCCACGGAAGGCCTCGCTGCTGGCCAGGGTGGTTTCGGCTGGAGCCAGCGCAGCCCTGAGGGCCTCTTCCGTCCAGGCAGTAATCAGATACCCGTCGCGGAAGCCGTAGACCATTTTCAGGTCGCCGAGCAATGCGTCGAATTCCTTGGCCGCACCCATGCCGGCAGCTATCCCAGTCGCACCAACACGGCCCATTGAGCCGGGCAGGTCAGCGTTCTTCAGGCCAGTCAGGGTCTTGAAGATGGTCTTTCTGAGCCCGCTGACCGCGTCGTTGAGACTGCGGGCGTACTCCGGCAGGTGAGCCTGGGCAGCCGCCTGATCCTTCACGCGCTGGTACGTCACGACGTGCCGCAGACTGTCCACCGGATCCTGACTGTTCAGGCTGGCTTTCAGGCCCCCGGCCAGTGTGACCTGGGCGCACTCGTCTCCCAGGTACCGCCCCGAGCGCTCCAGATGGCTGGCCAGCTGGCTGTCCGTCAGGAAGCCGAACGGCTCGAACAGATCCAGCCGGGTCAGCCAGCGGCCCAGGTACGCGCCGCTTTCGGGGTGGCAGGCTCTGGCCTGTACGGCTTCCACGTCGGCTGGCAAAATCTCCTGCACCGTAAAATCCGTCGTGTGGGACAGCATGCGTGATAGCGGCTGATCTTTGCCCTGGGGGTTGACGACATGGGCACTCGTGGTGGTCAGCCCGCTTGCGGTGGTGCGCAGTCCACCCGCGTACTGGCCCAGGGTGTCCAGGCCATCGACCAGCGGCGAGAGCAGGCGCGGCACTCCCATACGGGCAAATTCGCCGCGCACGACCTTGGCCACTGCAGAGAGGTTGGCATACAGGCTGATTTCCTGCGCGCCTATGGCCCGGGTGGGAGTGGCGTAGGTGCTGGCCGCGTTCAGGCGAGGACCTGCCTTGCCGCTCAGCCGCCCCAGGTAGCTCATCAACAGGGCCTTGTTGCTGGAAGCATAGATCAGGCCTCCACTCTGGCCGATGAACATGTCATCCGAGCGGCCGAAGGTGTAGTTGCCCACGCGCGCACCCTTCCCCTGCGGCACCAGCTCTGCGGCCATGTCCCGTGACAGGGCCCCTACTCGTGCCACTGCCAGGACCTCGGGGCTGAAGCGGCCCCCAGAGCGGCCCACTGTGAAGACACCCACGAGTCCCTCACGTCCCACCGAGTCCTTCAGCATGGCGCCAATGCCCTCAACCATCTCTGAGGGAACCTCCTCGTCCATGCCGGAATCTTCCAGTACTCCTGCAATAAGACCACTCAGGCGGTCCAGAGCTGATCCGGCGTTGCGGGTTTCCAGTGTGAGCAGCGCGCCCGCTGGCAGATGATCAGCCAGGGACGCCGCCTGGGCAGAGGTCAGGGTCAGAGCTGCGGTCAGAGTCAGGCCAATTGCAACTTTCATGACATTGATCTTAGGAGGCCAGGACGCCTGCCCGGACCGCAACTGCGCAAAGTCCGGCCTGGTGGCCGCGAAACCTTTCCCAAGACCGGGCGGTGTCACTCCAGAGCCTTGAACATGGCGATCTCGTTACAGTTCTCAAAGAAAGCGCAGCGCTGGCACTCGCTCCAGACCTTGGGATGCAGGTTCGTCTTGTCGATGCGGTGGAAACCGCACTTCTCGAAGAACACCTGCTGATAGGTCCAGGCAAACAGTGCCGGCAGCGCAATCTCACGTGCCTCCCGCTCGCACGCGGCCACCAGCTCGCGTCCCAGCCCCCGGCCCTGCATAGCAGGATGAATGGCCAGGCCACGCACCTCGGCCAGATCCGGAGCCAGCATGTGCAGGCCACACACCCCAACCAGACCGCCGGGCTGACCTTCATGCGGCTCGGCCAGCACGAGGTGAAAGTCCCGGATGGTCTCGGCCAGCAGCCCCCGGGCACGCACCAGCATCAGCCCGCGCGCCGCCCAGTAGCCGATCAGCTCATGAATGGCGTCAATATCCGAAAGCCGCGCCTTGCGCATACTCAGCGGCGCCTGCGGATGAACGTCAGGAATGGCAATCGAATCCAGGGCCAGGAAGGTCATGCCGGACCTCCCAGCCTCTGGCAGCAGTGGGCTGCGGTCAGCTTTACTGACTCAGCTTGCGCATCCAGGTGGTGCCGCCGGGCCGCTCCCCCCGGGCTTTGTAGGCCTGCACCTGCGGCGCGTCCGGGATGTCGCCCATCACGACGGCCAGCGGCACCTGCTGAAAGCCGAACGAGCTCCAGTCGCCGCCCTTGCTGAACATGTAGATGGCGCGGTCGCCACGTGCCTGCGCATACTCCAGGGCACTCATGACCAGACGCCGTCCCAGCCCACCGCCGCGCGTTTCGGGCAGCACTGCCGCTCCACGCAGCAGTGAAACCCCGTCGCCGTGCTCCAGACCGATGCTGCCCACCGGCTGGCCGCCGCGTTCCATCACCCAGTAGGTGGTGCCGTCGGCCAGCGCCGCGTCGGTATCCAGGCCGGCTTCGCGGAACACACGGCAGACGGTGTCCTTGTCGTTGGGGGTGGCGAGACGAATCTGAACATTGGAATCGGTCATGAAAGAGCCCTCCGGATGTGATCACGCCGCACAGGCCCAGAAGCGGGTCTGGCACGGTTGAATGTTGGTTCCCGGCACAATAGCGCACGCGTGCGCAGCCCGTCATGGTCATGTTCCGGTCTCCCCACCCGCCTGGTTCAGCGAACGCTGCCAGACCTGCTCGTCATGAATCCAGCCTCTGTCAAAGCCGCTGCGCACCTGCGAGGCGCCGGGCAACGCCTCGCCCACGGCCTGTACGGTGGACGGCTCGAAGCCGAAGCGCTTCCAGTAGTCCCCGGCCTCGGAGCTGAACAGGTACACGGTGTGATCGCCCCGCAGGCTGGCCTGCGTCAGGGCCGAGAGCACCAGTGCCCGGCCCAGTCCCTGCGAGCGGGCTTCGGGAACCACGGCCGTGGAGCGGATCAGCGATACGCCCTCGCCGTGCTCCAGCCCGATACAGCCGCCCGGGACGCCGTCAAGCTGGGCAATCCAGTAGGTACTGCCCTCCAGGGTGGCGCTGCCGGTGTGAAGCCCGCAGCGGCCCAGCAGGTCGAGAATGACAGGGAAATCGGCCGGCGCGGCCTGCCGCAGGCTGATGTGCATGGAGTTCAGGGAAACAGGGGTCTGGGTCATGGGAATACCTCGGAGGAGGGCAAAGGCCGGGAAAGGGCAAAGGGAAGCGGAGACAGGAACGGTCAGCGTCGTCGCCTCCGCGTGCCGGGACTCCAGACCTGGGCGCTCATCTCAGCCCAGCGCCTCGCGGGCCTGGGCAATGGCCTCGCTGACACGTGCGGGCGCCGTACCGCCGAAACTCTGGCGGGCGCGGACGCTCTGTTCGACCGTCAGGGCCTGCGCCACTTCCGCACCCAGCAGGGGGTGAGCCGCGCGCAGTTCAGAATCGGTCAGGTCCCACAGCTGCCGCCCCGAACGGCTGGCCAGTCCGACGAGCCCGCCGACCACCTCATGGGCCTCGCGGAACGGAACGCCCTGGCGCGCCAGGAAGTCGGCCACGTCGGTCGCGGTGCTGTACCCACGTGCCGCCGCCGCCCGGGTCACTTCCGCGTGCCACACGGTCCGGGGCAGCATCTCGGTATACAGGCGCAGCACGATGCTGAGGGTGTCGTAGGAATCAAAGACTCCTTCCTTGTCCTCCTGCAGGTCCTTGTTGTAGGCCAGCGGAGTGCCCTTGACCACGGTCAGCAGGCCCATCAGGTTGCCGAAGACCCGGCCGGCCTTGGCGCGGGCCAGTTCCGAAACGTCGGGGTTTTTCTTCTGGGGCATGATCGAGCTGCCGGTGGTGTGTGAATCCGGCAGCGTCAGGAAGCCGAACTCGAAGGTGGAGTACACGATCAGCTCTTCGGACAGGCGCGACAGGTGCGCCGAGAGAATGGCGCACGCAGACAGGAATTCCAGTGCAAAGTCCCGGCTGCCGACGCCGTCCAGAGAGTTGGCTGTGGGGCGGGCAAAACCCAGCGCCGTGGCGGTGGCATGGCGGTCGATCGGCCACGGCGTGCCGGCCAGGGCAGAACTGCCCAGCGGCGACTCGTCCATGCGTTCCGCTGCGTCACGGAATCGGCCCTCGTCGCGCTCCAGCATGGCCACGTAAGCCATGAACCAGTGCGCGAGCAGAATCGGCTGCGCCACCTGCAGGTGGGTGTACCCGGGCAGAATGACCTCAGCCGCCAGGTGCTTCTCCGCTTCGGCCAGCATGACCGCGCGCAGGGCCCGGGTTTTGTCTGCGAGGTCCAGCGCCGCTTCCTTGGTGAACAGGCGGAAGTCCACTGCCACCTGATCGTTGCGGCTGCGGGCAGTGTGCAGCTTGCCCGCCACCGGCCCGATGCGGTCGCGCAGGGCGGCTTCCACGTTCATGTGAACGTCCTCGCGGTCCAGGCGCCACTCGAAGGTGCCGGCCCGGATGTCTGCCAGCACGGCGCCGAGGCCGTCACTGATCTGCGTGACTTCCTCGCTGGTCAGGATGCCGACCTGCCCCAGCATGGCCACGTGGGCCAGCGAGCCGCGGATGTCCTGCTCAGCGAGGCGCTGGTCAAAACCCACCGAGGCGTTGAACAGTTCCACCAGGCCGTCGGTGGCTTCGGCAAACCGCCCGCCCCAGAGTTTCTTGTCTTGTGTTGAAGGTGTCATATGTATCTCCAGCAGACTCTCCGCCTGGGAAAGGCGGAATTCGTGTTCCATGTCATGAGGCCCGGGCTGGCGTGCCGAGGTTTTTGACAAACACCACCGGGGCCGGGCTGGCCGGATTGGCGTGGGCGTAGGGTTCCTCGGACCGGGCGTAGCCCAGGCGGATGTAAAAGGGAATCACGTCCTGGTTGAACTGCGAGACGGCCAGCAGCACCCGGGCATACCCGGCGCGGGAAGCGTGACTCTCTACCGCCTGAACGAGCCGGGCCCCCAGACCCTGCCCCCGGACCTCAGGCCGGGTGGCCAGCTTGTTCAGGGTCAGGGTCTGCGTGCCGTCCGGGCGGTAGCCGACGCAACCCACCACCCCGGCATTCTCAAGCTCAGCGATAAAGCCGCCTGAGTCCGCCCCGAACAACGAACGTTCCAGGTCAGTCAGTGTGGTGCGGTTCCAGCTGCTGCGGGGATCCATGCCGGCGGCCATCATCACGGCGTGAAAACCGGGCAGATCAGCCTGCTCGACCGGACGGATGGTGACGGGCCCGCTCATGGCTGCCCCAGCGACAGCCGCAGTTCCGGGTTGCTGGACTCGGCAAAGCCCAGGCGCTCGTAGATGGCGCGGCCCATGGGCGCCGCATGAAGCTTGACGCTGTTCATGCCCTTGGAGCGGATCACCTCTAGCATTTCCCGCATCAATGCTTCAGCCAGCCCGCGGCGCCGGTGCGGCGGAGCCACGTACATGTTCATGACATAGGCCGAGAAAAGAGCCGGGTCCCGCACGCTGGGTATTTTGGGATGAACCATCATGCCCACGCCGCCGACCACCTGCGCCTCATAGACGGCCAGAATTCCGGTGTACTCCCCCTGTGGGAGAGCCGAGCGCAGCCAGCCTGCCCACAGGTCCAGCTGCTCTTCGGCACCCTGGGACGTCAGCTCGTTCATATCGACAAACATCTGGCCACGGTGCGCGGCGATGATGTCGGCGTCGGCTGCCGTGGCGGGCCGCAGCATGTACTTCCCGGGCAGGCTCATACTCCGGTGCGCTCCCGGATCTGTGCCAGATGATGCACCTGATGAGTGACGTACTCCTGGGTCAGGAAGCGCAGGGTGACCGGCTCTCCCCCACCGACGCGCAGGGTGTGGTCCAGGCTGCTGACCGGCAGTGAGGCCATGACCTGAGCGAGGTGCTGCTGGTACCCGGCCCACAGCTCAAGCACATCCGCCCAGGGCCGCCCGCTGTAGGTTCCCGCCTCGACCCAGGCGTTCTGATCGTAGCCGGGCAGGTCGAGCCCCTCCTCCCGGCTGGCCCGGACAAAGCGGGCGTGGTTGTTGACACCACTGTCGATCAGATGCCCCAGGATTTCTTTGGCGCACCAGACGTCTGGAGCAGGCCTGCGCTCAGCCTGTTCCTCGGTTATGGACCGCAGGAACGGCAGCTGCTTTGCGACGACCTCTGCCAGATTCGTCATGTCAGTCCCCGGCCTTGTCCTTCTGTCCGGCTTTGGCCTCCACCCGCGCCTGAACGCGCATGCGCAGCGCATTGAGCTTGATAAAGGCTCCGGCGTCGTGCTGGTTGTAATCCCCACCAGCCTCGAAGCTCACCAGATCCTTGTCGTACAGGCTGCGCTCGGCCTTGCGGCCCGCCACGATGCAGTTGCCCTTGTACAGCTTCAGGCGCGCGGTACCGGTTACGGCCTTGGCCACGTGATCCATGTAGACCTGCAGGGCCTCGCGCTCGGGAGCAAACCAGAAACCGTTGTAGACCAGCTCGGCATACTTGGGGCCCAGGGCGTCACGCTGATGCAGCACCTCGCGGTCCAGGGTCAGGCTTTCTACGGCGCGGCGGGCGTGGTACAGCAAGGTGCCGCCGGGCGTCTCGTAGACCCCACGCGACTTCATGCCCACGAAGCGGTTCTCGACCAGATCCACCCGGCCGACGCCGTGACGGCCACCGATCTCGTTGGCCCGGTCCAGCAGCGCAGCGGGCGACAGCGTTTCACCGTTGATGGCCACGGCGTCACCGTTCAGGAACTCAATTTCCACATACTCGGCTTCGTCGGGCGCCTCCTCAGGAGCCACCGTCAGCTTGAACATGTGTGCGGGCGGCTCGGCCCAGGGGTCTTCCAGAATGCCGCCCTCGTAAGAGATGTGCAGCATGTTGGCGTCGGTGCTCCAGGGGTCTTTCTTGGTGGTGGGAACCGGAATCCCGTGCTCGTGGGCAAAGGCCTCCAGGTCCGCGCGTCCCTGGAACTCCCAGTCACGCCAGGGGGCAACCGTGACGATGTCGGGCTGCAAAGCGTACGCGGTCATCTCGAAGCGCACCTGGTCGTTGCCCTTCCCCGTCGCGCCGTGCGACACGGCCACGGCCCCTTCCTTCTGGGCAATTTCGACCATCTTCTTGGCAATCAGGGGCCGGGCAATCGAGGTGCCCAGCAGGTAGTACCCCTCGTACAGGGCGCTGGAGCGGAACATAGGAAACACGTAGTCCCGCACGAATTCCTCGCGCAGGTCCAGAGCGTAGGCAGCGACGGCTCCGGTATTCAGGGCCTTGACGCGGGCTTCTTCGACCTCGTCGCCCTGACCCAGATCCGCCGTGAAGCAGACCACGTCGTAGTTACGCTCGGTCTGCAGCCACTTGAGGATGATGCTGGTGTCGAGCCCGCCGCTGTATGCCAGTACGATTTTGTCTTTTGCCATATCTGGATTCTCCCGCGTTTGTATGAAGGCAGCGCAACACGCCCGGCGCGACTTGCTCAGCCTGTCCAGATTCCGGAAGGCAGGGCAAATTCAGCGTCGGGGGGTCAGGGTCTGCATTTCTGAATGGTTATGCGTAAATTACGCATAGCTATACACAGCAAGGTAGCAGTCGAAATGCAGGGGGTCAAGGGAATGGAGGCCTGTAGCCCTTCGCAACCAACTCATAAGAAATAAGGGTGGGTCATAGGTTGCCCCTGGTATGCACTCCAGGAGAAGCCACACGAAAAGGTGAACCTGGAAACCCAGATTCACCTTCTGACATTCAGACGTTACTGAATACGGTAGTTCAGACCGATCTTGGCCCCAAAGCCGAAACCAATTCCAGTTCCAGCACTACTGACCACAATAGAGGGACCAACGTTGCCTTCACCAAAGATGCTCAGAGGAGCAGACACCTGATAGCGCAGGCCGAGGTTGCCGTGGGGGTACACCATGACGCCCGTGGTGTTGCCGACAGCAACACCGATCCCAAGTCCGAGGCCGTAGTAGGGGGTCAGGCCGCCCAGAGTGCTGGTGCTGGGGATATCTGCCAGGTAATCCACGCTGCCGCCCACCGTCAGCGTATTGAAATTGAAGCCCGTGGACTCCAGGTTCAGGCTGTAGCGCATCGCGGAGTTGGTGGTCAGGTCCTGCTGATAATGCAGGCTGGCACCTGACCCGACAGATCCACCGACGTAGCCGGCAGCAAGGGCAGGTGAGGCGGCAGTAAGGGCCATCAGGCCAAGAAGTACCTTCTTCATACGCTGAGCATAGCCACGCGAGAAGAGCCGAAACAAAGTGTTTTCTTTACAAAATGCATGATGCTGCTTTGTATTTCTCTCATTTCTAAGCGTATTATGAGAGTTTCGGAAGAGTCCTGTTGGAATCAGCTCTTAGAGTGCATAAGAGCCATAAGTTCCGTAGTACAGGCCCCTTCCGTCCCTGGCACGCAGAGTCAGCACACAGTCACTACAAAGCACAGACCCCTTCTGGAAACTGGAGCTGGGGTGCAGTGCCTGAACCGCCCACTGATCCAATGCAGCCGGGTGGAGCGCGAAGGTACGGAAGTCACGTGTCAGGTGAATCACTGCACTGTAAGTCCAGGCACCGAGCAGACCGGAGGGAACCATGACAGGCACAACCTGAGCAACAGCGCCAGACATCAGATATCCGGTGCCGTTTTCCCATCCCTGGAGCGCTCAGCACCTACCAATTGCATAACCATACAACCACCTGCGACACTTCTCACCCATCCGTGGCATACTCAGCGTCTGGAATGCCTAAGCGTACTGACCTCCAGACCATCCTGATTCTCGGCAGCGGCCCTATCCAGATTGGGCAGGCAGCCGAGTTCGACTATTCCGGCACGCAAGCCCTGAAGGCTCTACGCGGTGAGGGGTACCGAGTGGTGCTGGTGAACAGCAACCCGGCGACCATCATGACCGACCCCGACCTGGCCGACGCGACCTACCTGGAACCGCTGACTCCTGAGTTTGTGGAGAAGATCATCGCGCTTGAGAAGCCCGACGCGATCCTTCCTACCCTGGGCGGCCAGACTGCTCTGAACCTGGCCATGGAACTGCACGAGCGCGGCACCCTGGAGAAATACGGTGTCGAACTGATTGGTGCAGGCGTGGAAGCCATCAAGAAGGGTGAGGACCGCGAGCTCTTCCAGGCCGCCATGAAGAAAATCGGTGTCGAAACCGCGCGCGGCAAGATGGTTCACTCCATGGAAGAAGCTGTGGAATACCAGAAGGAGATCGGCCTGCCCATCGTGATCCGGCCGTCCTTCACGCTGGGTGGCACTGGTGGCGGCATCGCGCACACCTATGAGGAGTTCCTGGCTATCACTGAGGGTGGCCTGCGCGACAGTCCGGTGACCAGCGTGCTGCTCGAGGAAAGCATCCTGGGCTGGAAGGAGTACGAGCTGGAAGTGATGCGCGACACCGCGGATACGGTGATCATCATCACCAGCATCGAAAACTTCGACCCCATGGGCGTGCACACCGGAGACAGCATCACGGTCGCGCCTGCGCAGACGCTGAGTGACGTGGAATACCAGCGCCTGCGCAACCAGTCGCTGGCGATCATCCGTGAGATTGGCGTGGCCACTGGCGGCAGCAACATCCAGTTCGCGGTGAATCCTGACAACGGTCGCGTGATCGTCATCGAGATGAACCCGCGCGTGAGCCGCAGCAGCGCTCTGGCCAGCAAGGCCACCGGCTTTCCGATTGCCAAGATCGCCGCGCTGCTGGCGGTGGGTTACCACCTGGACGAGCTGCCCAACGACATCACCCGCGTCACGCCGGCGTCCTTCGAGCCCAGCATCGATTACGTGGTGACCAAGATCCCACGCTTTGCCTTCGAGAAATTCCCCGGGACATCCGACCACCTGGGCACCCAGATGCGCAGTGTGGGCGAAGTGATGGCCATTGGCCGCACCTTCAAGGAATCGCTGCAAAAAGCGCTGCGCTCCACGGAAAGTGATATCCGGGGCGTGTATGCCGAGATGGACGAGGCCGGGCTGCGCGCCCTGCTTTACCCCAATCCCCGCCGGATTGAAGCAGTCATCGAGCTGCTGCGCCGCGGCGAGAGCATAGACGCCCTGTTCGATGCCACGAAGATTGACCGCTGGTTCCTGGAGCAGATCAAGGAGATCATCGACGCTGAGCATGAGCTGCTGGAGCTCGGCCCCATCAGCGAGTGGAAATACGAATACTGGCGCGAGGTCAAACGCCTGGGCTTCAGTGACGCCCGCATCGGGGAGATTGTCGGCCTCAGCGAACTGCAGGTGCGTCAGCTGCGGAAGGCCGCCAGGGCCACGCCGGTCTACAAGACGGTCGATACCTGCGCCGCCGAGTTCGAGGCCTATACCCCTTACCACTACTCCACCTACGAGTGGGAGGACGAGGTCACCGGCACCGACAAGCCCAAAGTGGTCATCCTGGGTTCAGGGCCCAACCGCATCGGCCAGGGCGTGGAATTTGACTACGCCACCGTACACGCCGTCTGGGCACTGCAGG
Organism: Deinococcus deserti VCD115; assembly: GCF_000020685.1. Lineage (NCBI taxonomy): Bacteria > Thermotogati > Deinococcota > Deinococci > Deinococcales > Deinococcaceae > Deinococcus > Deinococcus deserti. The sequence goes on along the minus strand of NC_012526.1, from coordinate 81,073 downwards.
AAGCCGGATACGAGACCATCATGGTCAACTCGAATCCTGAGACGGTCAGCACCGACTACGACACCGCCGACCGCCTGTACTTCGAGCCGCTGACCTTTGAAGACGTCATGAACATCGTCGACCACGAAAAGCCTGTAGGCGTGATCGTGCAGCTCGGCGGACAGACACCTCTGAAACTGGCCAAAAAGCTGGCTGACGCAGGCGCACCGATCATCGGAACCAGTCCCGAAACGATCCACGAAGCCGAGGACCGCGCCAGCTTCAACGCCCTGTGCGAGCGGCTTGGCCTCTCACAGCCCAGGGGTAAGGTCGCCGAGACGCCGGAGCAGGCCCGCCAGCTGGCCGCTGAGCTGGGCTTTCCCCTGATGGCCCGGCCCAGCTACGTGCTGGGCGGACGGGCCATGCGCACGGTGCGCAGCATGGAAGAGCTGGTCACCTATCTGGACGAGGTCTACGCCGCCGTGGAAGGCCAGCCCAGCATTCTGCTCGACCAGTTCCTGGAAGGCGCGCTGGAGCTGGACGTGGATACCCTGTGCGACGGAGAACGCGCCGTGGTGGCCGGCATCATGGAACACGTGGAGGCTGCCGGGGTCCACAGCGGCGACAGCGCCTGTGTGCTTCCCCCGGTCAACCTGAGTGCCGAGCTTCTCGCACGTGTGAAGGCCGATACCGAACGCCTGGCGCTGGAACTGGGCGTGCGTGGCCTGATGAACGTGCAGTGGGCAGTCAAGGACGGCACGGCATACATCCTGGAGGCCAACCCGCGCGCCAGCCGCACGGTGCCGTTCGTGTCCAAGGCCGTGAACCATCCCCTGGCCAAGAGCGCAGCGCGAATCGCCGTGGGGCATACCCTGGAACAGATCGGCCTGACCGAAACCCCCGAGGCGGCCATGTATAGCGTGAAGGAAGTGCACCTGCCCTTCCTGAAGTTCAAAGGGGTCAGCCCGATTCTTGGCCCGGAGATGAAGAGCACCGGCGAAAGCATGGGGATCGACGCCGACCCCTACCTGGCCTTTTACCGGGCGCAACTGGGAGCCAAGAGCTATCTGCCACTCAGCGGGACCGCGCTGCTGCTGGGTGACGGTCTGGACGAGGTGGCCAGCACGCTCCAGGGCGCAGGTCTGAACGTGATCCGGGAACAGGACGGCAACACCCTGCCGGACCTGCTGATCGACGTGACCGGCTCTCCGCTGCTCCGCACCGCTCTGGAACGGGGTGTGCCCATCGTCAGTACGCGCGAAGCAGCTGTGTGGACCAGCAAGGCCATTGCCGCCGCCCAGGGATCGGAGTTGCGCGTCCGGAGCCTGCAGGACTGGCAGACGCAGGAAGCTGTAGCTGGCTGAGGCCCCCACCAGCTGAAGTACTCAAAAGCAGGAGAAACGCGAGATGGAACGCGTTTCTCCTGCTTTCCTCCTTGTTTCAGATGACCGCGGTGTATCTGGATAAGGTCAACGAAGTCCTGTGGATTTCATTGAATCAGTTCCTTCATAACTGATTTACCCAACAGGAAGAAAACCGTGACGGAGAGGAGTGAAGGCGCCAAAGCGGAGCGGAGGAGTCGTAACGGATCATTCAGCAGTCCGTCTCAGCTGCCAGAAGGAGGGGCGGATCACCCCTGGCAATCCGCCCTTGCCCCTGCGCCCTTTAGCTACCCGGGGTGGTCGCCCCCGGAACACTGATGCGGGAAATCAGGACCACCGTATGTCCCATGCTTTCATAGACACGGAGTTGGACACGTTCACCGTTGCGCTCGAAAGTCTGAACCGGTCCACCGTTGCCGACCTCAGGCCGGGTCATTGTTGTCCCGGTAGCGGAGGTTCCAGCATTGCCTGTCGTGCCAGCAGTTCCGGTCGTATCCGCCGCTCCCGTGGTACCAGTTCCAGCCGCTCCGGTTGTACTGCCCGTGGCTCCGGTGGTTCCTGTGGCGGCTGTACCTGCTGCGCCCGTCGTTCCGGTGGCTGTGGTGCCAGTCGTTCCAGTGGCTGTAGCTCCTGCTGTCCCTGTCGCTCCGCTGCCGGCTGTCCCAGTGCCTCCGGCCGTTCCACCCCCAGCTGTTCCGGTGGTCCCGGTGGCCGCGTCCGTGGTTCCGGTCGTTTCAGTCGTCTCCGTGGTATCGCCGGTTCCCTCCGCGTTGCCGGCTTCCGTTTCAGCAGGTGCTGAGCGGTCTACGGCTGTGAATCCTCCTGTGACCAGTGCCTGGGTATACCGCTGCAGAGCGTCGGCGACAGAACCCCGGTAGACCACACCGACACCGGTAAAGGTCCTGACGCTTCGGACTGGCGTGGCGCCTTCCAGGTATGGAAGTGTCAGTTCTCCGGAGCGCAGTGTAAGCGTGGTCTGTGCAGGCAGGGCAGATGTGCTTGTCTGCCCTGTCTGGGCTCCCGCCATTCCGAGGCTGAGGAGCAGTGTGGTTGTCAGCAGTGCGCGGCGTACCAGAGTCGTCATAAGTTGACCTCCCAAGGATAAATGCCTTTCACTGAATTGAGCGGTCCAGTAGCTCCCGCCCTTTCAGGGTCAGCGTAGGTGTCTTCTATGTGAAGATTTGGCTACTCCGCCCAGCATGTCTTGGTCACAGACTCACATCACTGCATGTCATGCCCCGGCTCTTTTTTGAGCAGCAGTAATGCAGCTGCAGAGAGAATGACCGCTCCTGACACAGAAATGCGGAGCGGGCCACGGCGGTCGGACCTCGCCTGAAGCCGTCCGGGAGAGTCGGCTTCGTTTTCAGCCGCATGAAGACGGACTTGACGGCCCCCACACCTCCCCCATGTGTCCGGCGCTTACGCTCGGCGCATGACCGATAAAGGCAATGAAGCCGAGCAGATGCAGGAAGCCTACGCCGAGCGCCAGGAGCAGGAACAGGCAACCGGTAAAACCAGCGCTGGCGGCGCAGGCAGTACGGGCACACCCGGCAACCAGCACACAGGAACTGAAACCACGGAAGAAAATGACAACGGTCCTCGTTCCGGCCCCACAGAAAATTAGGAACACCCAACCCCTGCTGACGATCCTCTTTCGAAAACAACATGAAGTTGCTTTTCATAGAGGCGTGACATCCTGATCGTATGAGGACCGTACTGAGAGGGCTGGTGCTTGCTGCTGCTCTGACCGGAGCAGCGGAAGCGGCAACGTCTATAACGACGACGACAGTCAATCTGCGCCGCCTTCCGGCCATGAGCGGTGCGGTCATCGGTGTCGTGCCGGCCAATACCCTTCTGACGGTTGCGTGCCGTGGTGAGTGGTGCCGGACGACTTACCAGGGACGAGGCGGCTACATTGCCCGCACGCTGCTGCGCCCAGTGACACGCAGTGCCCCGCTGAGTGGCGAAGGTGTGCGTTTCTATGCCTCATGTGCTGCGGCGCGTGCAGCAGGAGTGGCCCCTTTACGGCTTGGGCATCCGGGGTACCGCAGCGCTCTGGATACCAACCGCAACGGTCTGGCCTGCGACAGCAGCGAACGCTGAGACCCACCTGTTCAGGACAGGAGGCGCCTATTGTGGCCTGCCTCCTGCTTTGTTTTGTAAAGCATGGCAGAGTAGGGGCATGACGACTCATGCCTCTCCAGCTTCCCTGTTTGCTCCCACAGCTCCGGCTCAGCTGCGGGTGGACATCTGGTCGGATATCGCCTGTCCGTGGTGCCATATCGGCAAGCGGCGTCTGGAAGCTGCCCTGGAGCGCTTTCCTCAGCGGGACGCTGTGCAGGTGGTCTGGCACAGCTTCGAGCTTGATCCCTCTGCGCCCGTGGAGCAGCCGCTGAGTATGCCCGAGCATCTGGCGCGCAAGTATGGCCGCAGCATCGAAGACGCCCAGGGCATGATGGACAACATGACCCGCGTGGCCGCCACCGACGGCCTGGAATACCATTTTGAGCGCACCCGCATGACCAACACCTTCCTGGCCCACCAGCTGATTCATCTGGCCAGTGAGCATGGGCTTCAGGACCAGATGAAAGAACGCCTGCTGCTGGCCTACCTGACCCAGGGCGAGCATATCGGCGAGATCGAGACCCTGGTGCGCCTGGGCCAGGAGGTCGGACTGGACGCCGCTGAAGTGCGCACCGCTCTGGAAGCCGGCACCTATGCTCAGGCTGTGCGTCAGGATGAAGCACAGGCCCACGCTCTGGGCATCAACGGCGTGCCGTTCTTTGTGCTGGGCGGCAAATATGGCGTCAGCGGCGCGCAGGACGCGAGTGTGCTGCTGGGTGCGCTGAATCAGGTGTGGCAGGAGACGAACCCCGCACCTCTGACCCTGCTGGGTGAAGCTGGTGACGGTTGCGAGGACGGCAATTGCGCCGTGCCTGACCGCTCCTGACAGGTAGAGAACTTACTGACGCTCCCTGAGGATCACCTCAGGGAGCGTGCACCTGTACCTGCGCAGCCACGGCCAGCGCCAGGGTCAGGGTATGGCCTCTGACCTCAGCTGTCAGTGTGCCCAGAGCGACGTCTACACTCAGAACTTCCAGGACGGCGCCGGGAGTCAGGTCCACAGCCACCAGAGCACGCAGTTGATCGGCGTCGCCGTCCGGCACACGGGCCACCACCGCGCGGTCGCCGACTGCCAGCTGTGAGAGCCGGCGCTCGGCCCGCTCGGGCAGTTCACCGCCCAGAGTAGGAATCGGATCACCGTGCGGATCATGGGTGGGATCGCCCAGCCACGCGGCAATCCGGGCCTCGAGCTTTTCGCTCAGTGCGTGCTCCAGACGCTCGGCTTCATCGTGAACCTCGTCAAGCGGTACCCCCAGCGCCCGGTGCAGAAACAGTTCCAGCAGCCGGTGATGGCGCAGCACCTCCAGGGCAACCCTCTCACCTTCAGCAGTCAGGCGGGCCCCCTGGTACGGTGCATGGGAGACGAGGCCCTGCTCGGTCAGCTTGCGCAGCATGCCGGTGACGCTGGCGGGCGCAACCTCCAGCACGTCGGCCAGGGCCTGGGTGCTGACCTTACCGCCCTGAAGGTGGCTGCCTTGCCCGAGGACATACAGGTGCTTGAGGTAATCCTCGGCAGAGGGGGACAGGGCGCGCGCCGTCATGCCCTCAGTCTAATGGGAGACAGAGATGGAACTTTTAAAGGGTGTGTCACCTCTAAGGTATGAGGTGACCTTGAGTGATGCCCTTTTTCCCCTGGCCCGGACCAGCCTGGCCGACGCCGATCTGGTCCGCCTTGCCGTGCGTGATGAACGCGCCTTTGAGGAACTGGTGAGGCGGCACGCCGCGTCGGTTCACCGGCTGGCGGCCAGCACGGTGGGACCGGGTGCCGCCGACGATGTGGTTCAGGAGGTGTTTATCTCGGTTCACCAGAATCTGAAGGGCTTCCGTGGCGAGGCCAGTTTCAGTACCTGGCTGCACCGCATCACCCTGAACGCCTGTGCCCGGGCCCTGCGCACCCGGGCCACCCTGGCCCTGGACGACGGCCCTGAGCTGGCCGCGCCGCACGATCCGGTCCGCGCCAGCGAGCAGGCGCAGCTGCGCGCACGTCTGGCCGCCGGCCTGCAGAGCCTGAGCGCCGAGCAGCGTGAAGCTCTCACCCTGCGCGAGATAGCCGGTCTGGACTACGCCGAGATTGCCGCCGTGACCGGTACCGAACTGGGCACCGTCAAGAGCCGTATCAACCGGGGCCGCGCTGCCCTGCGTGCGTGGCTGACCCGCGCCGGCATCACGCCATGAAAGGAGCAGATCCACGGATGAGCCTCTCCCCTGATTCCGAACTCGACCGCCTGTTTGCCCAGGCCCGCGCCCTGAGCGCACAGGACAGCGGCGCGGCCGAGCGTTTCCTGACCGGCCACCGCGCCCGTCAGACTCAGGCCCGGCGCCGGCACACCGGCTGGTTTTCAGCCCTGCTGGCCTTGGCAGCAGCGGTCGTGACTGGCGTGAGCGTGCTGAGGCCAGCGGCCCCCGAACTGCCCAGCAGCGCCGCGTACGCGGCCTACCAGGATGCGCTGGGAGAAGACTGGTGAGGCGCGTGTCATGGCTGGTCAGCGCTGCCCTGATCCTGACAGGCAGCCCGGCGGCGGCAACCAGCATGGACAATCTGCTTCTGGCGCTGAAGCGCGCCCGTGCCCTGGCAGCACGCGGACATGTGGAAGTCACCGTGAACTTCCCGCCGCAGGCCAGTCCGGCGCGGCGTGCGGCGCAGTTGCCAGCCGTGCCGTTCCGCCCCGCACTGATAGCACGGAACTTCACGGTCAGCCGCGCGGTGCCGGAGAGCGTGGCGGACCGCGCCGTCACGCGCTACGACCTGACCCCACATAACGCCACGGCAGGGCACTGGACCCTATGGGTCGACAGTGCCTGGAATGTGCCCCTGGCCTTCGAGGAACGGCTGGCTGACGGCACCCTGGCGCGGCGGGCGTCCTTTACGAAGGTCAATCCTACCCCGGCAAAAGTCACCCGCCCGGTACCGGCCCTGCCTGCCGGTCTGCGCGGTGCACTGATGCGGGCCCTGCCGGGGCTGCGTCTGCCTCCGGGATTCGTGCCAGTGGACGTTCAGCGTCAGGACCTGCGCTGGACCGTAACGCTTTCGGACGGCCTGAACGTGCTGGCCCTGGTGGCTGCGCCGCGCGGCGTGCAGGTGGCTCCGGGCGTCGCCTCCCGGAAGGTCGGCGTCCAGTGGCTGTGGCTGGTGGGTACCCTGCCGCAAAGTGCGCTGCACGAAGCGCTCTCGAGGGTACAGCAGGTGAATCCGGAGACCCTGGGAACTTTTGTGACTCCCGCTGACTCCAATCCGTAGACCCGTCTCAATTGACCTTCATTTCCCCTTGCAGGAGTCCGCATGTCCCTTACTCCCTACACCCGCCCCCTCAGCGCCGAGGACGCCGCGCACTTTCTGCGGCGCACGGCGTTCGGCGCGACCGACGCGCAGATCCGCGCCCTGGCCGGCAAGGACGCCCGCGCGGTCGCCCGCCATCACCTGAACTTCGGTCAGGACCGTGCCTCCGGCAATCCCTTTGACCCTGCACAGGCCGCCACACCCTTCGCCGGGGTTCAACTCACGCGGGCAGCCTGGCTGTACGAACTGCTGTACGGTCCTCACCCCCTTCGCGAGTTGCTGACGCTGACCTGGAGCAACCATTTTGTGGTCGGCACCGACAAGGTACGCAACGTGCCGGTGCTTGCGGAGTACCTGGCCCTGCTGCGCCGCCACGCGGCCACCACCGATTTCGCCCGGTTCACCCTGGAAGTGGCGCAGTCCCCTGCGATGCTGCGTTACCTCGACGCGGACCAGAACCGCAAGGGCAGGCCGAACGAGAACTTCAGCCGCGAACTGCTGGAACTATTCACCACCGGCATCGGCCCTTATACCGAGAAGGACGTACAGGAAGGCGCCCGCGCCCTGACCGGCTGGACCTTCAGGGGCGGGCGCGGCAATCAGAAGTTTCTGGAGGCCTCGGAATATTTCTTCATTTCCAGAGAGCACGACGGAGGCCGCAAGACGTACCTGGGTCAGAGCGGGAACCTGAGGGGCGAGGACGTCGTCCGGATCGCCGCGACTCATCCCGCGACCGCCGCTTTTGTCGCCCGCAAGCTGCACCGTGCCTTTATCGCCGACGAGCCGGACCCGGCGGCCGTGGCGGCCAGCGCCGAGACCTTCCGAAGAACGCACGGCAACGTCCGCGCCGTGCTGGAGGAGCTGCTTGCCAGTGACCACTTCTATACTCAGCGCGCGAGCATCATCCGTGGTCCGGTCGCCTTCATCGTCGGCGCGCTGCGGACGCTGGGACAGCCACCCCTGGAACCCAAACAGCTTCTGAATCTGGCGCAGACCGCCGGCAAGATGGGCCAGTTTCTGCTGCAGCCCGACACGGTCAAGGGCTGGGACGGAGGACGGGAATGGATCAACGACACCGCCCTGCTGACCCGCATGCAGGTGGCGGCCAGCCTGACGCTGAGCGGCAATGCCCCGAAGCTGGAAACGGCGCCCACACCGCTGGCGCTGCTGGGCCGCGAAACGCCGCTGCCCGGCACCGAACGCCTGAATGACCGCCAGCGCACCTACCTGACCCTGATCAGTCCGGAATTTCAGCTCGCCTGAGCGCGGAGGAACGCAGCCATGACGACACGACGTGACTTTCTGAAGTACTCCGCGCTGGCTGTGGCCGCCACCAGCGGCATGCCCGGCTTTCTGGCACGCGCCGCGGCCCAGGCGCAGGGCAACGGCACCAAAACCCTGGTGGTGATTCAGCTTACCGGCGGCAACGACGGCCTGAATACCCTGATTCCCTACAGCAACGGCGCCTACTACGCCGCGCGCCCGACGATCGCCATTCCGAAAAAGGACGTCCTGACTCTTACGCCCGACCTGGGCATGCACCCGGCCCTGAAACCTCTCATGCCGCTGTGGGACGCCGGGCAGTTCGCCTGGATGGAAAACGTGGGGTACCCCAACCCCAACCGCAGCCACTTTGCCAGCATGGCCATCTGGCACACCGCCGATCCCACGCAGGCTCAGGGAGACGGCTGGATTGGCCGCTTGGCCGAGAAGATCGGAGATCCCTTCTGCGCCAGCAACGTAGGCGGCACCACCCCGCAGGCCTTGCGGGCCAGCGAGTTCAGCCTGCCCAGCATCGAAACCGTGGACGGCTTTCAGGTCAAGCTGCCGCAGGGCCTGGAGGGTGCCTTCGAGAGCATGCTGAATACGCCACGCCGTGGTGAAGCCGAGTATCTGTCGCGCGCCACCCGCCAGATGATGGCCAACACTGCCCGCGTGCAGCAGAATGTCCAGAAATACAAGGCCGGTGCCACATACCCCGAGGGCCGGTTTGCAAGTCAGCTGCGTGACGCAGCTCGCCTGATCGCCGCTGGTGTGGGCCAACGCGTGCTGTATGTCTCCCTGGGCGGCTTCGACACTCACGCCGGTCAGCGCGCGGATCAGGACGAGCTGCTGGGAATTCTGGCCGGCGGATTAAGCGCCTTCCAGGCCGACCTGGAACGGCAGGGCCTGGCCGATGGGGTCATCGTGATGGGCTTTTCCGAGTTCGGGCGCCGGGTTGCGGAAAACGACAGTGCCGGGACCGACCACGGCAAAGGCAGCGTGATGTTCGCCCTGGGCAAGAGTGTGCGCGGCGGCATTCACGGCGACAGTCCGGACCTGGAAAACCTCAGCGACGGCGATATCCGCTACAAGCAGGACTTCCGTGGGGTCTACGAAGGGGCCCTGACCCGCTGGCTGGATCTGGACGCCCGCGCCATCCTGGGCGGAAACTTTCCAGGACCGCAGTGGCTGGCGTGAAGGTGGACCACGTGAGACTCCTGGGCACAGCGCTGACTGTCCTGACCCTTCTGAGCGTTCCCGCCGCCCTGGCCCTGCCCACCTACCGCAAGCAGGCTGCCCAGCAGTTCCGGTATGACCGCGACAACCCGCTGTGGGCTCTGGACCGCCGGGTCGTGCCCTGCACCTACTGTCACGTCAAGGCCACAGGCGGTGCACCCTGGAATCCGTTCGGTGAAGCCATCCGGGCTTCTTTCCGGGCCGACGCACAGGCCGGGAAACACACGAAGTTCCCGGTGGTGCTGCATACCCTGCTGGCTTCAGAGGGAGATGCGGACGGCGACGGCTACAGCGACGTCCTGGAAGTGTTTGCGCGCACGCTGCCTGGAGAAAGGGAAAGCCACCCCAGGACCGCTGAGAAGGAACTGCGCGCCGCCTATGAAAAGGCTGGAGGCATCGCCCAGTACGCAACTGAAACAAAAAAATAGCCTGTCACAGCTGGCGTTCCCAGGTGACCCACATGCGCTCGACCTGATAACCAAGCCGGGTATTGACCCGCAGCATGGGCAGGTTCAGAACCGTTCCACCGGTTCCAGCGGTGTGAAAACCCTGCTCCAGGGCCCACTGCAGGGCGAGGGCCTTGACCAGGGTGGCCAGACCGCGTGCCCGGTGGGACGGATGGGTCGCCGTCATCTCACTGTCCACCTCCCGTCCACGAGGTGTCAGGCGGGTCAGCGCCACGATTTCGCCGCGCAGACGCACCACAAAAGCCTGCTCCTCCCGGCGGATAAGATCACGCAGCTCCCTTGTGGACAATGTCTGCGCCTGAGTGGTCGGATTGCGCGGGGCGTCCGCCACCCCCTGGGCGTACAGGGCCGCCAGCGTGTCCCAGTCACTGTCTGGAGCCTCAGGGTCAAGCTCCTCGGCCTCATAGCCCTGCAGAAAGAGGCGTTCTTCCAGGGGCCGGAACTTCTCGAAATCAAAGCTGCTCAGCTGAAGGTGTGCGCCCCACGACTGCCAAACATTGCGGAAACCTGCCGCCCCAAACAGTTCCATCTGCTCGCTGAAATCCTCACGCGTCACGCCCAGCAGGCGCGAAAATCCAGCTGGCTGCTCGGCCAGCAGCCTGAGGTACAGCGGGGTCAGGGCCGCCCGGTCTCCGGCCACGTCCAGCCGCAGGGCGTCCGGGGTATCCGGCCCGAAGGGATACAGATGGGCTGTGGCGACGATCTGGTCTCCCCTGACAGCCACCAGCCGCCTGCGTGCCGGGTGCCGGGACTCCCGGAACTGCGCTTCGGTATAGGTCCAGTGTCCCCGCACGCCTTCGGTGACCAGCCGGGCCACTACGCCCGCGTCAGCATCCTGGAAGGGTCGTAGCGTCAATGGGCCGGGTACCGAGTGGTCGTGAACAACAGGCATAACGTCATGCTGCGGCAGCACTCCACAAAGCGCGACTTCTGACTCTAGGCACAATGGCTTACAAGTGTATATACGCTCATTCAGATCCACTTGCTATCGTTCCCAACGGCACCACCTTCTATTCAACCCAGCTTATACTCACAATTCATTCACGTAACCTATTGACGGGATTATGCGGGGGGCGTATTCTGTTCTCACCGGAATGGAAGCGCCATCGGTGTGCTTGTTCCCCAGCCCGGAGGGACTCGTTGCAGCCCCAACTTCAGACCAGACCGCGCCCCTACCCCTGTGGTGGGGGCGTTTGCTTCGGAGGGTGCCCGCAGCGTTGCGTAGAGTGCCTTCCCGCCAGTCGGGGGCTGCCCGGTAGACTGCTGCTTATGTCAACTGAGCAGCTGAGCATCAACACCATCCGCACGCTGTCTATCGATGCCGTACAGGCCGCCAACAGTGGCCACCCTGGCGCGCCGCTGGGCATGGCCCCGATGGCCTACGTGGTGTGGCAGGAGTTCCTGCGCTTCAACCCGAAGCAGTCCCAGTGGGCCGGGCGCGACCGCTTCGTGCTGTCGGCGGGACATGCCAGCATGCTCATCTACAGTCTTTTGCACCTGACCGGCTACGACATGCCGATGGAGGACCTGAAGAACTTCCGCCAGTGGGGCAGCAAGACCCCCGGCCATCCGGAGTTCTTCCACACCCCAGGTCTGGACGCCACCACCGGGCCGCTGGGCCAGGGCGCGGCCATGACCGTTGGCCTGGCTATGGCCGAAGCGCACCTTGCCGAGCGCTACAACCGTCCTGAATTTCCCATTTTCGACAACCACGTGTACTCCATCCTGGGTGATGGCGACCTCCAGGAAGGCATCAACCACGAAGCCGCTGCACTGGCCGGGCATCTGCGCCTGGGGAAACTGATCTGGCTGCATGACGACAACCAGATTCAGCTGGATACCCCCACCGAAAAGGCTGAGTCCGAGGACACCGCTGCCCGCTTCCGGTCCTACGGCTGGGAAGTGCTGCGCGTCGAGGACGGCAACGACCTGGACCAGATTCGTCAGGCGATTACAGCAGCCAAGGCCAACACTGCGCAGCCCAGCCTGATTCAGGTGCGCACAGTGATCGGATTCGGCAGCCCGCGCGCCGGCACCAGCAAGGCCCACGGCGAGCCGCTGGGCGAGGAGGGCGTGGCGCAGACCAAGCAGGCCCTCGGCTGGGATTACCCTGCCTTCACCGTGCCGGATGAGGTGCGCGCCCACATGGACGCCACCGAGCGCGGCGCGAAGTACGAAGCCGAGTGGAACGCGCTGCTGGAGGGCTACCGCGCTGCCTACCCCGACCTGGGCCGTGAAGTGGACGCCATGCTCAACCGTGAGCTGCCAGCCAACCTCGCCGACGTGCTGCCCAGTTACGAGGTCGGCGGCAAGGCGGTCGCCACCCGCAACGCCAGCGGCGAGGTCATCAACGCGCTGGCCAAGGTCGTGCCGGGGCTGATGGGCGGCAGCGCCGACCTGTCAGGAAGCACCAAGACCACCATCAAGGACGGCGGCGAGATGCAAGCCGGCCAGATGGGCGGACGCAACGTGCTGTTCGGCGTGCGCGAGTTCGGCATGGCTGCCGCCGGCAACGGCCTGAGCCTGTACGGCGCCATCCGGCCGCTGGTGGGCACCTTCCTGGTGTTCGCGGACTACCTCAAGCCTGCTTTCCGTCTGAGCGCCATTCAGATGCAGCCGGTGACGTACGTGCTGACTCACGACTCCATCGGCCTGGGCGAGGACGGCCCCACCCACCAGCCGATTGAACAGTTGGCCATGCTGCGCAGCGTGCCTGGCGCGCACGTGATCCGCCCGGCCGACGCCAACGAAACGGCCGCCGCGTGGCAGATGGCCCTGGAGTACGACAAGGGCCCCACCGCCATCGCCCTGTCACGCCAGGACCTGCCGATTCTGCCCCGAAACCACGCTGGCGTGAAAAAAGGCGCCTACGTGCTGCGTGATCCCGAAGGCGCAGCCGCGCAGGTCATTCTGATCGCCTCGGGCAGTGAAGTCAGCCTGGCGCTCGACGCTGCCGAGGCATTGGCCGCTGAAGGTATCGGCGCCCGCGTGGTCAGCATGCCATGCATGGAAGTCTTCCGCGCGCAGGATGCCAGCTACCGCGACAGCGTGCTGACTCCTGGCGTCAAGCGCGTGGCCATCGAGGCCGCCAGCAAGTCGCCCTGGTACGAATGGACCCAGGGCGGCCCGGTCATCGGCATGGACACCTTCGGGGCCTCCGCGCCGGCCAAGGTGCTGTTCGAGAAGTTCGGTTTCAGCGTGCCGAATGTGGTGAAGGTCGTCAAGAGCGTGCTGTAACCACTGCCCTCTCCAGGCGCCCGCCTCCCGGATCAGGAGGCGGGCGCTTGCTGTCATGCCCGGTCTGCTGAAGTTCTGAACACTGAGGACACCACCCTTCTACAAGCAGCGCGCCCGCTAACGTCCGAGGCAGGCGAGTCAGCGTCTTTCCAGAAGATAAAGCACAGCCAGAAGGCTAAAAAACGTGCTTGGCACATCCAGAAGCCCCACAACCGAAAACCAATCTCCCGCATCAAAAATGCCTGGTTTCCGAATCAATCGTCAGCCAGACAGGCTACCCCTGGCCCAAATATGAAACCGTTTTCAGAAACTGAAAACGGCATCCAGAGGGCTTCAGACATCCCCGCACTTTGCAAAACAATACCGCCGCCCAAATTTGCTGCCTGCAACGCATAAATTCCCCTTTTCTGCGAGCCAAAAGCCAGCTCTCGCTCGCAGCATCTGACCGCTACATCCAGCCCTGTCAACTTCTTCTTGACAGCGCTTTCAAAAGTGACTACACTCGCCTTACTTCAAAATCATGTATGGACATCGCAGGCTGATGCTGCGAAAGGATAGGTTCATGGCGACCATTACCCTGGAAGATGTTGCGCAGGCAGCCGGAGTGTCTGTCAGCACCGCATCACGTGTATTCAGCGGAACAACGAAGGTTCGTGCCGACAAGCACGCGGCCGTGATGAAGGCCGCCGATGCCCTGGGCTACCGGCCCAACGCGATTGCCCGCAGCCTGGCCAGCGGACGCTCAATGTTGATCGGAGTGCTGACCCAGGACACTTCCAGCCCCTTTTACGGTGAAGTCCTGCGCGGGATCGAGCAGGGCCTGGAAGGCAGCGGGTACTCCGCAATTTTTGCCAGCGGACACTGGCGGGTCGAGGAAGAGGCCAGCGCGCTGCACGGGTTGATGGGCCGGCCCCTTGACGGCCTGATCGTGCTGGGCGGCCACACCCCCGATGAGCGGCTCAGTACGCTGGCTGCCCAGCTGCCACTGATTGCAGTGGGGCGCGGCGTACAGGGTCTGGAGACACAGTGCCTGCGCATCGACAACTTTCAGGGCAGCTACGACTGCGCCCGGCACCTGCTGGAACTGGGCCACCGACGTATCGCCTACATTGCCGGTCCGGCCAGCCACCGCGACGCCCGTGACCGTCTGGAAGGCTTCCGGCGTGCCCTGGCCGACTGGAAGGTCGACGAGGATCCCAACCTGCTGGTCGAGGGAGATTTTCTGGAGCCCTCGGGCCTGATGGCCGTTGAAGCGCTGTTCTCACGAGGAGCCCTGTTCAGCGCCCTGATGGTTGCCAACGACCAGATGGCTTATGGCGCCCGGCTGGGCCTGTACCGCCGGGGCATCCGCGTGCCCGAGGACATCTCGCTGATCGGTTTCGACGACCTGTCGAGCTCCGCTTTTACCACCCCTCCCCTGACCACCATGCGCCAGCCCACCTACGAGATGGGCGTGGCCGCTGCCGAAGCCATCCTGGCCGCCCTGGGCGGTACTCCTCTGACCCCCCCCGAGTTCCGGGTGCAGCTGATCGTCCGCGAGTCCACTGCCCCGACCCACCGTGACCGGCAGCGTCTGCCGCCCCCTGATCCTCAGTACCCGGGAGAGCGCTTATGACCTGATCCCTCCCTCTGACCACCATCCAGTCCTGCCCCCGAATTCTCTTCTGACTAGGAGCGAAGATGAAAAAGCTGATTGCCGTGACCGCCCTGCTCGCCCTGACCACCCTCGCCAGCGCCCAGACCAAGACGACCATCACAGTCGGGGTCTTCCCGGACCTGGATAGCGTGGTGAAGGCCGCCCTGCCCGGTTTCTACAAGCTGTATCCCAATGTAACGGTCAAGATCAATTCCAAAGCCTACCCCGATCACCACACGGCCCTGGCTACGGCGCTGTCGACTGGCAAGGGTGCCAATGACGTGGAAGCAGTGGATTTCGGCTACGTGGCCAAGTTCGCTGAGGGCAGCGGTCTGGTGGATATCAGCAAGGCGCCGTACAACGCGGGTGCGCTGCGCAGTCAGTTCGTGGCCTACACCTTCCCGCAGGCCATGACCCAGGACGGCCGCATGGTCGGCATGCCCACCGACATCGGCCCAGGCTCGATGTTCTACCGCACTGACATGCTGAAAAAAGCTGGCGTGACACCGGCCGAACTGAACCGCAGCTGGGAGTCGTATATCACCGCCGGACGCAAGATCAAGGCGGCCAACCCCGGCGCCTTCCTGCTGCCCGACGCCTCGCAGGCCGCGCAGATTATCCTTCGTTCGGGCCTCAAGAGCGGCGAAGGACTGTTTTTCGACAAGAGCAACAAACTGCTGGTCAGCCCGACCAACCCACGCTTCGTGCGCGCCTTCACGGTCGCCAAGCAGATCCGTGACGCCGGACTGGACGCCAAGGCAGGCGCCGCCTTCTCGCCGGAATGGACCACTGCCTTCCAGAAGGGAAACCTGGCCACCGAGTTCAGTGGGGCCTGGCTGGTCGGCCACATGCAGAACTGGCTGGCCAAGGACTATAGCGGCAAATGGGCGGCGGCCAACCTGCCGGGCGGATCGTTTGCCAGCTACGGCGGTTCCTTCTACGCCATTCCGGCGCAGAGTCAGAACAAGGCCGAGGCCTGGGCGCTCATCCAGTACCTGACGACCAACCGCGACCAGCAGATCCTGGCCTTCCGCACCACCGGCGCCTTCCCCGCGCTGAAGGCGGCGCAGAATGCTCCGCTGTTCAACGAGGGCGTGCCGTATCTGGCAGGTCAGAAGGCCCGGCTGCAGTGGCGCGACGCCGCGACGAAAATCAAGCCGATCGACGTCAACAGGCAGGACCCGGTGGCCGAACAGATCGTCAATGACGCCATCAGCAACATGCTGACCAGCAACCAGAGCGTGCAAGACGCCCTGACGCAGGCCCAGCGCCTGATCGAGCGCCGCGTCCGCTGACCGTTTCCACGTCCGGGGGCAAGGTGAGATCCGGCCTTGCCCCCGCACTGATCTGAAGCGAGGAGTCCTGTGCAAGCGCCCCTGACCCATAGACCTACCCTTTCTCTGGCTGCCCGCTGGAACAACTTTCAGCGGCGGTATGCTCCGTACCTGTTTATCAGCCCCTTTTTCATTCTGTTTGCCGCCTTCGGGCTGTTTCCGATCCTGTTTTCGCTGTACCTGTCGTTCCAGGACTGGCAGCCCACCACGGGCCTGGGCAGCATGAAATTTGTCGGGTGGCGCAACTATACCGATAACCTGACCGACCCGACCTTCTGGCAATCACTGAAAAACACCCTGATCCTGGCTGTGGAGTCCGGCATACCTCAGCATCTGATCGCCATTCCACTGGCCATTGCGATCCATACGTCGCTGCGGCGTATCCAGAACCTGGTTACGGCCGTCTACTTCCTGCCGTACATCACGTCCATCGTGGCCATCTCGGTCATCTTCTTTACGCTGTTCAGCTGGCAGTACGGGGCGATCAACGCAGCGCTCAATGCCCTTCACACCGTGCCCGTTATCGGCCCGCTGTTTCCAGCTGAGAAGGTCAACTGGCTGGGAGACCCCGGGGCCGTCCAGCCCGCCATAGCCACCGTGATCATCTGGCGCTACACCGGCTGGAACACACTGCTGTATCTGGCAGGTCTGCAGGCCATTCCCCGCGAGCTGTACGAGGCCGCACAGATAGACGGCGCCAACCGCTGGCAGCAGTTCCGCTTCATCACGCTGCCCCTGCTGCGCCCCACCATGTTCATGGCCGTGACGCTGAGCCTGATCGGCGGCTTCCAGCTGTTCGAGGAGCCGTTCATCCTGACCAACGGCTCGGGTGGGCCTGGGCAGACCGGCCTGACCACCGTGATGTACATGTACCGCACCTACACCGCGTATTCCGACGCTGGTCTGGCGGCCGCAATGGTCTGGCTGCTGTTCCTGGTGATCGGCGTGCTGACCCTGCTCAACAACCGCATCTTCGGACGCAGCGGGCTGGCCGGGAGAGACTGAGATGACCGTATCCACTATGGCGGCGCCGCAGCCGCGCACGAAGAAAGCCACCGTGGTGCCGCTGTCACGGTGGGCCGCTTACCTGCTGCTTTTCTTCGGGGGTCTGTTGACCCTGGCACCGTTCTTCTTCATGTTCGTATTCGCCACGCACGACCGCAGCGATATTTTTCAGCTGCCACCGCCGCTGTGGTTTGGCGACAATCTGCAGGAGAACTACCGCAACCTGCTGGAACGCACGCCGTTCTGGCGCAACCTGTGGAACAGCCTGTATCTGGCCGTGATGACCACGGCCACCACCCTGTTTTTCTGTACGATGGGCGGCTTTGGATTCGCGATGTACGAGTTCAGGGGGCGCGAGCCGTTGTTCGGGTTGTTGATTGCCACCATGCTGATCCCAGGCACTTTGAACCTGGTGCCGTTCGCGCTGATCATGCAGGCCCTGGGGTGGATCGACACACCGCGCGCGCTGTGGGTGCCCGGCATGGCCAGCGCCTTCGGGATCTTCCTGATGCGTCAGTACATCGGCACTGCCATCCCGCGTGAACTGATCGAGGCCGCCCGTATCGACGGCGCGACCGAGTTCGGCATTTTCCGCCGCGTGGTGCTGCCGCTGACCAAACCGGCCATGGCCACACTGGGGCTGGTGACCTTCGTGCAGTCCTGGAACAGCTTCCTGCTGCCGCTGATCATCTTCCGCAGCGACCAGACCTCCACCGCACCGTTGGCCCTGCGCAGCCTGCAGGGGATCGCCAACACCGACTGGGGCGCACTGATGTGCGGGGTGGCCCTGACGGTTATTCCGCTGCTCATTCTGTTTGTCATCGCTTCCCGCCAGCTGATCGCGGGGCTGACCAGCGGCGCGCTCAAGGGCTGACACGAAGCTGCCCCTTACCTCTGTTGCTTTTCCCAGCAGAGCACGGGCACGGGGCGATCAGCACACACCAAAGAATTGACGTGGTGGATGGCCGACCGGGACCCACACCGGACAACCAGGAAGGACGTCAACGCCGCATAGATCCGTTTTCTTTTCATTTCGAGGTAGACAAGACATGACCCTGACGCGCAAGGACTTTCCCAACGGCTTTATCTTCGGCACCGCCACCTCGTCGTATCAGATTGAAGGCGCTGCCTCCGAAGACGGACGCGGCCCCAGCATCTGGGACACGTTCTGCCGCCAGCCCGGACGCATTCAGGACGGCACCAGCGGCGACGTGGCCTGTGACCATTATCATCTGTGGCCCGAGGACCTGGACCTGCTGCGCGAACTTGGGGTGGACGCCTACCGCTTCAGCCTGGCCTGGCCGCGCATCCAGCCTTCCGGCAGCGGCGCGGTCAACGAGAAGGGCCTGGAATTTTATGACCGGCTGGTAGACGGCCTGCTCGAACGCGGCATCCAGCCCTACGCCACGCTGTATCACTGGGATCTGCCGCAGCCGCTGCAGGACATCGGTGGCTGGGCCAACCGGGAAGTAGCCCACCACTTTGCCGATTACGCCGCGCTGGTGGCCGGGCGTCTGGGCGACCGGGTGCGCAGCATCGCGACCCTGAACGAGCCGTGGTGCAGCAGCTTTCTGAGCTACGACATCGGAGAGCACGCCCCGGGGCTGCGCGACCGCCGCCTCGCGCTGGCTGCTGCGCACCATCTGCTGCTGGGCCACGGTCAGGCCGTGCAGGCTATGCGGGCACTGGGCAAACCCGCTGAGCTGGGGCTGGTCCTGAACCTGACGCCGGCATACCCGGCGTCACAAAGTGCGGAGGATGCCCGCGCCACGCAGTATGCCGACGGCTACGCCAACCGCTGGTTCCTGGACCCGGTCTTCCGGGGAGCGTACCCGCAGGACATGTGGGACGCCTTCGGTCAGGATGTCCCCGACGTTCAGGACGGTGATCTCGCCCTGATCCGTGAGCCGCTGGACTTTCTGGGCGTCAACTACTACACCCGCTCGCTGGTCTCGGCGCAGGGGCCTGTCAGGCCCCAGGACGCCGAATACACCCACATGCACTGGGAGGTCTATCCGCAGGGGCTGACCGATCTGCTGCTGCGGCTGCAACGTGAGTACCCGGTTCCGCCCATGTACATCACCGAGAACGGCGCCGCCTACCCCGACGAGCGCGGGCACGCAGACATAGTGCATGACCCGGAGAGGCTGGCCTACTACCAGCGTCATCTGGCAGCGGTGATTGAGGCCACCCGGCAGGGCGCAGACGTGCGCGGCTACTTTGCCTGGAGCATGCTGGACAACTTCGAGTGGGCCTACGGCTACAGCCGCCGCTTCGGGCTGTTCTACGTGGATTACCAGACCCAGGAACGCACCTGGAAGGACTCAGGGCGCTGGTTTCAGGGACTGATGGCGCGGACACCGGTCGCTGCGGACTGACAAAGCACAGACAGAAGGGACGCCCGCACAACCGGGCGTCCCTTCTCTGTGGGGTTAAGCACAGGCAGACTGAGGGGCAGAGCCTGAAGACTTCGGCCTATGAATAGGGGTCCCGCGCGGCATGTAACGGACATAGGCCTGGGTGCAGAGCCTCCTGTGCCAACCCGGCTGGAGTATCCCCTACACACACCAGTTCATGAAGACGGTGCCAAGCGTCTGTGTCAGCGGCGCTGCCGGGTTGTGATCACACGTTCCCCAGGTTGGCTGTCCCACCCCGACTTGCCGGAATCAGCAGAGCAATGTCGTCACCTGCCGCGGGGTCAAGACTCTACTGCCGGTCGACCTTCCGCTGTATCCCTCCGCCAAGGAGACAATTTGAACCTGTTGAGAAGTTGGCGCGAATTGGGGCTTACGGCTGCCAAAGTCATCAGCCAGGAGCACAGTCACAACCAGAGACGCAGGGGAATGCTTCGGCCTACACCTGAGATACATCCCTGGCTTCTCCGCGCAGGCGGTTGTTTGATGTGGGCCAGCACTGCAGCTGCACAGAAAAGGTTCAGTGTCCTGCGTGCTTCCCGACTTAATCACCTGGCCCTCATTGCCTGAAACAGGTCCCTCAGCGCCCAGCGGGCACTGCCAGCAGGGCGGCATCTGCTGTCTTCAGGGCTGCGTCTACCGTGGCACGGATCAGCGCTGGATCGGCCAGCGTATCGGTCGGCTGATGATAGTTGGTGTCCAGACCCCGGTGAAAGAACAGGGTTGGAATACCCGCCTGCGCGAAGGGCGCCTGGTCACTGCCCCCCCGGTCCGGAGACGACCCGGCAATCTGCGCCGCCTGACGTGCAATGTCCACCAGCCGGCTCTCACCAGACACGTTGAGCGGAGTCACATTCACACCGACCATGTCGAAGTTGAACATGGCTTTCAGGCCCTGCACCAGCAAGGGGTTCTCCTTGACAAAGGCTCTTGAGCCGCGCAGACCGTCCTCCTCGCCGTCGAACAGCACAAAGTAGCTGCGTTGCGCCATAGGTGTCGTCGCCGTCCGCCGCGCGATTTCTACTACTGCCGCCGTGCCCGACAGATTGTCGTTGGCCCCGGGCGACCGGAGCACCGAGTCCATATGGCCCCCGAACAGGATCTCAGGCCGGGTCACGCCAGACTTGAACGCCACAACATTCACGCCACGTACCTCACCGTCACGCACACGTACGTTCAGGGTCACCCGTTCATCATTACGTAGCCCTGCACCTGTGGAACTGCTGACTGCCAGGGCCGGCAACTCCGTACGCTCACCCAGACGGCCCTGCAATTCCTTGTCTTCATTGTTCACCACGATCAGCCCGGCCGCACCCGCAGCAAGGGCATTCCTGGCTTTCTCCAGGAAAGGAATCTGGCCGCGCTGCACCACTGCCACCTGACCGCGGACATTCACGGCTCTGAAGTTTTCAGGTGTGCCAACGCCCGGAACGCGCACCACGCGGGCGCTTACTGTTCCGCCGGTGCTGCCTTCCAGTGCCCGGCCAGCCAGGGTCCGGGTACCCACCCGGACGTCTGAGCCGAGATCGTCGAATCGGGGGTAGGTGAATACATCCCGGCGGGTCATATAGCCCAGGGCCTGGAACTGTGCCTCAAAGTAGGCGCGTGCTTTCTCGTTCGCTTCACTGCCTGCCACACGGGGGCCGAACTTCAGGACAGTGCTCAGGTCCTCCTCGATGTTGGCCAGCGCGGAGGACACCAGCATCAGCGCGCCCGTCAGGGCGCCCAGTTTCCAAGTTTGCATGCCTTCAGCAAAGCATGCCGTGAAACCAAACACTCCACCGTCTGTTACGGTTCTATGCCGGGTGGCCGGAGCCCATCGAGCGCGTACATTCAGGGTATTGTTCCAGGCGCCCTGCGTCAGCGCTCCAATACAGTTTGTCTCTCAGTGCGAATCAAAGCCTGGGCCACCGAGAATAGAGCCGGAAACCCAGCCAGATTCTTCTGATCAACCGGAGACACTGCTGACCTGACAGGACTCATCATCAAGGCCACGCCTGAGCCTGCCTGGAAAGTAAAAGTGGTCGAATACTAGAATGAAAAAACCTCCGGCGATTTCCGGAGGTCTCTTTTGTTTACCTGGTGCACTCGACTGGATTCGAACCAGTGGCCTGCCCCTTAGGAGGGGGCCGCTCTATCCAACTGAGCTACGAGTGCATGGGCCTGATCAAACACAGGCGACGGGAGTATAGCAGGCTGCCAGAGCAGCACCGGGAGGAAGTAAAGGCCTGCGTATGAGACAAAAATGTAAGTGACACCAACCTATACTTCCTTGAGGTTCCCATGACCAATGCTGTGTACACCATGATTGCGCGCGCCTTATCAGGCGTTGTATCCGAACGGGCCGCCGAGACCATGCTGCGCGCGGCGCTGCGGGAACAGAATGTTCAGCCGGATACGGTCACTGCCGAGGAAATGCAAAAGGTCCTCTCTGGGTCGTTGCTGACGCGGTTGTCGTCTGCCATGCCAGCAGGCCGGGCCCGTCAGGAACTGCAGCGCCTGTCTGCTCAGCTGGCCTCGCAGTACCCCAAAGCACCCACACTGTTCGAACAACTTGAGCCCTATGCCGCATGGGACGAGACTCCTGAAGTGACCCAGGGAGGCTGGGTGGACCTGAACCTCTCGGCAGACGACTTTGAATTTGACGATCCCGAATACACCAGCGGTCTGACCACGCGAAGCTACCAGCTTGAAAATTCCCAGGAGCAGGAAGACCTGATTCTTGAACTGGCGCGGCTTAACGGCGTGCAGGGCATTATGATCTGCCGCTCCAGCGGAGAAATCCTCAGCATGAGGGCCCTGCAGGACGCTTCGAGACTCAGTGGAGCCGTAGCTGCGACCGCCATGTTGTTTCAGAAACAGGGCCTGAGCCTGATGGCTGCCGAACTGGGTGGTCAGACAGTGTGTGTCCGGCCTCTGGGGGCCTACTGCGTGGCTGTCGTGGCTGGACCCCAGGTCAATGTGGGACGCCTGCTGGTGGAATTGCAGCAGGTTCAGGTAAGCCAGGTGAGCGCATGACCTGCCGTCTCCGGCGCCTGGGTGTGCTGCATGCGGCCCTGCTGGTCGCCGGAGCCGGAGCCGCTGGAGCACAGGACCTCAGTGCGTATGGCCGGCTGGCGGCCAGCCTGGATCAGGCGGCGTCAGTTCGTCCCTCCTCAGCTGCCGCAGCACTGACGCAGCTTGACCGCGCACAGAAAGCGCTTGACACCCTGGCCCCGACGCTGCGTAACCGGCAGCTCATCTCGGGGTTAGAAGCTTCTCTGGGGGCAGCACGCGCCTCACTGGCCCGCACCCCAGCTGAATTGCAGGCCCAGGTGCAGCTGGCACGTGGCCTGATGCGCAAGGCGCTGTACGACCAGACCCTGGCCGGACTGGGCGGGCAGCCGGCCAATGGCAGTGCACAGCTGCGCCTGCTGAACCGGGAGTTCGGCCTGCAGGGCGCAGCCGCACAGGCCCTTATACAAGATGCCCAGACCGGTGATCTGGAGCGGGTGGCCTGGAGGCTGCAGCGCTCCGCAGCACAGAAGGTCAATGCCGCCCTGCAGGGAGCCCGCCCTGAACAGAACACAGCTTCGTACCTGAATCTGGTGCGAGCCACGAGCTGGTTCACGGTGGTGCAGGACGCACCGGGCACCACATTAAAGGTCGCACAGTTCGGAGAGGCCCTGCGTCAGCTGACGGGCGGCGACTTGGCTGCGCTGAACCAGTCACTGGCCACCCTGCGGGCCGGTTCCCTGCAGCTGAATTCAACTCTGGCTACCCCGCCCGCCAGGCGCGCAGCGCCAGTTGCCACGCCTACTGCGCCAGCAACTGTCCCAGCTGAAAGCACCCCTGCCGGAACAGCCGGGAATTCCAGCCCGGCCACGGCAGGTGATCCCCCAGCGGTCAGTGCGCCCCCAGCGTCCACGACATCAGACACAACGTCAGGCAGGAACGCGGCTCCCGTTGTCCCTGCTGGGCTCGATGGCGCTTACGCAGCACTGGGACGCTCCCTGAGCGCCGCCAGTCACGCCGACCTGGACACCGCGCGGGCCCAACTGGGGCAGGCCGAACGGGCACTGGCGGACACTCCTTCATCGCTGCGTGGGGCAGCAGGCTATGACCGCCTGCTGGCTGACGTCCGCAGCACCAGCACCCGGAGTGTGCTGCGGCCCGCGGATGTCCAGGCCCTGATCGGCGGCCTGAGCAACCTCGAACGTACAGCGGCCGGGCAGCCCGCCAGCGTGCTGGACCGGGTTTCAGGAGGGGTGGCGCGCGGCTTCGGCGGCTGGGTCCGGGTGCTGACCTTCCTGCTGCTGGCGCTGCTGTCAGCTGTGCCTCTGTACCTGCTCAACCTGGCTTTTGGTGGCCGCAACACCTACTGGCGCGCCATTACAGCCGGGCTGGTGCTGCTGCTGCTGCCCACACTGCTTGAAGGCCTGTTTGGCCTGCTGGGCGGACTGGGTGACCTGCTGGGCGTCGGTCCGCTGCGCAGCCTGCTGAATTTCACTTTGTCGCAGGGAACCTATGCCCTGCCGGTCTGGGCTCTGCTGAGCGCCGGAGCCGTGGGGATGCTGGCCTTTGGTTTCCGGGGCCTGTGTGAGCAGTTCGGACTGCTGGGCCGGGGCGCAAGCGCGAAGAATGACACACAGGACGCCAGCCTGGACTGGGATGATGACGTATGACTCTGACTGACCGCTGCACGCCTGTAACACACGGAGGAGCTGCATGACCTCGGGCGGACTGTCGCGTCTGCCGATCAAGATGCTCGGGGATCTGGTCTCGCCGCGCGCACTTGAGCGCATCATGCAGGACGCCGCCCAGAGCCGTGGAAAATCAATGAACGACCTGGATGTAGCGGCGCTCGAAGACATCCTCAAGCGCGAGGTGTTCAAGCGCCTGCAGCTGAGCGTTCCTGCACCGCTGGCCAAGAAACGGGTATCGGAAGTCCTCAATGAGCTGATGAAGTCCACCCAGGAGCGGCTGCTGCCCAGCATGACCGAAAGCCTGCTCCCGGAGCTGGAGGAGGCCTCGCGCCGCTTCTCGCTGTACTTTGACTGGCCAGAAATGCAGCGTCTGCGCGGACTGATTGGCGTTGCCCGCGAGGAGGAGAAGGGCGGACGCGATATCAGCGCGCTGGTTCAGGAAGGCAACGCCCTGCTGGCCGGCATGGCCCGGCGGCTGGAAGAAGGCCTGGTGGCCCAGGCCCAGGACCTGGCCGAGCTGCGCGCTACCTTCAAACGGGTCGAGGGGATGGGCAGCCGCGATGTGCGCCGTCTCGAAACCCTGCTGACCCAGATTGACGAAGCGCAGACGCAGGGCACCCTGTTGCCTGCCGAGGTCGAGCGCGCGCGCAGTGTCACCTTCAAGCTGCGCAAACTGCTTGAATCGTCGGTGGTGCAGCCGGTAGGCGAGGGAGCAGCCCCGGTGACCGTGGACCCCGAAGCCCAGGCCCGTGTGCTGGCCCTGGAGCAGGAACACAGCGCACAGCTGTTCAACCGGGTGGAACGTGAGTTTGCGCCGTTGCTGCGCGCGCGCCCTGAGCTCGAAGCCCGACGTGACACCTTGCGCGCCCAGCAGCAGGCCGGGCAGCTCACCGCTGAGGTGGTCGAGGCATGGCGCGACGAACTGACGCAGGCCCGCGCCGGGCTGCTTGACGCCCAGCGCAGTGAATTCCAGGCCCTGGAAGCCGAGCTGGAGTCGCTCCGTGCTGGAGCCGATGTGCGCGTGGTGCTCGATGCCGCCCGAAACAGCCTGCTGGGCGGCACGCTGATCAACGATGAGCTGATGGAGCTGCGCAGTGCGCGTCAGGCCCTGGCCAAAGGTGGCGCTGCGGCAGGTGAGCTGTTGGGACTGCAGCGTGAGCTGCTGGAGCTGGAGCGCTCAGCGCGCGATGTCGCTGGAGCCAGCGAGGAACTTGCTCCCCTGATTACGGCCGCACAGCTTCGTGTGGCTGCCGGTGAGACCATGGACCTCACGCCGCTGTGGACCGTCCTGGAGCGCTATATGGGCGCCGCCGCACAGCAGCGAGAGGACTTCGACGCCCGCGCTGACCGCGTGGTCCGCGAGTACGACACGGTCCGTGGCCTGGCCGGTGAAACCACCCAGCGCCTCGGGCGGATGGCCGACTCCCTGCGTGCCCAGCGTCGCCTGGGCCCCATGAGTGCCGAAGCGCGTGAGCGGTACGCCCAGGCCCTCGAAGAGGCTGAGGCCCTGCTGACCGAAGCCCACGCCGAATACCGCGCCGCCCAGGAGGTTACCTCGACCTTCGGCCAGGACGCTCTCAGCGGCCTGCTGGGTGTATTCGACATGGGGGGAGGCGACAACGACCTTTTTGGCGGGGTGGAAGACAGCCCAGTTGTGGCCACGGTTCCGGAAGCTGCGCAGGACGCAGCCCTGGAATCCTGGGTCATCGAATCGGGCCGGATCGTGGACGGTTCAGACGACGTGGCCGCGCAAGGGGTCGTGGCCCTGCTGGCACAGGCCGGGACCCTGGGGATGACCAGCCTGGACTTCCGGGACGCCTCACACGACTGGGCCGCGCGGGCGGCCGGGTCAGGGGGATGGCGTCTGGCGCGCGCTGTGAAGCGCGAAACTCTGGAGCAGGTCGCCATGCGCTGGCTGGAAACCGGTCAGCCCTAAGCAGGGGCCAGGAATGAGCGAGCCCCCCAGCGATCAGGCTGGGGGGCCGCTTCATTTCCTTCAGGACCCGGCCACTGATCCTGGCCGCCGCTGGGACAGGACTGCACCCGCCAGGATCAGTACCCCGCCGACCAGCAGCCCCGGGCGCAAGGCCTCGTCCAGGATGAAGAAGGCCAGCAGTACCGTAAACAGCGGTTCCAGTGTTCCCAGCAGGCTGGCCCGCGCCGCACCGAGGTGCCGCACAGCGCTGTACAGCGCCGGCACCGCAATCAGGGTGGGGATGGCCGCCATGCCCAGCACGGCCACCCACTGCGCCGAGGTGCCTGGCATCTGCATGGTGCCTTCCAGCAGCGAAAGCCCGGTGAAATAGACCCCGGCCACCAGCGCCATATGCGCAGTGCTGGCCAGCGCAGGCGCGCCGCTGAGCCAGCGCTCGGACACCATCAGGTAGACGGCATAGAACAGGCCCGCCCCGGCGCCCAGCAGCAGACCCGCCAGATTATGATCTTCCGGTCCTGGCAGGCCCACCACCAGTCCCAGGCCAGCGGCAGCCAACACCACGGCGCCCAGCTGCGCGCCGCCCGGGCGCCGGCCCAGGATCCAGCCCAGCAGCACCACAAAGGCGGGGGCCAGGTACAACAGCAGCCCGGTGGTACCGGCACTGATGCGGTCGAGCGCACCGAAAAAGCAGGTGGTGGCCAGGGCATACAGCACGCCCACCCCCAGCATGCGCACGCGCATAGCCGGGTCCAGTCTGCCGGTGAACGGCAGCAGCACCAGGGCCACCAGGCCAAAACGAAATCCCAGGGTCGTGAAGCTGCTCAACCCTGCCTGGGTGGCCAGCTTGCCCCAGATGCCCAGGGTCGAAAAGGCCAGAGCGGCGGCCAGACCCCACGCCAGACCTGTGTGGGGGTGCGCAAGCGTGGGGGTACGAACAGCAGTCACGCCGCGCAGTGTAATCCGGCCATCTGGGGCTGGAAGGTGGGCTCTGCTAGCCTCGGGGTGGATGTCTGGACCTGCCGCCCCTGCGCTGTTGCCTGAACCCCGGAACACCACGGCGAGCGCACGGGTGGCGGTGCCGTGGCGGGTAGCGGTGCCTTTGCCGGTCCCGGCCTACGACTTCGCTGTGCCGCATGGCTGGGTCAACCCGGGTGCGCCGGGTGAGGCGCCGCTGGGCTGCCGGGTCCTGGTGCCGTGGCGGGGCGAACTGGTGGTCGGGCTGGTGGTTGGTGAAGGCGAACCCCGGGGCGGGCACCGGCTGCGGGAGGCGGTGCATGTGCTTGACGATCCGGCCGAACCCTGGGTGACGCCGGCCACCGTGCGCGCGGTCACCGCCTGGGCGGCAGACGCCCACCTGCCGGCCGGGCTGGTGTGGTGCGACCTGCTGTGCGTGGGCTGGGAGTCGCTGTGTACCCACGAGGTGCGCGCTGTAGAGGGAGCCGACCTGAACGCTTTCGGGCCGCGCGCGCCGGGAAACAGCTGGAGTGACGCCGTGACCTTCGCGCCGCCGCTGCTGGACGCCGTCCGGGAGCAGGGTCTGCTGGAGGAAGCGTTTACGGCGCTGGGCCGCACCCGGACCGTTATCGCGGCCCGCGACCTGAACGACGTGCCTGCCGAAGCCCGGACCGTAACGCTGCTGCGCGCCGTCTCTCCCCTGCCGGACGACCTGACCCCCAAGCAGCGCCACGCCTGTGAGTGGCTGGCTGCCCACGGCCCCCAGACCTCTCTGAGTGCGTGGGCCCGGGGCGCCGGTGTCAGCAGTGGCGTGACCACCGGCGCCCTGAACGCAGGTGGAGCCCTGATGGTCGCAGAACTGGGAGAAGCGCCCGCCGCCTGGGCCTGGCTGCGGGAGCATGGCCCGGCCGACTCGCTGACTGCCTGGGCGAATGGCGCCGCGCTTGCCGGAGTGCCGCTGAGCGTGACGCAGGCGGGCGCCCTGGCGGCCCGGGGCTGGGCCGCGCATGTGCAGCAGCCCGCGCCACCGCCCGCGCTGCCGGAACCCGCTGCGGGCACCGAAGGGGCCACCGATCCCGACCGCCTGCCGGAAGCGCCGGTCTGGCGTCTGCATGGTGGCCGCGCGGTCAACCGCTTCCGGGTGCTGGCCCCGCGTATTGCCCGGCTGCTCTCGCAGGGCCGCGGCGTGCTGGTCATCGCCCCGGAACATGCCGCGCTGCGCCGCGCCTGGGAAGGGCTTTCCGGGCTGGCGCAGATCAGTGATACGCAGGCTGTGCAGATCAGCGGACAGCTGGGAGACGCCCAGCGCGAGCACGCCTGGGCCCTGGTGCGCAGTGGGGCAGCGCGGCTGGTCATCGGCAGCTACCTTGCCCTGAGTGCACCGGTTGAGGACCTCGCGCTGCTGGTGGTGCTGGAAGAGGGCAGTGACGCCTACAAGCTGCAAAGCGGCTCCAGGGCCTTTATTCCGGACCTGGCGGCGAGAGTGGCTGCCGAGCAGGACGCCGCGCTGGCCCTGGTGGGGGTGACCCCGGCGGTAGAAAGCATTCCGCACCCGGGAGCGGTGCTGCCGCCGCCACGCACCCGCCTGCATGTGGTGGACTATGCCCACCCGCCCGAGCAGCCGGAACTGGGACCGCTGAGTGGCGTGCACCTCACGCCGGGCGACATGGGCTATCCGCTGAGCCATGACCTTTCCCGCGTGCTGCGTCAGGTGCAGGAACGCGGGCGTCAGGCGGTGCTGGTCGCCCCCCGGCGCGGCTACAGCGCCCTGCTGCGCTGCCCAAGCTGTGAACACACCCCGCAGTGCCGCAACTGCGACGTGCCGCTGCGCTTTCACCAGGAAACCCGCCAGCTGACCTGCCACCAGTGCGGCTATCACGAGGTCATCCCTGACCGCTGCGACAACTGCGGCGAGCGGATGTGGAAAGCGCGCGGTCCCGGCACCGAGTGGATTGCCCAGGAGGTCGGCAAACTGCTGCCGGGCTTTCCGGTCTACCGGCTGGACAAGGACCGCCAGGATGACCTGGGGCCCCTGATGGCCGGGGAAAACGGGGTGCTGGTGGGCACGCAGCTCCTGCTCTCGCACCCCGCTCCACCCAATCTGGCGGTGATCGGCGTGACACTGGCTGACACCTGGCTGAACGTGTCGGATTTCCGGGCCAGCGAGCGTTACCACCGCCTGCTGCGCCAGCTGGCCGAGTGGCACCCGGACCGCGCTCCGATGCTGGTGGTCCAGACCTTCCAGGCTGACCATCCGGCCCTGCGGGTGCTGGCCGAGGGCCGCGACACGCTGGCCTACCCGGCCGCCGAGGAACGGGTACGCGCCGAGCTGTTCTACCCGCCGCACGCTCGCCTGGCGCAGATTGAAGTCACCGCGCGGGAGGCCACAAAGTCTCAGCTGGCTGCCCAGGAACTGGCTGACGCGCTGCACGGGGCCGGAGCCACCGCACAGGAGGTGCTGGGGCCGGCGCCCAGCCCGGTGGCCCGGGTGCGCGGCGTCTATCCCTACCACCTGATGCTGCGCGCGCGCAGTGACGCCCGGCTGGCTCAGCTGCTGGCCGTGCTGGATTCACGCACCTGGAAAGCCCGGGTGCGGGTGGACGTCAACCCGCGCGGCGGCCTGTAAAAAAGCCAGTGGACCGTGGCCCTGTGGGCTGGAATGATGGAGCGAGATGCGCTTCGTTCTTCCTCTGGTGCTGCTGACCCTGACCGGCACCCCGCCGTCGGCCGCCACCCTGCTCTCCGAGAACCCACCGACGTTTCTTCCGGCCTCGCCTGTACGCGCAGTTGTGACGCGGCCGGCAACCACGACCTGGCCAGGACCGCAGCCACGCACAGCCGACAGCTGGTATGCCCTGGGCCGGCAGTCCACCCGCAGCGGAGACCATGCCCGGGCCGCTCAGGCTTTCCTGCAGGCGGCAGCCCTCAATCCCTCTGCGGCGAACTGGCGCGCGGCGGGAGACGCCCAGGTCAAACTGGGCGACTATGAGGCCGCTACCCGCGCCTACGAACAGGCCGCTGCCCGCTACCGCGCCCGGGGCGACGACATCACGGCGCGCGCCCTGGAGCACCAGACCGCCCCTTACCGGCAGGTGCTGCGCCCCATGCTGCTCACCAGCCGGCAGACCCCGGACGCCCCAAAGAGGCTGGCCCGCTTGGAGCCCGCACGGGGAATTCTGCTGGGGACTTATGTGGACGCCAGCGGCGTCTCCGGCAGCCCGCCCCTGCTGGCACCAGCGTTACGCGACTTTGCTGTGGCCTTCCGCTACTGGAAGTTCACGGCGTCCACCGACCCGGTTAAAGTCTTTCCAGGACGCTTTGCTCAGGCCGTCAAGGCCAATGCGGGCGCGCTGCACCTCGCCCTGGAGCCGGGCATGCCGCTCTCGTCCATCAGCGACGCGATCATCCTGCGCTTTGCCCAGGCCGCCGGGAGCAGCGGCGTGCCGATCTTCCTGCGTTTCGCCTCGGAGATGAACGATCCCCAGAACGCCTGGTCACGCGACCCGGCCCTGTACCGCACGACCTTTGCGCGGGTGGCGCGGCTGGTCCGGTCCCAGGCCCCAAATGTGGCCATGGTCTGGATGCCCATGCCCGGCGACCTGAACCGCATGGCCGCCTACTACCCGGGGGCAGACGCCGTGGACTGGGCCGGCCTGAGCCTGTACAGCCTGCCGTTCGAAAATGGAGATGTGCGCCAGCCGCGCCTGAACGCCCATCCGCTGGATCTGGTGCGCGCCTTCTATGACCGCTACGCGCTGAGCCATCCTATTCAGCTGTCCGAATACGCCGCGTCACACCGCAGCGGGGCTGCGCCTGGGCAGGACTACAGCGCCTTCGCCGCCGAGCAGCTGCGCGAGGTGTACTGGGGCGCCTGGCTGACCATGCCCCGGCTGAAGAACATCAACTGGCTGGACCTGGATATGCTGGCCGGACCGAACGGCAATAAAGTCTGGCAGCGCCGCAACGATTACCGGCTGTTTGGCAGCCCGGCCAAGTGGAGTGCCTTCGGGACGCTGCGGTCTCAGGACGCCTTCCTGACCCGCTGGGACGCTGTGGCTGCGTCCCAGCGGGCGGCGGTTCCGACTCCCTGGCCGGCGCAGCTACTCACGGGTCAGCGGGCCAGCGGAGCCCTGTGGGTGCAGCTGGCTCAGCCTGCCCGTGAAGTCCGGGTGCGTCTGGACGGCCGGCCGGTTCAGGTCGAGGCAACGCTGCCGCACCGCTTTACGCTGGAGGCCGGGCTGCTCACCGCCGGTACCCACCGTCTGGACGTTCAGGTTCTGGGTGCGGCGGGACAGGTGCTGCTTTCGGATACCCGGACGTTCGAGGCCGTCACACCTCGCTGAGGGACACCACCTCGCCGCGCTCCAGAGCTTCAGCGGCGCGTTCCAGCGCGGCGTAGGCGCCTCCCCGCAGGCGCAGCTGTGCTGGCGGGCCGTCCTCGATCAGCCGGCCGTCCCGGAACACCAGGACCCGGTCCGCGCCGCGGGCCAGGCTCAGGCGGTGGGTCACGATCAGCGAGGTCCGCCCCTGCATCAGCCGGTCCAGGGCAGCGACCACCAGAGCTTCACTTTCCGCGTCCACCGCGCTGGTAGGTTCATCGAGCAGCAGCAGTGCCGGACGGGCCAGCAGGGTCCGGGCAATGGCCAGCCGCTGGCGCTGACCCCCGGACAGTTTCACGCCGCGTTCCCCCACCATGGTCTCCAGACCTTCGGGAAGGGCACGTACGAAGTCCAGGGCGTGCGCGGCGCGCAGGGCGGCCTCGATCTCTTCCGGGGCCGCCTCGGGGCGGGCATAGGTCACGTTGGCGCGCACCGTATCGTGGAACAAGAAGGTGTCCTGCGGCATGGTCACGGCGCCGGTCCGCAGGCTGCGGAGCGTCAGGTCGCGGACGTCCACCCCGTCCAGGATCACGCGGCCTGAGTGCGGGTCATGCGCGCGGGTCACCAGCCCCAGCAGGGTGCTTTTGCCCGCGCCCGACTCGCCCAGCACCGCGACACGCTGGCCTGCCGGAACATGAAAGCTCACGTCGCGCAGCACCGGACGCGCCGGGCTGTAACCAAACGTCACGTTCTCAAAGCGCACCTCGCCGTGGGCGGGAGACGGCAGTTCGCGCGCATCCGGGCGCTCCACGATGTCCACGGGCGCATCAAGCACCTCGAACACCCGCCGTCCGGCCGCCTCGGCACGCTGCAACAGGTCGCCGATATTCACGAGGTCGTCGATGGGGCCGTAGAAGTAACGCCCGTAGCCGCGGTAGGCCAGCAGGCCGCCCAGGGTGAACTGCCCGGCCATGATCAGCCACGCGCCGCCGCCCAGCATGATCACGTTGCCCAGGTTGCCCACGAAGCGGGCCAGCGGAAAGGCACGGTTACGCAGCGCCACGGCGCGGACCTGTTCGGCGTACAGCGCCTGCCCGAGCGCCTCGACCCGGGCGCTTTCCGCCTGCTCACGCGCAAAGCCCTGCACGACCCGCACGCCACTCAGGCGGTCGGTGATCAGGGCCGTGAGGTCGCCCAGGCGGGAACGTGCCGCGCGGTAGGCCGGCCGCACCGATTTGCCGTACCGCCACAGCATCAGGCCCACAGCCAGCATCGGCAGGGTGGTCAGCACGCCCAGCGTGGGCTGCAGGGCAATAAAGATCCCAATCACCCCGATCAATCGCAGCAGGTTGGCGATCACCGAGTCGGTGCCGCGCACCAGCACGTCCTGCAGGGCGTCCACATCGCCGGTCACGCGGGCGATCAGGTCCCCGGTGCGCTGGGACTCGAAATACGCAGCCGACTGCGACTGCAGCTTGCGGTACACCGCCAGGCGCACGTCCAGGGTCAGCTGCTGTCCGGCGCGCTCCAGGATCAGCCCGCGCCACGCCGAGAGCAACTGCTGCACCCCGAACACCACGACCAGCAGAGCCAGCTGGGTGCCTATAAAGGTCCAGTCGCGCGCCGGCAGGCCCTGGTCCACCACGCGGATCCACACCAACGGCGGATACAGCTCGGCCGCCACGCTGCCCAGCAGCAGGGTCAGGCCAAGGGCCACCCGGCGGCGGTAGGGCGTGAGCAGCCCATACAGTCGCCGGGTCACAGAGGGGGCTTCAGGCATTGCCGGCAGGGTAGCGCGCAGGAGCGCGGGGCACTGGTCCGGACGCCCTATGATCGGAGCCATGACGGCCTCTGGAGCAAACGACGGGCGCATTCCGGTGGTGGTGGTGGGCGGCTTTCTGGGAGCCGGCAAGACCACCCTGG
Source organism: Deinococcus deserti VCD115 (assembly GCF_000020685.1). NCBI lineage: Bacteria > Thermotogati > Deinococcota > Deinococci > Deinococcales > Deinococcaceae > Deinococcus > Deinococcus deserti. The sequence continues at coordinate 47,902 of NC_012526.1, read as the reverse complement.
TCAACCACCTGATCCGCAGCCTTCCGCACCGGCTGGGCATCATTGTCAACGAGTTCGGGCAGGCCGGGGTGGACGGCAGCCTGATCGAGCGTCTGGACGAGGACGTGCAGGAGCTGACTGCCGGCTGTCTGTGCTGCACCGGGCGCGACGATCTGGTGCGCGCGCTGGTGGGCATCGGCATGCGTGAACACAAACCCGACGCGGTGATCGTGGAACTGAGCGGCGTGGCTGATCCCACCCCGGTGCTGACCACCCTGCTGGACCGTGCGGTGCGCGCCGCGTTCAAGGTGACCACCCTGGTGGCTGTGGTGGACGCCCGGCACGTGTTGCAGACCCTGCGCGAGCACCCTGAGGCCGCCCGGCAGCTGGCCTACGCGAACGTGGTGGTGCTGAACAAGACTGACCTTGCCGATCCGGCGCGCCTGGATCACGCCGGGGAGGTGCTGCGCGGTATCAATCCGCTGGCGCGCCTGGTCCGGGTCGAGCAGGCCCAGGTGGATGCAGCGGCCCTGCTCTCACGCGACGATTTCGACCCGCGTGTGCTGGAAGGAGCAGATCCGGTGCAGCACACGCCGGGCCTGAAGACCTTCACGCTCCGGGCAGACCGCCCACTGGATCCCTACGCCTGGCAGCGCTTCATGACGTCCATGATTCTCTCGCGGCCGTCGGAGGTGCTGCGGGTCAAGGGCTTTCTCAGCCTGCACGGGTACCCGCAGCGCATCCTGTTTCAGGCCGTGCGTGACCTGTTCACCGCCGACGCCTGGGATGAGGCCGACGGCAGCAGCGAACTGGTCGTGATCGGCCGTGGCCTGGACCGCGCCGAGTATGAAGAGGGGTTCCAAGCGTGTCTGACCCCTGACCCGGCTGACCTGATCCCGGAATAAAACCACAAGGTCAGTCAGCGCCCCAGTGCAGCGGCGAACAGCTACGGTAGGAACGACAGGAGGTCTGCATGCGACTGCCGTCCTTTCAGCAATCAGACGCGCCCACCCACCGGTTCGAAGACGCCCTGAGTGAACACGGCCGCGTGGAGGCTCTGGCCCGCGACTTGCAGCCGCTGGTAAAACAGGCGCTGGAGCGTCTTCCTCCCAGGGTGCGCGCCACGCTGCACGGTGAGAAACTGGGACACCCGCTGCATCCGGCATTGATTCATCTGCCCCTGGGAGGCTGGATCGTTGCTGGCATCCTCGACTGGGCACCGGGCCGCACGGACCAGCGCGACCACGCCGCGGATCAGGCCCTGCTGTTGGGAACAGTGGGCGCCCTTCCGGCGATCGCTGCTGGCTGGGCCGACTGGACCCTGACACAGGGTCAGGCGCGCCGCACCGGGCTGGTGCACGGATTGATCAACGAGACTGCCTTCGTGTTGTCCGCCGGCTCGCTGCTGGCCCGGCAGCGCGGTCACCGCCGGCTGGGCCGCGCCCTGTCAGGTGGCGGGCTGGTGCTGGCCGCCTGCGGCGGCGTACTGGGTGGGGAACTGGTGTACCGGCACGGGGTGGGGCAGGCGCGCGGCTGAAGGGCAGCGGAACTGGAAAGCCCGGCGCGCTCACCTATCCTGGGCCGTATGACCCTGCATCCGGACCTGCGCATGCCCACGGCAGAAGACTTCGAGCGTTACACCCCCGAGGAACTGGCCGGGCGTATGAACGGTCTGTCCGGCACCTTAGGCGACCGCCTGGGCATCGAGTTTCTCAGTATCAGCCGGCAGCGGGTGGTGGCCCGGTTGCCGGTCGAGGGCAATCTCCAGCCGGCAGGGCGCCTGCATGGCGGAGCCAACCTCGCCCTGGCCGAGGAACTGGCCAGTGTAGGCTCCTGGCTCAACCTGGACCCCAGCCGGCAGGTGGCGGTTGGCGTAGACCTGAACGGCACCCACGTACGGGGGGTCAGCGGGGGGTTTGTGACTGGAGAAGCCGAACTGGTCTACCGGGGCCGCAGCGTGATGGTCTGGAGCATTGAAATCAAGGATGAGCGGGGCCGCGTGACCAGTCTGGCGCGCTGCACCTGCAACGTGATCAACACCGGGGCCTGAACGGCTCTTCCCTCCAGGGGACACACCCGCCATGCTGCTGAAACCAGCACACGATGATGCCCTGCTGAGCATAGGCTGAGGTTTGTGAAGAAGCATATGCTCCTGTCGGCTGTACCTGCTCTGATGACCCTGCTGGGGGCCTGTGCCCCCGCCCAGACGGGTGGCGCCCTGACCCCTGAAGTGCTGACCACTCCGCTTTCCGTAGTGAAAATTCAGCCCGGCCAGACCCGCTACGTGCAGCTTATCTACCCGCGCTCGGCGATCAGTGTCAACGACAAGTACTTCAATGACCTGCGCATCGACTTTGACAATGTGAACGGCGGAAAAGTGAACTCGGTCGAGCACCACGCCGGCTGGCTGCGCCTCAAAGCCAGCAATCTGCCGCAGGGCGTCAACGTCCGTCTGGACCGTGCGGCAGTCATGAAGGAAACAACACGCACAGAAGAGACCCGTCTCCAAACCACCGTGAGCTACTACGAGAGGGTCAAGGTCGTCCTGAAAGTCAGCGCCGACGCGGATGCCAGGGCAGTGGCGCTACGTGTCGCTGAGCTGACCTATTCCGACGGCATTACCGACAGCGACGTACCGCTTTCCATCTCAGTAGTCGCCAGCAACTGAATCCCGGTAAAAACAGACGCGGAGGCCAAAGCCTCCGCGTCTGCCTATCCTTTAGCGCTGCAAAGCCCGGTCAAAACTTTTGGCCGCGCGCTCCTTCATCTGAGCCACGGCTGCCCAGTCCGGGTCCAGCAGAGCCACCGCCTGCGCCGTGATCACCTGCGGGTCCAGAAACGTCGGGTGTGAGGGTGCTCCCGCATCCTGGCAGAAGCCCAGAACCTTGGGGTCATAGGCGATCCCCGCAAACGGCACGCCCGCAGCCGCCGCGAGAATCACCGCATGCAGGCGCACCCCGATCACGAAGCCGGCCTGCGCAATGGCGTCCAGCGCGACCTGGGGATCACGGGTGCTCAGGACCTCGTCAGCGCCCAGGCTGTGGGCAGCCGTGTCATCGTGGTCCGGCATGAAGCTCAGGGCCACGACCCGGCGACCGTGGGTGCGCAGTTCCGCCACCACATCCCGCAGCGTGGTTGTCGCGTCAGTCACGTCACCCCGCGGCGCCACAATCACGGTGCGCTGGTCGCGGACCAGCCCCGGGCTGGGGCTCAGCAGCAACGCCGGGTCGCCGCCCAGTTCCCCCGTTATCCCCAGCTGGCGAAGGGTTTCCAGGCTGCCCCGGTCACGCACGATCACGCGGGCGCCTTTCAGGGCAGCCTGTACTTTGCGGCCTCCCTCGGGAGACAGCGGACCCACACTCTGGTTGAACACCACCACCCGCCGGCCCAGAAGCTGGGCCAGCCGAATCACCCCCAGGTAATAGGTCAGGGTGCGCGCACTGGTCTTGTCCTGCAGCAGACCGCCGCCACCAGACAGCAGCACCTGTGAACGCAGCAGGGCGCGCAGCAGGGCCAGCGGATTCATACGTGCCGCCGCTTCACTGTGCGCAAACTGCGCCGTTTCGGCCGGGGTATTGGACAGCAGCAGCGGCGCGACTCCGCGCGCCCGCAGTTCCCGGCTGATGGCCAGGGCAATGGCCTCGTCGCCGGTATTCCCGAACCCGTAGTAACCGCTGACCGTCACGCGCTTGGACGTGCTTCTCATGCCTGCACCTCCAGACGAGACTGTCCTTCAGGACGGTAGGTGTGCCACAGCCGCAGCCCGAACTTGAAGGCCTCGATCAGTACCAGACCGGCAATCAGACCGATGCCCAGGCCGATAAAGACGCGCGCGGCACTGATCAGCAGCGGAGTGTGAAAGTGCGAGAAGGTATTGAGAATGCTCGACTGTCCGATCACGCCGCCCAGAATCAGCATCGCGCCGAGATACCCCGGCAGCACGCCGCTGAGGCCGATCAACCCGAGGGGATGTCCAGCCAGTTCCTTGAAGCGCGGGCGCACGATGCTGTCCTGGAGTCCCTGACGCACCTTGGCTTCGGTGTCGGTCACGCTGACGCCGCTGGTGGTGTTGCCGCGGCGCAGGAACACCAGCGCAAACACAGCCAGGCCAAGCGCCATCACGGCCATGTCACCGAGTTTGATCGGCGCGGCGTACAGGTCACGGGCGGTCTTGCGGATGTCCTGACGAGGCAGAAAGCTCAGCGCCACCAGCAGCAGCGGCAGCAGCAGGGTCAGACCAACGCCCCGGAAAGGCTCCAGGCCCAGCATGCTGGCCTTGTTGGCCCCCAGCGCCGAGACGAACAGCACCCCGGCCAGCGACAGCCCTGTGGCCAGGAACCAGTCCGAAACCCGGTGGCGCCGCAGCACCAGCCCCAGCGCCGGGAAGGTCACGGCCGCGACCAGCGCTGCGCCTTCAAAAGGATGAAAGCGGTTGAGGCCGAAGGCCAGCAAAGCCGACATGCCCACCACAAGCATTCCCAGACGCGGCAGCGGGTAACTCAGACCCAGCAGCAGCAGGGCCGCCAGCGGACCCATAAGACTCAGGGCCCGCAGCAGTGTGTTGTCCTGAAACGGCTCGATGACCGGCTGATTGACCTTCACGCCCTTACTGGCCAGCAGGGTTGTCAGGCGCGACAGCATGGCCTCGGTCTCGCCGACGGTCGGGTAGGGGCGCAGGTACAGCAGCCGCATGCTGCGCTCGGACGCAGCCAGTCCGTACTTGCTGGCCACCTCCTCTGGCCCCAGCCGGTTTTGCCACGACGGGTTCATGGCGAACATCCGGGCCCCGCCGTGCGTGGCGACCAGGATGTCCAGACCGCGTTGCCCATTGCCTTCGATCAGGGCGGGCACCCGCTGTCCCAGGCGAACATTGATGTCGTTCAGCAGCTCAGGCGTACGCGCCCCGATCACCTCATCGCCGGTAAACGCCACAAAGGGCACGTCCGGCCAGTCGGCCCCGGGGGCCCTTACCGCGTCGTCGGCATAGGGCCGGTACATCACCGTGAGACCCTGCGCCTTCAGGTCGGCAATCTGCTCACGGTTGGGGCCCGTAGGCAGGAAGCGGGGGTCTGTGGGCCACTCGGTCCAGGTCTCTCCTCCCACCTGTACCTGACGGGTAGGAATGGTGTAGCGCGCCGGCAGGGCCTCTGCGGCGCCGGGCCTGATCGAACGCACGTAGACGTTCTGCGCCTTGACTTCCGAGCCGGGGTAGCGCACCGCCAGCTCTGCGCCCGGCTGGATGTAGATCTCCCCACGCTGTTCCAGGCTGCCGATCACGTCCTCGTAGACCGCCACGCCGTTGAGGCCCAGCCCCTTATAGCGGTCGAGCAGCGCCTGCGGCTCCAGACCCAGGCGCCGGGCCTGCAGGGACAGCGCCGGGTAATCCATGACCAGGGCCACCGTTTTCTGCGTCTGCTCGTAGGCAACGCGCTGCGTGGCCAGGATCAGCGCCGGAATCAGCGACAGCAGAATCACGCCCAGCAGGGCGCGGGTCCAGGGATGGCGGGTGGCCGGTGGCAACCGCAGGCCTGACGGAGAGGAAGGAAAAGAGTGGTCCCCGCGCTCGGTCGGGCGGGTGGGGGTCGGATCGGTCACAGGCACATCCTAAAGGGGCGGGCACTCACGCCGGCCATGCTGCGCGCCACAGACGGCAGATGTCATCCATCCAAAGGCGGTGACGGCCGGAGGAGTACGGGGTTCTGGATCTCAGATGGTGGTGCGAATACGTGCAGACAGCATGTCCAGCGCTGGTTCGTTCATGCCGCCGTGCGGAATGATCACGTCCGCGTAGCGCTTGGTGGGCTCCACGAAGCTCAGGTGCATGGGGCGGACGTACTCCAGATACTGCTGGATCACGCTTTCGGGCGTGCGGCCGCGCTCCTGGGTATCACGCAACAGACGCCGGATAAACCGCACGTCCGCGTCGGCATCCACGAAGACCTTGAGGTGCATACGCTCACGCAGCTCCTCGTCATACAGCGCGAAAAATCCCTCCAGCACCACCACGGCGCCGGGCAGGACCGTGCTGGCCTGTGCCGAACGGGTGTGCTGCGTAAAGTCGTACTCCGGCATGTCGATAGGCACGCCCGAGAGCAGGGCGTCAAGGTGCGAACGCAGCAGCGGCCAGTCGAAAGCGGCGGGGTGGTCGTAGTTGGTATTGAGCCGGGCGTTGAAGGGAATATCAGACTGGTCGCGGTAGTAGTTGTCCTGATTCAGGACCGAAACGCCGTTGCCACCGACCGTCTCGATCACCCGCCGGGTCACGGTGGTCTTGCCGCTCCCCGACCCTCCAGCCACACCGATGACAAACGGGCGCACGTGACCCGTCATGCGCGTCCCAGGCTGCCGATCAGGTCAATGCGGCGCTCGGCCATGCGCCGCGCAACCACGTGCGGGGCCTTGCCGTACTGTTCTGCCGCTGCGACGATGCGGTTGACGGTCTGATAGACCCGCTCGGCGGCGTGGGTGGCGTCACTTCCGGTAGCCGCGGCAATCAGGCCGGCGGCATTGATGGCGTAATCCGGCATATAGACGATTCCAGCCTCCTTCACGGCCCCCTCGCCCTTGCGGGTCAGGGGATGGTGCTCGCCGCCGGCGATGAGGCGGCACTGCAGCCGGGGCACGTCCTCACTGCGGATGCTGTGGCCGTAGCCACAGGGCGACAGGATGTCACAGGGGGTATCCAGGATCTCGCCCACACCTGCCACGTTTACATTGTCGAGTTCGTCTGCCAGCGCCACGGCCCGGTCCTGCCGCTCATCCGAGATGGTCAGCCGCGCACCCTCGCGGTGCAGGTGCATGGCCAGCGAGCGGCCCACGGCTCCGACACCGACGATGGCCACCCGTACGCCGCGCATGCTCTCGCTGCCCAGCGCATGCCGGGCCGCAGCCTTGATGCCCCGGTACACGCCGTAACCAGTCACGCTGCTGGTATCGGTGTTCATCCCCAGCGTGCTGGGCGTTTCCTGCGCCAGAAAGGCAATGTCAGCGGGTGTCACGCCGATGTCCTCGGTCAGAACTACCCGGGAGGCCATCGGATGCACCTGCCGGCCCAGGGCCCGGAACAGGGCCTCTCTGGCATGCGGGTCTTCCACCCCGGCTTCCGGCATCATCAGCACGCAGGCGCCGCCGCCGTAGTTCAGCCCGGCAAGCGCGGCTTTCAGGGTCAGACTCTCGGACAGGGCCAGCGCTCCACGCACGGCCAGTTCCTCGTCCTGATCGCGCAGGCGCACACCGGCAATGGCCGGGCCCAGCACCGTAGAGTGGATGGCCAGGGCCGCACGCAGGCCGGTCGGCGCGTGGTGAAGCAGCGTCAGGGCCTCGTGGCCACGCGACTGCATCTCTTCAAGTATCAACATAAGGCTCTCCGAAAACGGCACGCCACGCGGGCGCGGACGCGGTCTCTGGAGGGTAGCACCCCCCGGCGGCCATGTGCCTTTTTCCTCGCGTCCGGTGCCGGCTGAAAGAAGGCTGTCAGTGTCCAGACGGCACGCTGACATGCAAGCATGAGATCATCTGCTTTAACAGCCCAGACAGACCGCGTGATGATCACTGCGGCCTCTATTACAATGGGCGCGCAAAGGGGGAACTGAATGGAACGCATTGCTCCGCTCGCCAAGATTCTGGCGGAAGCGAACGGGATCGACTGGCAGCACCTGCAGGGCAGCGGCGAAGGTGGCCAGATTGTCGAGCAGGACATCCTCACTCACCTGGCGCGCATCATGACCGGCGAGGAAGAGCCGCCGCCCACCCCGGTGGACGCTCCTCCGCCTGACTGGAATGGTCAGGACATTCCCGGTGGGGGCATGTTCAGCGCTGACATGCTGAGCAAGGCCGGCGTGGACAGCGATATCGCCGCGTTTGTCGAACAGACCCGCCCTGGCGCTGATGTTGCAGCTCCGGTGGCCCCGGCCGAAACCGTGAATGCAGATGACGAGGAAATGGAATTCGAGCTCGATGAAGAGGAAACTCCCGCTCCTGTAGTGGCTGATCCTGTTCCTGCCCCCATCGCCATCAGCCAGCCGGCCCAACCCGTGGCCGCAAGTGCCCCCGTGGCCGCACCGACGCCAGCCAGTGCTCCACCCGTTTCCACGCCTCCCGCGTCCGGTGGGGCCGCTGCGGGCCTGGGCAGCCTGCTGTCGCGTCTGTACAAAACCAGCCCGGCGGCCGAAACCCCGGCGCAGCCCGGCGCCAGCGCAGCGTCTGCCGCCACGACAGAAACTCCAGCTCCGGTGCAGCCCGCCGCACCGGTCATGGCGCCAACGCCGACCGTACAGGCGCCGGCCGTCCAGGACACGCCCACCGTGGAGCCAGTCCCGGCTGTGCACACGCCAGCCGCAACCGTTCCTGTGGCAGACGCACCAGTCGAGGAAACACCCGCCGCAGCTGCCGAGGTTCAGGCCGCTGCTCCTGCTGCCCCCGCACTCTCCCCTGCCCAGGAGCCGGTTGCGCCGCAGCCTGAGCCGGTAGTTCCTTCTGTTGTTCAGCCCGCCGCTCCTGCGCCGGCCGCAGTCCAGCCCGTCCAGGACGCCACGTGGTTCGGAGTGTATCTGCGCCGTGACGCCAGCCTGGGCGCCGTCACCGACTTGCGTGCGCAGCTTAGCGACGCACTGGGTCAGGACGTGCCGCTCGCGCTGCTGGTCGCCCGCGCAGCTCAGCGTCACTCCAGCCTCCTGGGCCTGGGCAGCGTGGCCCTGCACGACGGCCAGCGGACCCGCAGCGTCAACAGTGGACACCTGCGCGACGCTCTGCAGGGCCTGGACACCGACCACACCGGCACCCCGGATCTGCTGATCGTGGACGCCGGAGCGCGTGACCTGGACGATCTGCACTTCCCGCACACCCTGACGCTCAGCATCGGACGTGTACAGGACGGCCGCGCCGCCCTGAGCCTCAACGGCAACGTGGATACGGCCCAGGCCGCGCAGTTCCTGGCCGACCTGGCGGGCACACTGGAACGGCCTATCGTTCTGGTGCTGTAAAGCCCCTTTTCAGAGCGCCTGCCCTGGTGGGGGCAGGCGCTTTTTTACGCCAGCCATGGCTGAAGGCCAGGACAGCGCCGTGCAGCATGCAGGTCTGAAAGGTTAAACACAGATAAACCTCGGCGCTGCCGGGCGTGCTTGACTTTAACCTACATGTAGGTAGACAATCTGAGCCATGCCAGACAAGGCAGAGACCGTCAATCAGATTCTGGCCCTAGCTCAGAATCTTGTTCAGGAGCGGGGATTCAATGCTGTCAGTTACGGGGATATCAGCCGTCAGCTGGGCATCCGCAACGCCAGCATTCATTACTACTTTCCCAGCAAGAATGATCTGGGGACCGCGCTCGCCCGGCACTACCGTCAGCGTCTGGAAATGCAGCTCAATCACATCAGCCAGAACGTGGCTTCGCCAGCCGAACAGCTCGAGCAGTATCTTCAGGCCTACCAGACCGTCGTGCACGAGGACGGCCGGATCTGCCTGTGCACCGTACTGGCGGGGGAATACAACACCCTGCCGGTCAGCATGCAGCAGGAAGTCGGAGCTTTTTTCGATCTCAACGAAAGCTGGCTGACCCAGGTGATGGCTTTGGGGCAGTCGACCGGTGAACTGCACCTGAACGGCACCCCGCAGCAGGCGGCCGAGGCGCTTCTTGCCGCCCTGGAAGGTGCCATGCTGCTGGCCCGCTCCCACTCGGACCTCCGGCGTTTCCACGACATCGCACGCCGCTCGGTGGACGCGCTGCGCGCCGCCTGAATTCATTTGGCTTGACCTACCCACAGGTAGCTGAAAGCAGCCTCACGGGACCGGCCCGGTGGCTTTGCCTCTCGTTTCAGGAGCATCCCATGTCATACGTTACGGTCGGACAGGAAAACGGGCAGAACATCGAACTGTATTTCGAGGACCACGGCAGCGGCCAGCCGGTGGTCCTGATTCATGGCTTTCCGCTTAACGGCCACTCCTGGGAGCGGCAGGAGGCAGCCCTGCTGGACAGTGGTTACCGGGTCATCACCTACGACCGCCGCGGCTTCGGAGCCTCCAGCAAACCCAGCAGCGGCTACGACTATGACACCTTCACGGCGGACCTCGACGCCCTCTTGCGGCATCTCGACGTACGCGACGTGGTGCTGGTGGGGTTCTCGATGGGCAGCGGCGAGGTGACGCGCTATGTGGCGCAGTACGGCACGGAGCGGGTCAGCAAGGCGGTGCTGATCGGACCAATTCCACCTTTCCTGCTCAAGACCGCAGACAACCCGGACGGCGTTCCGCAGGAAGTGTTTGACGGCATCAAGGACGCCATCCGCCAGGATCGTCCGAAGTTTCTGACCTCATTCTTCGAGAATTTCTACAACACCGACGTCCACCTCGGCACCCGCCTCAGCGAGGAAGTGCTGCGCATGAACTGGAACGTTGCCGCCCGCGCTTCCGGCCGCGCCACGCTCGCATGCGTGGATACCTGGCTGACCGACTTCCGCGAGGACGTCGCACGAATCAATATTCCCACCCTGATCATTCACGGCGACGCCGACCGCATCCTGCCGTTCGACGCGACCGCAAAGCGCCTGCCCGACCTGATTGCGGGCAGTGAGCTGGTTGTCATCCCCGAAGGGCCACACAACATCCTGTGGCCCTTCGCTGAAGAAGTGAACCAGGCGCTGCTGAACTTTCTGCGCAAATAATCCAGGAGCGGGCACCCGGCTGTCTGCCTCAGGCTGCATCTCCTGCCGAAATCTCAGCGCCAGAGTAAAGCGTCCCTGCCAAATGCAGGGACGCTTTACATCCAGAGTCAGGACGTGAGCCCGGAATCCGCGGCCAGCTGGGCCGGCCGGCTGGCCAGCTCAGGGTGACCTGCCTCGGTCAGCGCCCGGTCGCGGATTCGGCAGGAATCGCACACGCCGCACGGCTCTGTTCCGCCCTGGTAGCAGCTCCAGGTCACGTCGACCGGCACACCGAGTTCCAGTGCCGCGTTCACGATATCGACCTTGGTCATATGCAGCAGCGGCGCCACCAGGGCAGCCCCGTGTCCTTCCAGTCCGGCCTTGGTGGCCAGATTCGCAAGGTGCTGGTAGGCCTCCAGATACTCGGGGCGGCAGTCGGGGTAACCGCTGTAATCCACGGCGTTGATGCCCAGATAGATCCGCTCGGCGCCTATCGCCTCGGCCAGGCTCAGGCCGATGGCGATAAACACGGTGTTGCGTCCCGGCACGTAGGTCGGCGGAATGACCCCGTCGTCGGCGCCGTCCGTGGGAACCGTGATGGTCTCGTCCGTCAGCGCACTTCCCCCGAAGCTGCCGAGGTTGATATCGATGATGCGGTGCTCGGCCCCGAAATGCCGGGCAATCTGCGCGGCCCGGTCCAGTTCGACGGTGTGCCGCTGACCGTAACGGAAAGACAGTGCGGCGCAGGTGTACCCGTCACGCCGCGTGGCGATCCCCAGCACCGTGCTGGAATCGAGCCCACCGGAAAGAAGAACCACGGCGCGTTTTTGCTGTGTCGTCATGTTCAGTACCCCAGTTGCGGATTTCCGCCCAGCGGAATGGGCCGTTTGTCACTGCCTGCGTCCAGATCGTCGGCGCGGTACAGCTTATGCATCTGATAGCCCGCCCGCAGGCGGGGGTTGGCCTTCACGGCCTCGGTAATGGCATTGAGCACCGCCGCGTCCCGCTCGCGCGCCTTGCTCCACTCCGGGTGCAGCCAGATCACCGCGTCGTCCTTCAGGCCGTCCAGCGTTGCCAGTCCGTCCCGGATATCGCTGGTGTCGTGAACGATGATCTTCACCTCATGGGCCTGCTGGACCACCGAAGGCAGCGGCAGGGTCCCAAATGGTTTGGGTGAAAGCGTTACCCAGTCGATCGCTCCCCTGAGCGGCGCGATCCCGCTGGTCTCCAGGTGAACACGCCGGCCCAGGCCATGCAGCGCCTCGACAAGCGGAGTCAGGTCAAAGAGGATGGGTTCACCGCCAGTTATGACCACCACCGCTCCCTCGGGGCTCTCCTGGGCCACACAGGCCGCAATGGCCTCAGGGGTCATCAGCTGCACCCCGGCCGGGCGGTAGTCCTTGTGCCAGGTTCCGGCGCTGTCACACCACGGGCATTCCTGCGGGCACCCGTACAGCCGCACGAAATACGCGGCGCGGCCCAGGTGAACGCCCTCACCCTGCCAGGTGTAGAAGCGTTCGAAGACGGGGTATTTCATTCCCAGTACTCGCACGAGGAGTCCGGGGTCTCCCAGAGGGTCACCTTCAGTTTCAGGTCGGCACCATCGTCTCCCGGCTCCAGATCCGCACGCACGCGCTCCATGGTCTTGCGGTGGATATACGCGGCAATCACTTCCGCCGTGGTGTCATCCCCCAGCTCAGGCACGTCATTCAGGTAGGTATGATCCAGCCCGCCCCCGGTCACGTCCTTCTTCGCCCATTTCAGGGTGCGGAAGTCCGCCACCATGATGTTGCGCCGGACATGGGCACTGGGCCGCAACCGGGAGGAGGTCAGTTCCATACGTACGCGGTAGGTATGACCGTGCAGCCGCCCGCACGGACCGTCATACCCGGCGATCACATGGGCGGAATCAAAGGTGAACTCAGTCCTGAGGGTCCAGGGCATCCTCTCTCCTTTCGGGCGCGACGTAGCGGACGGTGCAAACGGTATTGAGGCCACCACGCATGCCGTAATCACAGCGGATGGTCATCGACAGCGGATCAAGCAGCTGCGTCAGGTCCGCCAGCAGCCGCCGGGTGGCATGCTCGTGATAGATCCCCACGAAGCGGTAGCTGGTCAGGTAGTACTTCAGGCTCTTGAGTTCCACGCATTTTTCGCGTGGCTGGTAGCGGATCTCCAGCCGGCCAAAGTCCGGCAGGCCGCTCCAGGGGCACACCGGGCTGAACTCGTCGGTGATGATCTCGATGTCCATCGGTTCGCCAGGGTAGGCGGCCGGATCGTCCTGACGGACGTAAGCAAAGGTGTCGAGCACCGCCACGTCGATGGCGTCGAGGCCTTGCACGTCGTAGCGCCGGTCAAAACCCGGCTGGCACGGGGGGGTCGTTGTCATATGGTCCTCCTTAAAAGTCGGGCACCGCTTGACGCAGCTGGGCAACCGGCACAGAACACCCCAGTAAAAAGGGTCAGGCGCGCGGTTTCAGTGACGTGGACCCGTGGTCGTCAGCGGCAGGACGCTGCTTGTGCCGCACTGGTCAGAAACGTCAGAAGAGGCTGCTTTCTCTCCCATACGCGCTCAATAAAAAATCCCGCACAGGGCGGGATCTTCTTGGTGGCCAGGGCCGGACTTGAACCGGCGACCCAACGATTTTCAGTCGTTTGCTCTACCAGCTGAGCTACCTAGCCATGCCCCCGGAGGGGACTTTGGCGGTCCGGACGGGATTTGAACCCGCGACCTACTGCGTGACAGGCAGTTATGCTAACCGCTACACTACCGGACCATCTGGTACGCCGCAAAAAGCAGCGGGGTTAAGGATAGCGGCGCCTCTTCGCATTGTCAACCACGGTGCATTCGAACCAGGAGTCTTCAGAACGGAACCGCGCGCACGCCCTGAACTGGGGTGGCCTGTTGGGCGTCCAGCATCAGTTCAAGGTACTCACGACTATTCAGAGCATCGATCATGGCGAAGCGGTGAGTCTCGTTCAGCAGAATGCCGCCCTCGATCTGGGTATGACCGTAGATCCCAAAACTCAGCCCGGCCATGTCGACATACTCCGGCGACTCATGGAACCAGCGCTTGGGTCCATGATCGGCGTAGAACAGATCGTCGTAGTACAAGTGGGCCGGTAGCGGGCTGGCATGGGCGAACTGCACACTGGCCACGCGCAGTTCACGGGGGAAGTTCCGCATCCAGGCACGCAGATGTGCGGGCAGCGCCAGGCCACCGTGCTCGGGATCGAATTCCAGATGACGCAAGCCGCCGCTTGTCCCCAGGACGTACTGTGGATTGATCACCACATCATCGTGATTGCCCAGAATGATGTGAACAGCATGCGGAGCCGCTTCCTGGTAGGCCTTGAGCGCCTCCAGAGCGCGTATCTGGGCGGTGGCGGCGTAATACAGGTGGTCGGGGTTGTCGACCTCAAAACGCGTGACCCCTGCCAGGCGGCCGTACTCACGCTCATTCTTGGGATGAACCAGATCCCCGATCAGGACAACCTGATACAGGCCAGTAAGCACCGGGAGCGTCGGCCGTCCCTGGGCATCGGCGCAGCTTGCGGCGCGCAGGGCTGACCACATGGTGTCGAAGTCCGCATGCACGTCACCGATGGCAATGAATTTGTGCATGTTCACCTAGCTCTTGAGAAGCGCCTGAAGTTCTTTGTAGATCGCGCGGCTCTCGTCGAGCGTCTCGCCGTATCCGCGCATCAGGACGCGGGCAGCGTCACCTCCCCTGCCGGCCACCTTGAGCTGCTCCAGAAGATCCTCGATGTGACGGCGGGCCTTTTCCATCTGCGGATCACGGGGCGGCTCCGGTGGCAGCGTGACCGTACGCGGCACGGAGGGCAGGGGGGCCTCGGCATCCAGATCGGTGGTGTTGGCACCCTCGTCAGGGTCGAACTCCACCCAGGCGGTCTCCCCCGCCGGTACGCCGTAGGCCCGGGAAACATCGGCCAGCGCAGCCAGCTTGGCGTCGGTCAGGGTATGGGCTGTTGCCAGGCCTTCACGGGTGACGCCGGCCAGGGTCAGGCGAACACGCACCACGGGCGGCTGGGCACTGTCGCAGGCCCAGGTCAGGGTCCAGGCCGGATCTGCACTGCTCAGATGCGCGGCAAGCTGGTCGGGGTCGGGGGCCGGAATCACGCGCGCCTGATCGCCCCGGACCTCCAGGGTCGCCCAGGCGGTCATGCTGGCGCGCAGGGCCTCGCGGACGCGGTCGAGTTCTGCCATACCAGAGAGTGTAGCGCGGCTCTTTCATCTGGTCCGTGCTGGCGGATCAGGCGTCAGCTGCAGGGTCCGGGTCCGGCCCCAGTCCATAGGGTCTGTACTCATGGGCAGGTACTCTCCCGCGATCCAGCGGCCCTGCTGGTCGTCGGCGTGACGGCCGAGCGGATGGCCGTCCTGGCCAAGGCTCCCGATATACACGCTGCGGTTCATGTCACTCAGGTCAATCACCTGCCGGTAGCTCGCCCCGTGGGTCTGGGCATAGGAGCCGCGCTGAGGCCGGGCGACATTGACCGTGTTCGTACCTCCTGGTGTAGGAGCCGAGTGGTTGAACAGCCAGGCCAGCGCCTTGACCTTTCCGAAAGCACGGTGGTCACTGGCGACCCGGTGCAGCCGGCCATAGGTCCAGTCCTGAGGCTCCGGACCAAGTCGGGACCGCAGATCTGCCACCGCCGCTTCCAGGCTGCCCGACAGGGCCTCGGCACAGGTTCCCTGACCATTCACCGCGCACAGGGCACCATTCCGGCGCAGCTGATTCAGGACGCTGAGACTGTTCATCTGGGTCTGGGTTTCCAGCTCATCCTCTGCCAGACCGTGCAGCTGCATCAGCCAGGCTTCAAAAAGAGTGGCCTGAACGCTGTCTACCGTCTCGTTACCGTCCCAGCCACGAAGCAGGGCCAGGGCCCGGCGAGACAGGTCACTGCCGGGCACGGTCTTCAGCAGCACAGAGCGGAAATCACTCCACACCGGGCTGACGGTGTCAAGCTGTACCCGCTGCACGTCGGCAAGCGTCAGGCCACCTGGACGCACGGAGAGCAGTTCGGTGATGCGCTGCGCCCGGTAGGGTTCGGCCCAGTTCCGTGGGTTCCCCAGGGAAAAAGCATAGGCGGCCGGCACCACTTGATTGTTGGCACTGACGATCAGCCCATCGGCAGGGTTATAGGTGTGTGGCAGCCGGGCATGCGGAATGTAACCCTGCCATTCGCGGCGGCCGTCGCCAGACACCGGCAGGCTGCCGTCCCAGCCCTTTCGGACCGGAATGCGTCCAGGGGCGTAGTAGCCAGTATTGCCGTCTACATCGGCATAGACAAAGCTCTGAGTCGGGGCCACGTATTTTTCCAGTGCCCGTGTGAAATCCTGCCAGTTGCGCGCATAGTTGAGACCCAGGAACGCGTCCAGGGTGGTGTCGCCGGGCTGCAGCGCTGTCCATTTCAACGCCACACGAGGCCCGACTTCGCCGGCACCTACGTCACTGACGATAGGTCCGTGCCTGCTTTCGCGCACCCTGAGGTGCACGTCCGGCTGGCCCTTGACCCGGATGACTTCGGTACGGGCACTCAGGCGTGCCCCTTCCGGCTCAATGTACAGATCCTGCACGTCCGGGTTCACGTTGGTCACGCCCCAGGCGACCCGGTCATTGCGCCCGATCACAATGCTGGGCAGCCCCGGAATGCTGGCACCGATGGCTCTCAAGGTGGGTCCCTGCAGGTCAGCGAGGTACCACAGCATGGGGCTGGTCAGCGCCAGATGCGGATCATCCGCCAGGATCGGCCTGCCGCTCGCGGTGCGGCTGCCGGCCAGAACCCAGTTGTTGCTGCCCTTGCCGGGCACGGCCTGCAGGCCCAGTTCCCGCGCCGCGTTCAGGTGTGCCTGCAAGGCCTGCACAGTCGCAGGTGGCAGCCCAGTCTTCGGGCGGCTGGCGTGCTCGGGTCCGGTGTTTACCGGCGCGGGCGGGGTTGGGTGCACCGCACCCAGTTCATCAGCACTCAGGACTGTGGGGGCTCCTGCCGGGTACGGAGCGGTTACCTCGTTCAGACCGCGTCTACCCAGCTTGCTGACCACCCGGGTTCCCAGCACCTCATCAGCCTGGTTGCCGCCCAGGTCATAGGCCATCAGCTTGCTCCACGACAGGCTGTCCACCTCGGTCCAGGGTTCCGGGCTGTAGCGCAGGATGCGGAATTCCAGGGCAACCTTCCCCTGCTTCATCGCAGCGTTTACGCCCGCCGTGTAAGCCCGGATCAGCCCGCGGCTGCGTTCCGAAAGGGCCGGCAACGCCGAGAGAGCGGCGCGCTGAAATCCCCAGGTACGCAAAAACCGGTCCTGCGGCAGGGCCGCGGCACCCAGGACTTCAGACAGGCGGCCCTGCACCACCCGGCGCTGAAAATCCATCTGCCAGGAGCGGTCCTGCCAGTGCACGAAACCCAGGGCATAGACCGCGTCCTCGTCACTGGCGCGGGCACGGATGTGCGGCACACCCCATTCGTCGCGGGTGACCGTTACCGGACCCTGAAGCCCGGAAAGCCTGAGTTCCCCACCTACCCGTGGCGCCGCTCCTGCATGCACCCACCATGCTGCCGCACCCAGCACCAGGGCCAGCAGCAGGACCACCAGGGCAGATGCATGCCAAAGCCTCCACCACACCGATCTGCGCCGCAGCACCATATTCCAAGCCTCCCGATTGAAGATTGGGCGCAGCATAGCGGCCTCTGAACGCATGCGCTGCGCCACCTGATCAGGGCACAGCCCCTTACACTGAAGGTTGAATGCTCTGGGTGCGGCCACTGACCATGCTGCGGCTTCTGACGCTGCTGATGCTGTGCGAACTGGTGCGCACTGGCTTTTTTGTGTCGGCGCTGCCGGTCGGCGGGCCTGCACTGGGGCTGGGCACCGCCGCCATCGGGCTGCTGACCAGCGCCCATTACCTGGGCGACGCCCTGAGCAAAGGCCCTTCTGGCCTGCTGACCGAACGCTGGGGACTGGGCCGGATCCTGCTGCTGGGCACACTGCTGGGAGTGGTGGCCATCGCAGGCACGCGGATGCTGCCGCACCCGGTCTGGGGCGTGCTGGCCTGCGCCGCCTGGGGCGTTACCTACGCCGCCGTGTGGCCCGGCGTGATGAGTGCCTCGCAGGCGCTGGCAAACCCTGGACGTACAGCACGGGCTCTGGCTGTCAGCAATCTGGTGGTGGCACCAGCCATTCTGCTTGGTGCCCTGGGCGTGGGCCCACTGATGAAGGCCCGTGCTGACCTGGGCTGGACCCTGCTGATCGCGGCTCAGGGAGCAGCGGTCGTGCTGGCCCTGAGTCTGCTGCCCCTACGCCTGCCCCGGCAGGCAGAGCTGGCCGGTAACGTATGGAAGGGCTGGAGCCGGGTTGCCGCGCTGCTCCCGGCGGCGTTCGTGCAGACGCTGGCCCCGGGGCTGCTCATAACCATCCTGTACCCGCTGCTTGACCAGCTGAATCTCAGCCTGCAGCAACTGCTGGGGCCGGGTGCCCTGGCGCTGGCCATTTTCGGGCTGAGCCTGTGGGGCGCCGGGCGGCTGGCAGACCGGGAGCATCCACGGCGGGCTCTGCTGCCGGGACTGCTGCTGCTGGCCGCCACTTTCGGGCTGGCGGCCCTGCCCGATGTGCAGCGCCACCTGTGGCCGCTGGCTGTACTGCTGGGTGCTGGGTATGGAGCCTTTGTGACCGGCTGGAACGGGCTGGTGGCCCGCACTCTCCCGGAGGGAAACCGCGCTGCTGCCTGGGGCACGGTCATGGCGGTCGAAGCACTGGGGTACGCCATCGGACCGGTGCTGGGCGGCGCTGCATGGCAGGCCGCCGGGCAGGCCGGGGTGTTCGGGCTGGGAGCGCTCGCCTTCCTGGTGGCCCTGGCCTATGACCTGATACGCCGGGAACGACAGGTAGCTCAGCCGACCTGAATCGGCAAAAACTTCTGGTCTCCACCTGCGCCAGCCCCACTTGTGGTCCCCAGGAGAATCAGAGGCAGCCTGAAGCCCAGCACTCACCGAAACACTGAAGTGACAGACATCAACCGGACTGCTCTACGCACGCCGCCCAGGAGGATCATGGAGCCAGCCCGGGAACCGGCTTTCAAATCGTTCTGGACAGGAAAATTCACGCCCTATTGGGTGGAGGTCGCCTGAATCCACCAGTCCGGATACCGCGCCGCCAGGACCTGCGCGGCCCGGTCTGCGTGCATGGCGTCCTGCGCCAGGGCGAAACAGGTGCTGCCGGATCCGCTCATCAGAGGCGCGTGCAGGCCAGCATCCCTCAGGGCATCCAGGGCGACCTGAATCAGAGGATGACGGGCGACCACCGCAGGCTGTAAGGCGTTGAAGTACGGCACTTCCTCCGAGCCGGCGGCTAATCCCTGAACAATGGCCTGCACGTCCAGTTCAGAAGTAAATGCCCCCGTCTCGTCCAGCCAGAGGTACGCTTCCCGGGCGCTGACCTCCACACCAGGGTTGAGCAGCACTAGTGAAAGGGGTCCAGTCTGCACAGGGCTCAGGCGTTCTCCCACACCCTCAGCGATGGCCGCACTGCCCAATAGAAAAAAGGGGACGTCCGCACCGAGCCTCAGAGCCAGACCCGGGAGGTCCACATCAGCCGGGTACATTTCATGAAGCGCCCGCAGGGTACTGGCGGCGTCGCTGCTTCCTCCCCCCAGCCCGGAGGCCAGCGGCAGCTGCTTATGCAGCGTGATGGCGGCGCCACGCGCCATGCCGGCGGCGTCCAGATAGGCATGCGCAGCGCGGTAGACAAGGTTGCGGCTGTCGCACGGCAGGTCTGCGCCCAGGACCCGCAGAGACAGTTCGCTGGCCGGTTCAAGCTCCAGTTCGTCGCCGGTGGCCAGCGGGACCATCAGCGAGTGCAGGTCATGGTAACCGTCGCTGCGCACCCCCAGCACACTGAGCCCAAGGTTGATCTTGGCCGGGGCAAAGACCTGCATCAGCAACCGGCTCCGTCCCATACCCGGGCCAGCGCCTCTGCCAGCGCCAGGTCCCCGGGGGTGGTGACCTTGAACAGCCGCGCGTCTCCGGGCACCAGCCGCACCCGGCCGCCCAGCCGCGCGACCAGTCCGGCGTCGTCCGTGGCGGTATGGCCCTGCGAACGGGCCTGCGCGTGCGCTTCGAGCAGCACCTCGCGCAGGAACGCCTGAGGCGTCTGCACCCCCCAGAGATTCTCACGGCTGACCAGCTCACCCCAGCAGCCGGTATCTCCCGCCTGCTCGCCTGTGCCCGCGCGCACCAGGGTGTCGGCGACCGGAAGGGCAGCGGTCGCGGCTCCGGTATCCAGGACCGCTTCAAGCAGGGCGTGAATCACGCCCTCCGGCAGAAAGGGCCGCGCCGCGTCGTGAACCAGGACCCGCTCGGCTGCTGTGGCATGCAGCAGGCGCCGGACACTCTCCTGCCGGGTTTCACCGCCCACGATAGCCCGCGCCGGAATACCCGGGGGAAGCTCGGTGCCCACCGGCAACGCCACCAGAACCTCGTCCACGTGGGGGGCCAGCGCCGCCACACTGCGCGCAAGCAGGGTCTGCCCGGCCACCTCCACAAAGGCTTTGGGGCCCCGGCCCAGACGCGTACCGGACCCCGCGGCCGGAACCAGGGCCGCGCTCCGTCCAGCCAGCAGACACGGGCCGCTCACTGCTCTGCCTCCGGGGTGCTGCCGGGTTCCTTCCAGCGGCGGAACCCCGGCACGTCCAGTCCGAACTGATCCAGCACGCGCGCAGTGACAAAGTGCAGCAGTTGAGCCACGGTGTCCGGGGCGTGATAGAAGCCTGGACTGGCAGTCATGACCCTGGCACCCGCATCATGGACAGCCAGCAGGTTGAGCAGCATGGGCCGGGGCAACGGGTCCTCGCGGATGACCAGCACCAGGGGGCGGCGCTCCTTGAGGGTCACATGCGCGGCGCGCGACAGCAGGTTGTCGGCCAGTCCATGCGCGACTTTGGCCAGCGTGCCGGCGCTGCAGGGAATGATCAACATGCCGTCGGTGCGGTAGGACCCGCTGGCCACGCTGGCGGCCAGGTCCCGGTCCTCGTGAACCTGCGACGCCAGCGCCGTCAGGTCCGGCAGCTGCGGCCCGGACTCTTCAGCTGTCATGACCCGCTTGGCTCCGCTGCTCACGACCAGATGCGTCTCCACATTCAGGTCCTTCAGGACCTGAAGAACTCCATGCGCGTAGGGAATCCCGCTGCCGCCCGAAATACCCACCACCAGCCTCATGCCTGCAGGCTAGCAGCCTTGGCCCGGACTTTATGCCTCCTGCTGGGCGTGGAGCCGGACGCGGCGGGCAAAGCGGATTTCAGCGGCCACGAACCCCAGGATGCCCAGCAGGTAGGTCAACGCCAGGGCGCCCAACAGAGTCAGCCGCACACCAGGCAGCGAGAGGTTCACCAGATTTGGGAAGGCAATCAGGCCACTCAGCGGCATCAGCGCGCTGATACAGGCGGCCCAGCCCAGCAGCAGCACGCTGCCCCAGGCACTGTGAAGCAACGCCGATCCTGGCAGCAGTACGCCCAGTATTCGGTACGCGGCTGGCCGGCCCAGTCGCTCCTCGTTCGCCGCACGCGGCAGTAGCAGAGTGAAGGCCAACCATCCTGTGACGATCAGGGCTCCCAGCAGGGCCCAGCCCAGACGCACGCTGTTGCCAGGGGCCGCTGTTACCAGCGACACCGGTTCACGCAGGTTGCCCCGCAGTGTGGCTCCCAGGTCTCCTGTCAGCGCACGCGTCAGACTGCGCTGATCGGGATAGCACAACCTGGGCTGGTTGGGCCGGTAGGTGCGCTGGAACGCCAGCTCCGGAGAGGAGGGGCTCAGGCCAAGATTGAATGCTGCGGCGCTCAGGGTAGGCCGGTCTGCCAGTGCGGCGCGGTACAGGTCGCGGGCCTGAGCCTCATCGCCGCGGGTCTGGGCGATCACACCCAGGTTGTTCCGGGCGCAGGCATCGGGCAGCGCCCGGGTGTAGTGCTCGCGCGCCTGGGTGGCATTTCCATCAAGCTGGGCATTGAGTCCGCTCAGCAGCGCTGTATCGGGCCCGGGCCGCAGGTTCAGGCGACTGAGCTGGGTGCTGACCCAACTGCCTCCGTAGGTCCCGGTGGTCACAGCCGCAGCCTTCAGACCGCTGCTGGCCAGGTTGGTCCACTGCCAGCCCCCCAGGACCGTAAACAGGGCAGCGGCCAGCAGAACCAGGGTCAGGCGCTCGCCCGCACTGGCATATGCCACCGCCAGGCGCCGCGCGCGCGACAGGGGGCGGCGCCAGCCCAGCAGGCGGCCACCCAGCGCCCGGGTGTCCTCCCCCTGGGCCCGCCAGGCACGGGCAGTCAGCGTCAGCAGTGCGGCGGTCAATGCCAGCAGCAGGCTCAGGGCTGCCAGGCGCGCTGCGTCCCGCAGGGTATGGGTGCCCTCCAGCCCCAGGTTGTACAGGGTGCCGCCGCGCAGGCTGCGGGCAAACTGACGCCATTCCTCGGCCTCACCGACACGGCCCTGGGTCTCCAGGGCCCGGGCATAGCGCTCGTACAGCGCCAGCCCTCCTTCGAACCGTGGATGCAGCTCACGCAGGTAGCGCATCCAGACCTCGGCACGGGTCAGGCGGTTCTGGTCAAGCAGCGTGCCGACATACCCGCTGGGGTTGCCGTAAGCGCCGAGCGCCGCCCGGCTGACCGGCACCTCCGGATCGAAGCCACGCTCGGCGGCGTCACGCCGAGCGTGCTCCAGCGCCAGATCTGCCGCAGAGGGAAAGCCGGCGGCATCAAGTCGCGCGGCAAGCTGAACCCACGCCGGAAACGGCAGCGTGGTATTGAGGGCCCGTCGCACCGCGCTGAGGCTGCCGTACAGGTCGCCCTCGGCGCTGGCCAGCCGCGCCTCGCGCAATGCCAGGAAAGGATTGCCTGGGTCCTGCGCTGCGGCTGGCTCAACCGCCTGGGCAGGTATCCGGTCAGCAGTGTAGGCCAGCCAGCCGGTCACTTTTGGATCCGGAGGCGGCACCACCCGCTCAAGCGCCGTCAGGGTCCCGTTGGTGCGGCTCAGGGTAAAGAGCCCCACGGCCCCGGCCTGCTCGGTGCTGACACGCAGCCCCCCGCTGCTGGCGTCCAGCGAGGTCACCATGCCCGGCAGATCAATGCGCTCGCTGATCTGTCCGGTGTTTGAGAAGGCATACACCACCGGGCCAACCCCCAGGTAGGTCACGCCACCGGCCTCGACCGGGGCCGTCAGCGTACCCATCCAGTCCGGAAAACTCCGCTGCCAGACGACCCGGGGTCCATTCTCGAAGCGCAGGGTGCGGCCTTCAAGCACGGCATTGGCGCACGCACTGCCCAGCAGCAGCAGGGCCAGCGGCAGCACACGGGTCGAGGGCTTCATGCTCTCCGGGAGGCCGCCAGCAGGTGCAGGGCACGCAGCGCCATGGCACCTCCCCCGGCCAGCAGATCCAGCAGCCCACCGTAGCGGGTAGAGAGCATCAGCCCCACCGGTACCGCCACCACTGTGGCTACCGGCACGGCATTGAGCTTAATCCGACGCTGCAACAGCGCACGGTAGAGCGGAATTACTGCCAGCGCAGTGGCCAGGGTCCCCAGTAGCGTTAGGGGAGCCAGCACCAGCAGTGCTCCGCCCAGAGGCGCGATCCCACCGCCGCCCCGGAGGCCGAAAAAGACTGGATAGCAGTGCCCCAGTACCACGAACAGCGCGGCCACCCAGCTTGCGTCCGGAGCGATGGCACGCGCCAGCAGCGCGGCGGCCACACCTTTCAGAATGTCTCCTGCCGCGACCAGCAGCGCGGCCTGCAGACCGTACTGCCGGTAGGTCCCGCTGCCACCCGGCAGATCGCGCTCACGGATATCGGTGCCACGTGCGCGTGAATACAGCACGCCCATAACCAGGGAGCCCAGCAGGTAGGAAAGAACGGCAAGCACCAGCGCGGGCATGGCCGCATTCTAGAGTGCCGGAGCTGCCACTCGGCGCTGTATTCCTGACGGGTCAGCCGAAGCCGTAGACTCGTACCATGAGCCGCGACTCTCTGACGCGCGCCGAGCTGCGCCGCTATTCACGTCAGCTGCTGGTGCCCGAGTGGCTGGACGCTGGAGCCCAGGAGCGGGTGCGCGCAGCCTCGGTGCTGCTGGTGGGAGCAGGCGGCCTGGGTGGACCCGTGGCTGCCCAGCTCTCGGGCGCGGGTGTGGGCCGGCTGGTGATAGCAGACGGAGACACCGTGGCACTCAGCAATCTGCACCGTCAGACGCTGTTTGCCCAGGAAGACGTGGGCCGGGCCAAGGCGCAGGTGGCAGCTGCGCGGGTGCAGTGCATCAACCCCCACGTGACTGTGCACACGGCAGAGGCCGTCAATGCAGGAAATATCGGCCCGCTGGTTGCAGAGGCTGACCTGGTGATCGACGCGACCGACAACTTCGAGACCCGCTATCTGATCGCAGACGTCTGTACCCGTGCTGGGCAGCGCTGGGTATGGGGTGCGGCCAGTGGCACCAGCGGCATGGTCAGCGTTTTCGGGCCAGAACTGGGCCTGCGTGACGTCTTTCCTGACGCTGCAGATGCACTGTCGTGCGACGAGGCTGGAGTTCTGGGGCCACTGCCGAATGTGGTAGGCAGCATGATGGCTCTGGAAGCCCTGAAAGTCCTGGGTGGCGTAGGAGAACCATTGCAGGGACGTCTGTGGACCCTGGACGCCCTGAGCGGACGCAGCCGGGTACTCAATCTGCAGGCCACCCCCCAATCTTTATCTTTCCTTTAAGTGTTGGAATCAGGAGTGGAGCGTTCCAGCCGC
Source organism: Deinococcus deserti VCD115 (assembly GCF_000020685.1). Classification (NCBI taxonomy): domain Bacteria; kingdom Thermotogati; phylum Deinococcota; class Deinococci; order Deinococcales; family Deinococcaceae; genus Deinococcus; species Deinococcus deserti. The sequence continues at coordinate 23,506 of NC_012526.1, read as the reverse complement.
CCTTCAACCGATTCCACGACATATTTCAGATCCCAGGCATGGGTAGCGTCACAAAAGTCCGTGCCAGAGCGCAGTTTTCAGGATTGACGTAGAAAAACAGTGTGTTACTGTGCCAATGAGCCGATCCCTGCTCAATTCAATCGCCTGGAGGTTCCTGTATGGCCAAGAGCACCAAGCCTGCCGCCAAGAAACCCGCCGCTGCTACGTCCCGCCGCGCCGCTGCCGCGGGCAGCAAGATTGCCAAGACCCAGCTGATCGAAATGGTCGCCGACCGCACCAGCCTGAACAAAAAGCAGGCCGGAGACGCGGTAGCCACCATGCTCGAATGCGTGGTAGGCGCCCTGCGGGAGGGCCGCAACGTCGGTCTGCCTGGTCTGGGAACCCTGAGCGTGGCCCAGACAGCGGCCCGCACTGGCGTACGCCCCGGCACTAGTGAGAAGATCACCATTCCTGCCGGAAAAAAGATCCGTTTCAAGGTAGCCAGTACCCTCAAAGGCAACCTGTAAAACGCGCTGCACTACAGAGGGCCGACGCCAGGACCGGGTCGGCCCTCGTTATCGTCTGCTGGAAGCTGCCCCGCCGTGTGTAGCCCCCGCACCGTAGTGCGGCCCTCAGGCCGCTAGGCTGGGACCCAGACTCTTCATTCGAACACGCGCACTACACCGGGGGCGCAGGACCAAGGCCGCACCCCCAAGGAGGCCACATGAGCCGCATTCTGATTCTCAGTACCCTCGTTGCCCTGGCAGGAAGCGCCGCTGCCAAACCTGTCGTGGTTGGCAGCAAGCTCGACCCCGAAGCACAGATCCTGGGTCAGATGATCCTGCTGACCCTCAAGAACGCCGGAATCGAAGTGACCGACCGCACCAGCCTGGGTGATACCGGAGTCAACCGCAAGGCCATCCTGGCCGGTGAAATCGACGTGTACCCCGAGTACACCGGCAATGCGGTCTATCTGTTTCCCAAGGCCAAGATCACACCCAAGCAGGCTGGTAACCCCGGCACCATCTACGGCCTGGCGCGCCAGCTGGACAGCCGCAATGGCATCACCTGGCTCAAACCCGCGCAGGTCAACAACACCTGGGTGATTGCCGTGCCGCAGTCACTGGCCCAGAGTGCCCGCCTGAGCAGCGTGGCCGATCTGGCACGCTATCTGAAAGCCGGTGGCAAGTTCAAGATTGCCGGCAGCCCAGAGTTCTTCAACCGCCCAGATACCATGCCAGCGTTCGAGGCCGCTTATGGCTTCAAGCTGAGCAGTGCCCAGAAGCTCGTGCTTGCAGGTGCCACGCCCCCCCAGACACAGCAGGCTGCCGCGCAGGGCACCAGCGGCGTGAACGCGGCGATGGCCTATGGAACGGACGGCAGCCTCGCAGCGCTCAAAATGGTTGCCCTGAAAGATCCAAAGGGAGCGCAGGCGGTGTATCAGCCCGCAGTCATCATCCGCACAGAAACCCTGAAAGCCAATCCGCAGATCGCCACACTGCTTAACCGGGTGTTTTCGACCCTGAATCAAAACACCATGCAGGGCCTCAACGCCCAGGTCGCCCTGGAAGGGCGCAGCGCCCAGAGCGTGGCACAGGCTTATCTGAAGGGCAAAGGCCTGATCAAGTGACTTTCGGGCGGCCGCGTTGACCGCCCTTTCTTCTGAACCCGTCTCTTTGGAAGAAGGGACATCAGCACGTGCGGATATCCGCGTGGTGCTCTGGCTGGGCGCCCTTCCCCTGCTGTCTGGTGCCCTGTTGCCGTGGGTCCTGCTGCGGCCCAATCGTCTGGCCCCTGGAGAACTGCTGCGCCTGCCCCTGGCCATCACGCTGGTGCTGCTGCTGCTGGCCGTGCTCCCGGCCCTGCTGATCCGCCGCTCTCCTGAACTGTCCGCCTCTGCCGCGGCTGGCAGTATAGTGGCGGCCTTCTGGCTGCTGGGCGAGCGCACGGCCGGGGCCCTGACCGGACAGGCCGAGTTCGCGCGGGCCAGCGCTGCCTCCGGGTTCTGGCTGTATATGGTGGGGGCGTTAATCGCCGCCTTCGGCGCGGCACAGACTGGCTGGGTACCCCGGCTGTGGGCCTGGGCCTGGGTGCCCGCAACTGCGCTCCTGGTACTGAGCGGTCAGCTGAGCACCTGGTCGGTCCTCGTGGAAGCCCGCAGCGAGGGTCCCCGCTGGGTGCAGGAATTCGGCCAGCATCTGCGGCTGGTGGGCTCAGCGCTGGGACTGGCAGTTTTCCTGGGCGTGCCACTGACACTCTGGGCGGTCCGCTGGGAACGGGTGGCCGCTGGCGCGCTGGGCATAGCAAACGCTGTTCAGACCATCCCCAGCCTCGCCCTCCTGGGTCTGCTGATTGTGCCGCTTGCTGCACTGTCACGCGCCTTTCCCGCTTTAAGGGAAGTGGGCGTTGCCGGTATTGGTGTCGCTCCGGCCCTCACGGCCATGACGCTTTACGCCCTGCTGCCGGTCCTCCGGAACGGCATTGAAGCGCTGCGTGGGGTGCCGCCCGGCACCGTGGACGCGGCCAGGGGCATGGGCATGACCCCAGCTCAGACGTTCTGGCGGGTCGAGCTGCCGCTGGCACTGCCTGTGTGGCTCAGTGGTGTGCGGCAGGCAGCGGTCATGCTGGTGGGTGTGGCAGCGGTCGCTGCGCTGATCGGGGCAGGCGGGCTGGGTACCTATATTTTCAAGGGGCTGCAAAGCGCAGCGACTGACCTGATTCTACTGGGCGCGGTCCCGGCAGCCCTGCTCGCAGTGCTGGTGGACGCTCTGCTGCGCGCCGCCGAAAGGTGGCTGAGCGGCAGGCTGGGTCGGGCGGGAGACGAATGATCGAGCTTGAGCATCTGGAAAAACATTACGGCGCTCAGGCGGTGGTTCAGGATCTGAGCCTGGTCTTCCCTGCCGGTCAGGTCACGGCGTTGCTGGGGCCCTCGGGCTGTGGGAAGACCACCACCCTGCGCATGATCAACCGCCTGATTGAGCCTACCGCTGGAATGGTGCGGCTTGGCGGTCAGGACACGCGTGAACTGCGCCCGGAGGTGCTGCGCCGGGGCATCGGCTATGTCATTCAGCAGATCGGGCTGTTTCCCCACCTGAACGTGGCCCAGAACGTAGCCACCGTGCCGGAACTGCTTGGGCGTTCGCGTCAGGAGACAGCCCGCCGGGTGGACGAACTGCTTGACCTGGTCGGTCTGGATCCTGACACTTTCCGGCACAAGCGCCCAGCTCAGCTCTCGGGCGGGCAGGCACAGCGAGTCGGGGTGGCACGGGCCCTTGCTGCGGACCCACCGGTGCTGCTGATGGATGAACCTTTCGGCGCACTGGACCCACTGGCACGCGAGCATCTGCAGCAGGCCTTCCGTGAGATTCAACGCCGCCTTCACAAGACCGTGGTCCTGGTGACGCATGACATTGATGAAGCGTTGCGGCTGGGCGACCAGATCGCCCTGATGAACGCAGGACGCCTGGAACAATTCGGTACTCCGGATGATCTGATTTACCGCCCGGCCTCGTCCTTCGTGAGCGCAT
>NC_012526.1:0-15000 GCF_000020685.1 Deinococcus deserti VCD115 | reverse complement strand
AATGAACAGGGGCCAAGTGTGGAGTCGTAGACATAACCTGATCCGCCAGGTGTCTGTTGGCCTTCGTAATTAACAAGAGCAGTGACGAGCATTTAGAAAGAAAGAGGTGAGAGGTCATGAGGTGAACTGGATGTATTCATGCCTCCCTCTCCTCTTTTTTTTACGTCCGTCTGTCTGTATGAGAGCTCCTTCATTGCGTGTCTCTCAAAAACCAAGCTCACGCTTCTGATCCGCAGCTTCTAAAATCATGATCTACAGTGCAGAGAAGCGACCCATGACTCCAGAACGTACTATTCCCGGCTATAGCCTTCTGCGCCCTCTGGGACGTGGTAATACCTCGCTGGTGTATCTGGCTGCAGCCGAGGATGCCCGTTATGTGGCACTCAAAATCCCACACGAGCACACGCTTAAGGAGAAGGAGGCAGCCGAACGGTTTGGGAATGAGGTTCGACTGACCCTGCAATTCCGGCACCCTCATATTGTCCATGCCTATGCTGGAACTGCCTTTGGTACGCAGGCTTTCCTGGCCCTCAAATTCTACCGGCAGGGAGATCTGACCAAACAGTTAGCGGATCTGCCTTCTGGCCAGCGTCTACCCGAGCCCACAGCCTTGCGAATCCTGGCTGACGTTGCCTCTGCCCTGACGTATCTGCATCATCTGGACGCAGTGCATCAGGACGTCAAACCTCAGAACGTATATGTGCATGACGGCCGTGCGGCTCTGGGTGACATGGGCAGTGCCTTCTTTATGTCCCAAGGCGGCAAGGTAAGTGGCAGTCCATTTTATATGGCGCCCGAGATTTATCACGGCGAAAGCAGTAGTGGAGCCAGCGACGTATACAGCCTGGGTGTCATGATGTACGAGTTGCTGACAGGTGTTAGGCCATTTACTGGCAGCAGTTACGAGGAGCTGATGGTCGCCCATCTGACCCGCTTTCCACGGTCCATTGCTCACCTGAACAGTAATGTTGACCGCCGGGTCTCCCGGCTGGCAGAACTGGCCTTGGCCAAGCGGCCCCACGAGCGGCCCAGCGCCGACGAGTTGCGGCGTGCCCTCCTTGAATCGCTTGGTGAGTTGCCGCAAGACGAAATTTATGAAGAGTGCCCAGATACTCCCGAAGTTGTCGCTGTTGGCAGGAAGGTAGGCCGCCACAGGCCTGCTCCGGCGGCTGGTCCTGCACCCCTACCCCCTCCTGATCCAGCTGCAGCCGACAAGGATATCGACAGATCCAGCCGCTGGAAGCTGTTCAGACGCCGGAAATAAGTTGTAGAAAATCTGAAGCACTTATCGGGCGGCAGCAGTTTGAATATCAAACTCCTGCCCCTCTCTTCAGCCGCGTCTGAACGCCTTGAAGTTGCCGGATGGCTCTCAGGTGATAGGTCACTTGTGCGACTGCTCTGCATGAGCCACCTGTCAGATCGCGGGTTACTGGCTGATTGAGTTGGGTCCGGGCAAAACTCTTCAGAGCTTGACAGACAGCCTGCGCCCGCTCCTGAAATTTAAGCTCCTCCAGTCTGTTGACCTCCACAGGAAGAAAACTGCTGCGCCAGTCGAAAGATCCACGGACTCTAACGCGCTCCCGGTCCACGAGCACCCCAAGATGGAACGTGAGATGCCGCACGTGAGCTGCGATGGTGGTTCCAGGCTCTCGTGGCTGGCCCGTACAGCCTTCGATCCTTTTATGATCACCAGCAGGCCATGATTTCCCGTGCCATCCAGAACAGCAGTGCCCTGTCCTGTTGCCCCTAACTCGACTGCCACTTTCAGAATGTCCGGAATGCTCTCTACCGGGCGATGTGAGTGCACGCCTCAGCCTGACGGTGCCTCTTCTGCTCTACTTGGCCGGATCGCGCTGGCAATCCGCGCAGAGGTCTGGTAGTGTGGTGAGTTGCGCTGCCCAGCGAGGCCTGACCTTGTCTGTCAGGCAGCCTGAAGGAGGTGAACTATGAACCAGTACGACCTGAACCTGATCCTGAACCCCAACCTCAGCGCCGAACAGGTGCAAATCGAAAAGGATTACATCGAAACGGCCCTGAAGAACGTGGGTGCAGAAGTCAGCAACCTCGATGACCTCGGCAACCGCCGCCTGGCCTACCAGGTGGGCAAGGACCGCGAGGGCTACTACCTGATGTACACCATCAAGGCCGGTGGCAACCCTGAAAAGGACATCGCCAGCAGCCTGCGCCTGCGTGACCACGTGCGCCGCGTCCTGGTGGTCAAAGACCGCCCGGAATGGAAGACTAAGAAAGCCTGAGCGTATTACGGCATTGACGTAATCGCCCAGGTTTGTTATCGTAAGGTCAACCTGCAAAGGCCGCATCGCCAGCAACAGACCCAACCCCAGTACGAGTCCGGTCACCGGGCTCAGCCAGCAACAAAGGAGAATCCAGTATGGCCAGAGGCATGAACCACGTCTTCCTGATCGGCGCACTCGCCCGTGACCCTGAACTGCGCTACACCCCCAGCGGCACTGCCGTCTTCGAAGCCACCGTCGCTGGTGAAGACCACCTGGTTGGCAACGATGGACGCGAGCGCAAGCTCCCCTGGTACCACCGCGTGTCTATTCTTGGCAAACCTGCCGAGTGGCAGGCCGAACGCAACCTGAAAGGCGGAGACGCCGTGCTGGTTGAGGGCAGCCTGGAATACAGCCAGTGGGAAGCCCCTGAAGGTGGCAAACGCAGCATGGTCCGTGTTAAGGCGCTGCGTATGGAACAGCTCGGTACCCAGCCTGAGCTTGTGCAGGACGCCGGAGGCGGCGTACGCATGGGCCGCGGCATGAACGAGGTGGTCATGATCGGGAACGTCACGCGTGACCCCGAACTGCGCTACACCCCCGCCGGCGACGCCGTGCTCGGGATCGGCCTGGCCGTGAACGAGACCTGGAATGACCGTCAGGGCCAGCGCCAGGAAAAAACCCACTGGATCGATGTGACCCTGTGGCGTGACCTGGCTGAAAGCATGAAGGACCTCAAAAAAGGTGACCCCGTGCTGGTGCAGGGAAGGCTCGTCAACGAGGCGTGGACCGACCGCGACGGTAACAAGCGCAACAGCACCAAAGTAGAAGCGACGAGAGTCGAAGCCCTGTCCCGAGGCGCGACCGCTGGCCAAGCCGGCTACGCAGCCTCCCCCGCGGCACCTCGTCAGACCACGAGCAGTGCAGCGCGCCCTCAGACTGGTGGCTCCGGCCCCAGCCGGGCGGCGACCATGGGGAACCGTTCGGGCGGGTTAGATATTGATCAAGGTCTCGACGACTTCCCACCCGAGGAAGAGGACCTGCCGTTTTAAGCAGTTCCTAGAGGAATTCAATGACCCAGCAAAGCAACAGCGCGGACCGCAAGCCGCGCGGTAAGGGACCCAAGCGTCCCCGCAAGCCGAAGGTTGACCCATTCTCCATTGGAGAATTGGAAATCACCGATTACAAAGACGTGAAAATGCTCCGCCGCTTCGTCAGCGACACGGGCAAGATCCTTCCCCGCCGCCGCACGGGCCTCTCGGCCAAGCACCAGCGCCGCATCGCGCAGACCATTAAGGTCGCGCGCCAGCTCGCTCTGTTGCCCTACACCGAGAAGCTCGTCCGGAAATAAGGAGAATTGCAATGCAGGTTATTCTTCTTGAACCCGGCAAGCTCGGCAAGACCGGCGACGTGGTGAACGTTAAAGACGGTTACGCCCGTAACTGGCTGATTCCCCAGGGGATCGCCTCGCCAGCCACCAACAGCAACATGAAGAGCCTCGAGGCCCGTGTGCGCTCCCGCCAGAAGATCCAGGCGCAGGAGAAGGCCGCCGCCGAGGATCTCGCCAGCCGCCTGAACGGCGTTGCCGTGGAACTCAGCGTCCGCGCCGGCGAAGGCAAGATCTACGGAGCCGTGACCCACCAGGATGTGGCGAACAGCCTCGACAAGCTGGGCTTCGACGTGGACAAGCGCCGCATCGAAATGCCCAAGACCGTCAAGGAAATCGGCGAGTACGACATTTCGTACCGCGCACACCCTGAGGTCACCATTCCCATGAAGCTCGTCGTCCACGCTCAGAAATAAAAGCGTCGGCGCTTCGAGGACCCCGCCCCAGTGGCGGGGTTTTTTCTGTTCTTCTCACGCTACCTGCCGGTCACCCGGTACGCCTGGACACACGCCTATCTGGCGGGACTTGACTTTACAGCTAGACTGCAAGGCGAACGGCGGCAGTATCCTGTACGACGTTCGATTCAAACAGTGCGATTACGGCTGCAGCCCCGGCCTTCCAGGCATGGGCAGCAGCCATGAATGAGACCGGAAGGAGCCTAAATCATGGAGTGGATAATCGTGATTCTGGCGCTCCTGGCGGGGTTGGTCGGGGGATTCCTGAGTGGGCAGTCACGCGGCTTGCGTCAGCGGGCCGAAGTGGACAATCGCCTTCAACAGGAAGCCCGTGCAGAAGCGGAACGTATCCGGGCACAGGCGGAAGCCGAGGCCCGGCACGTGCGGGAGCAGGCCGACCAGGCCAGGCAGGAGTCCAGCAGAAGAATTCAGGAGGCCGCTGAGCGCGAAGCGCAGATGGCCGCTCAGAGTGCTCAACTCAGCAGCCAGGGCGATCAGATTGCCAGCCTGCGTGCTCAGCTCGACATGGAACGTGAGCAGGCCAGACAGGACGCCATTCAGGCACGGGAAGCTCTTGCAGCTGACCGTCTGGAAACGCGACGGGAGCGTGAAGAGCTCAAGCGTGAGATCGAACGTCTCAACCGCCGTGCCGAGCAGCTTGATGCGCGGGGAGAAAAACTTGATCTGCTGGAGGAACGCCTGGAGGAAGGCCACCGCCATCTGCTTACACAGGAAGCTGATCTCAACGAACGTCAGCGTCAGGTGGACCTGAAACTGTACGAAGTTGCGCAGTTAACCCCTGAAGTGGCACGCGAGCAGATTCTGGGTCGTCTGGATGCCGAGCTGGAAGAGGAAAAGGCCATCCGCGTCAAGGCCATGCATGAGCGCGCCACGGCGGACGCCCGCCGAAGTGCCAGGCATATCATCGCTCAGGCTATCCAGCGCAGCGCCTCGGAGACCAGCGCACAACTCAGCGTTTCGGTGGTGCCGATTCCCAACGACGCCATGAAGGGCCGCCTGATCGGCCGCGAAGGTCGCAACATCCGCGCCTTCGAGGCGCTGACCGGCGTGGACCTGATTATCGACGATACGCCGGAAGCAGTGATTCTGAGCAGCTTCAATCCTGTGCGCCGTGAAGTGGCGCGGCATGTGCTTGACGCCCTGGTGGCTGACGGGCGCATTCACCCGACCCGCATCGAGGAAATGGTGCATAAGGCCCAGGACGACATGAAGACCTTCATTCATGCCCAGGGTGAGGAAGCCGCCATCGAAGCGGGGGTAGTGGGGCTCAAACCAGGGCTGGTGCAGCTGCTGGGACGCATGTATTTCCGCACCAGCTACGGGCAGAATGTTCTGAAGCACAGCATTCAGGTCGCTCACCTGACCGGCATCATGGCCGACGAACTGGGGCTGGACGCCGCCATGGCCCGCCGCGCTGGCCTGATGCACGACGTGGGCAAGAGTATCGACCGGGAAATTGACGGCACGCACGTGGAAATCGGCATCAACCTGGCCCGGCGTTTCGGTGAGCCGGCCGAGGTTACCGACGCTATTGCCCATCACCATGACCCCGAGAACGGCGAGACGCTTTACAGCGTGCTGGTCGCCGCTGCTGACGCTATCAGTGCGGCGAGGCCAGGTGCCCGGCGCGAGGAGCTGGAATCATACGTGCGGCGACTGGAGCAACTCGAGCAGATCGCAGTCTCGTTTCCCGGTGTGCAGCAGGCCTACGCCATTCAGGCCGGACGCGAGGTGCGCGTCATCGTGCAGCCGGAAAAAGTCACGGATGCCCAGGCGACCCTGCTGGCCCGTGAGATCGCTGGCCGGGTCGAGCAGGACATGGAATACCCCGGGCAGGTGCAGGTCACGGTCGTGCGAGAGAGCCGCGCCGTGGAAGTTGCCCGGTAACGCACACCTCTTGCGGCATAGAAAAGGCGGGACGCCATGGGCGGACCCGCCTCTGTGTTGTCTGGATCAGAGCAGAAACGCTTATGCATACCACCCGTTGATGCCGTCAGAAAAATCACGCTCCAGACAGCGTTTTTATCTCACAGCGAGACGACTTGACGCTGATTGTATAAGACGCTATCTTTTTCTTATCACCGCCCGAGAAGGCGGCTTTTTTATTGCCTGTTTATGGCGTGTTGCCGTCCAGCCAGGCCAGCGCCTCCTGGGCGGTGGCCAGTTCAGCCTGTGCGTTGCGGCCCGGAGCGGCTAACGGCGTGAGCCGCACGATGTCCTCCCCTATGTGCCGGCGCAGAAGTGGGCTGCCTTCGCGCAGCAGGTGGGGGCCATAGCGCAGGGCTGCCCTGAAAGGCACGCCGGTATACGCCGGGTCCTCGTCAGGCAGGCGATCGAGTCGCAGCACGGGGTAAGCCCAGTATCCGGGCATCAGGCGCTCGGCCGTAAGGTGATAGCCGCTGCTGCGTGCCCACTGCCGGATGCTGCGGGGTGAATCGTTGGGTTGCAGCACCAGGGCCGCAGGAAGCTTGTCGCCGGCGCGCTGCAGGATCCCCACGATGGTGCCGGTCCCCATCCCGGTCATGCTGGCACTGTCCACCTCTCCCGGGTTCAGGGGATCAAAGCCGTTGCCCTGGCGAACTTCGAGGTGCTCTGCCAGACCGGACCGCGCCGCACTCCTTAGGGAGTGGGCCAGAGGACCGGGATTGAGTTCAACGGCGATGCACCGGCTGGCCCTGCCAGCCCGGAGAATCCGGATCGGCAGATGTGCATGGTCGGACCCGATATCCACATGAACGTCAGCCTCGATCAGCTCCAGGACTGCCTCCAGACGGGCGTCGAGCACCGGGTTCACAGCGGTCGTACCTCGTCTCCGACCCGGATCGTGCCGCCCTGAATAACACGGGCAGTCAGGCCCCCATGGCCACGAACCGCGTTGTAACCGCCTAGGCCCAGGGTCTCTTCCATGCGTGAGCAGGGATGACATTCGCCGGTGCCTTCCAGAACGATCTCTCCGATCTGAAAGCGGGCCTCCTTGAGCGCCAGCAGGCTGAGCCCACGGACAACGAGATTTCGCCGCAACAGTTCCGGCCCGGCTTCGCTGAGCCCAGCGAGCGCAGCAATCACGGGCAGATGTTCTGCCTGAATCAAAGTGACCTGCCGGCGTCCTGGACCCCCCGGCACAGCTGGCTGGGGCGCTGAGGTCTCGGCTTCGCCAGCCTTGCCCGTCAGAGCCTTCAGGCGGCCTGGGGCGACCTTGCCGTGGTCACCGATCAGGCCCACCAGCGGGTGAGCCTCGGCCTCCTGCACGCTGATGACCGGGGCGCGGCGGGCCGGGCGCAGCCCGATCCACTCCAGCCGTCCGGGTCGGGGAAAGGTGCTCCGAAGTTCGTGGATGGACTTCACACAGGCATGCTACGCGCTACACTGCGGGACATGAGGCGTCTGACCCGACGTGCGTATACACCCCGCCGCTGAGGTGGGGAGGGTCAACACAGCCTGAAATCCAACCCTGAAGCGGCGGCCACCCACGAGTGGCCGCCCTTTTTTCTGGAGTCACCATGAATGAAATTCGCAGCAACGTACCCGTGGCCGAGCAGATCGAGATCCTGAAGCGCGGCGTGGTCGATCTGGTGTCCGAAGACGACCTGCGCCGCAAGCTGGAAAAAGGCGAACCGCTGAGAGTTAAACTCGGCGCAGACCCGACCCGCCCGGACCTGCATCTGGGCCACGCCGTGATTCTGCGCAAGATGCGGCAGTTCCAGGACCTGGGGCATAAGGTCATCATGCTGATCGGGGACTTCACCGCCATGATCGGCGATCCCAGCGGCAAAAGCAAAACCCGCCCACCTCTGACGCTGCAAGAGACACGTGCCAATGCCCAGAGCTACCTGGACCAGTGCCGCCTGATCCTGCGTCAGGAGCCTGAGGTTCTGGAGCTGCGCTTCAACAGCGAGTGGCTCGAGCCCCTGGGCTACGCAGACATCATCCGTCTGACCAGCCGGTATACCGTTGCCCGCATCCTGGAGCGTGATGACTTCACCAAGCGCCTGAATGCCGGTACACCCATCTCCATGCATGAGCTGCTCTACCCACTGACCCAGGGCTACGACTCGGTGGCGCTGCACGCTGACGTGGAACTGGGCGGCACCGACCAGTTGTTCAACAACCTGGTGGGCCGGGCTCTGCAGCGCGACTACGACCAGGAACCGCAGGTTGTCATCACCCTGCCGCTGCTGGTAGGTCTGGACGGCACCGAGAAGATGTCCAAGAGCCTGGACAACTACATCGGGCTGACCGACGAGCCGCACGCTATGTTCGCTGGGCTGATGAAAGTGCCCGATCCCCTGCTGGATAACTACTTCACCCTGCTGACCGACCTGCCACGTGAACGCATCGAGGAACTGCTGGCTGGTCATCCGGTCGCTGCCCACCGCGAACTGGCCCGGGAAGTAGTTGCGTGGCTGCACCCCGGAGCAGACCTGGACGCTGCCGAAGAACGCTTCAAGGCGGTAGCGAAAGGCGGTATTCCTCAGAACATTCCACAGGTAACGGTGCCCGAAAGTGATCTGGATGCAGAGGGCCGCATCAGCCTGGCCAGACTGGTGGTCCTGGCAGGCCTGGAACCCAGCAACGGCGCCGCGCGCAAACTGATTCAGAACCGGGGCCTGAAGCTGAATGGGGAAACCTGTGCGGACCCCCAGGGATACCTGACGCGGGAAGCCCTGGCCTCAGAGGGTGGGATGGTCATTCAGAAGGGCAAGGACCGCTTTGCGAGGCTTGGACTGGGATCTTGATCCAGAGTGATCTTCATAAGGCCTTCACGAGCCTCCTATGAGTCGCCAAATGAGCTGACAGACGCAAAAGTTGTCCACAGGCAGGCTGTGGACAACCTTATACCCTGTGGACAACTTCCTGGCGCAGGAAAACCCTGAAAGCGACCCCAGGGTTATCCACAGGCAGGTTGTGGAAAAAGACCGTTGCTGTGGATAAAAATCTGACCTGCCCATCACAGAACTGTGACTGGCAGGTCTCATTGAACTCACATAGGAAGTCTGGCAAATTACCAGAAAAGAGATCAGCGCAGGCGTTCTACACGCAACATGTTGGTGGTTCCCCGCACCCCGAAAGGTACACCCGCCGTAATCACATAGCGGTCACCCAGATCAGCCAGACCACTCTTGCGCAGCTCATCGTTGGCGATACGGACCATGTCATCAGTGTCCCTGGGGTCTTCGCTCAGGACAGGCACCACGCCCCATGACAGGGCCAGCTGGTTTCGGGTCTGCTCGTTGGGAGTCAGCGCCAGGATCGCCAGCGGTGGGCGGTTTTTGGCCACCCGTGCCGCCGCGCCGCCGGTGCTGGTGAACGTCACGATGACGGAGGCTTCCAGGTTTTCACCGATGCTGCACGCAGAGTGCGCAATAGCGTCCTGCGCCAGCTCAGTGTCCACCATCAGGTGACGCTGCAGCAGCAGGTAATGATCGCTGGACTCGGCCTCGCGGGCAATGCGGTCCATCATGGCTACGGCCTCTACGGGGTACTGACCGGCAGCACTCTCGGCCGAGAGCATCACAGCGTCGGTTCCGTCGTAAATGGCGTTGGCGACGTCCGAAGCCTCCGCACGGGTAGGGCGGGGCAGGCTGATCATGCTCTCGAGCATCTGGGTGGCCGTGATCACGGGTTTACCCGCTTCGCGGCACATCCGGATGATGTGCTTCTGGATCGTCGGCACCTGCTCGGGACGCATCTCGACGCCCAGGTCACCGCGGGCCACCATGATGCCGTCGACTTCCTTGAGGATGTCGGCGAAGCGCTCGACAGCCTGCGGTTTTTCGATCTTGGCCATCAGCTTGGCACGGCTGCCGTAACGGGAGAGGTAGTGCCGCGCCAGCAGCAGATCGTCGCGTGAGCGCACAAAACTCAGGGCCACCCAGTCCACGCCGATCTGTGCACCGAACTCCATGTCCGACACATCTTTTTCCGACATGGCCGGCACACTCAGGTCGGCGTCGGGCACATTGATGCCCTTGTTGTTCTTCAACACCCCGCCGATCACGACGGTGGTGTGGATATCTGCTCCACGGACGTGATCGACCCGGAGGGCCATGTTGCCGTCGTCAAGCAGCAGGGCCATACCAGGTTGAACGTCCTCGGCCAGACTCTTGTAGGTGCTGGTCACGCGCGACTCGTCACCGTCGACATCGTCCATGGTAATCACGAACTTGTCTCCAGCGTTCAGCGTCACGGCGCCCTGAGCAAAGCGGCCCACACGAATCTTGGGACCCTGCAGGTCCTGCAGGATGCCGATGGTGACACCCTTGCGGGCAGCGAGCTCCCGGACCATCTGCACGGTCTGGCGGTGATCCTCGTGGTCACCATGACTGAAGTTCATGCGGACCACATTAAGGCCGGCATCGATCATGCGGCTGAGAACTTCGGGGTCGCGGCTTGCCGGTCCGATGGTGGCGACGATCTTGGTGGATCGGTCAGAGTGTTTCATGGGTCACCTGTCAACTTTCTTGGAATCCCTTCCAGATCCTGGAAGGAAAAGCGGCGGAAAAAGGAGAGTCCTCCCGCCGCCTGAGGGGGACTAGCGCAGGGCCTTGCGGCCCAGGTACACAGCCCGGTCGCCCAGTGCGTGCTCGATACGCAGCAGCTGGTTGTACTTGGCGATACGGTCACTGCGGCTGGCCGAACCGGTTTTGATCTGCCCGGCGTTGGTCGCTACCGCGAGGTCCGCGATAAAGGAGTCTTCGGACTCGCCGCTGCGGTGGCTGATGATGGTGCCGTAATGGTGGCGCTTGGCCAGCTCGATGGCGTCCATGCTCTCGGTCAGGGAACCGATCTGGTTGACCTTGACCAGGATCGCATTGCCTACCCCGGTGTCGATGCCGCGCTGCAGACGCTCAGGATTGGTCACGAACAGGTCGTCTCCGACCAGCTGTACACGGTCTCCGATCTTGGTGGTCAGGGCCTGCCAGCCGTCCCAGTCATCCTCGGCCAGGCCGTCTTCAATGCTGACAATGGGATAACGGTCAGCCCAGTCAGCCCAAAAGTCCACCATCTCGGCGGTCGAGAGCGTGCGGCCCTCGCTCTCCAGATCATAGTGGCCGTCCTTGTACAGCTCGGTCACGGCTGGGTCCAGCGCGATAGCGATGTCCTTGCCCGGCTCATATCCGGCTTTTTCGATGGCTTCGAGCAGCACCTGAAGCGCTTCCTCGTTGCTCTTGAGGTCCGGCGCAAACCCACCCTCGTCCCCGACGTTGGTGTTGTACCCGCGGCTGGACAGAACCTTCTTGAGGCTGTGGAACGTTTCGGTGCCGTATCGCAGCGCTTCACGGAAGGTCGGAGCGCCGATGGGCATCACCATGAACTCCTGAAAGTCCACGCTGTTGTCGGCGTGCGCGCCACCGTTGATGAGGTTCATCATGGGGACCGGAAGGGTCTTGGCATTGCTGCCGCCCAGGTAGCGGTACAGCGGCACGCCAAGCTCTTCGGCTGCAGCGCGTGAAGTCGCCAGGCTGACGGCCAGAATCGCGTTGCCACCCATCTTGCCCTTGTTGGGGGTACCGTCCACGGCCATCAGCGCCGCGTCAATAGCGATCTGCTCACTGGCGTCGAGGCCCACGATGGCTGGCCCCAGGGCCTCCTCGACATTGCGCACCGCCTGCTGGACTCCTTTGCCCATGTAGCGGCTGCCACCATCACGCAACTCCAGCGCTTCATGGGTGCCGGTGCTTGCTCCGCTGGGGACGATAGCGCGGCCTACAAAGCCACTGTCGAGGTGCACTTCCGCTTCCACAGTGGGATTTCCACGGGAATCAAGCACTTCACGGGCAATAACTTTTTCGATGTTCATGACAGACCTCCAGAAGATGACTCTTGACCCTTGAAACCGCCAGACCTCTGCGCCGGACTCACCGGTCAGCGCAAGGTGTACCTCAGACACTATAAGCGCCATGTCTTCTGGAAAGTGCATCTGGTCCAGGCACGTGACTAGCCCAGAGAGCCACCCTGGAGTCATGAGTGCCTGAGCGGGTCCAGGCGCCTGCCTCTGTAAGGGCGCTCAGACCCTCAGCGTCACCATGACCGCCATATACCCGCCGCCCCCGGCCGCACGGAAGATGGCAGGGCTGGTGGAGCCGCTGAACAGCAATTCAGCGTCTCCCTCAATTGGTCCCAGGGCGTCAAGAACATGCCGGGCGTTGAAGGCCAGACTCATGGCCGGTTCGCTTCCGCCCTGCACCACGTCAAGGGTGTCCTGTGCACGGCCGTAATCTCCCTCAGCGGCCAGCCGCAGCTTGCCTTCCGACACCAGGAACTCTACCCGGTTGTTGGCGTTCTTGTCGGCCAGGACGGCCACGCGGTTGACTGCTTCCTTCAAGGCGGTGGCAGGGAGCGTGACCTGCAGCTTGATGTCCTTGGGAATGACCCGTTCATAGTCCGGAAAGTCACCGTCGAGCAGTTTCAGGTTCATCCGGACCCGGTCTGTGGTGACGCTGAGTAGACCCTCGCCGTAGGTGAAGCGGGCCTCGCCGTCCTTGAGCACCCGGATGAGCTCATCTGCACTGCGGGCCGGAATGATCAGGTTGCGGCCGTCACCGCTGGCCGGAAAGTCGCGGATGGCCACGCGGTAACCGTCCGAGGCCACCACCCGCGCCGATTCCGGGCGGTGCTCCAGCTTGATTCCCCGGAATACCGCCTGGAAGGCCTCGTTACTCGCTGCATAACGCACGCTGGAAAACGCCTTTGCCAGTTCTTCGGCGTTAAGGCTCACGTCGGCATGTTCCGGGAAGCTGAGCGGCGGGTAGGCCTCGATATCGCCGGTCTGGAGTTTGAAGTCCGATCCACCAGAACGCACCGAAAGCTCGTTCCCGGTGATTTCCAGTTCCACCAGTTCTCCACCCAGGTTGCGCACGATCTGAGCGAACAGGTGGGCAGGCACCACGAAATTCTGGGGCTGTTGCACTTCGGCAGGCACGAAGCACGACAGGTCGATTTCCAGATTGGTGCCGCTGAGCGTAAGTCCGGCTTCTGTGGTTTCGACCTTCAGGGCCGTCAGAAGAGGGTTGCTGCTGCGCCCTGGAATGACACGCTCCAGCAGACTGAGGCCTTCACTGAGGGTTTTCTTGGTGACGTTTGCTTTCATGCGGGAAGCCTGCCTTTTCTCGGGAACTGACTTGGGCCTGTGAGGCACTTCAGAAATCTCTATTCTTTTCTGTTCTATTTACTTAATAAAAATAGTAGTAGTAGTAATAGGCCCTGTGGAAACTGTGGATAAGTGGGTTA
This sequence comes from Deinococcus deserti VCD115, assembly GCF_000020685.1. NCBI lineage: Bacteria > Thermotogati > Deinococcota > Deinococci > Deinococcales > Deinococcaceae > Deinococcus > Deinococcus deserti. The sequence goes on along the minus strand of NC_012526.1, from coordinate 1,672 downwards.
TAGTGCGTCTTGGAGCATGTTTGTCCTGTGGACAAAATTGTGGATAAGTGGCATGTTCCTGTGGATAACCTGTGGATAACTTTGCCACTTATCCACAGGGGAAATTAGCATCAGGTTATCCACAGACTTATCCACAGGCTGAAGGGGACTTATCCACAGGTTATCCACAGACTTATCCACAGAAAGTGAAATCTGGCACAGGTATTTGGAACGGTCCATGGAACCTGCTTCGAGTCTCCTAGAGCCAGCCGTCATGCCCTGGAATCCTCGTCTTCCAGGCCCTTCATCTTGCGGCGCAGGGTCTCGACCGCAGCCGTAAGCTCCGAGTCTTTTCCCAGCTGCTCGGTGACCTTGCTGATGGCGTGCATGACCGTACTGTGGTCACGGCCGAAAAACTGCCCGATTTCAGGGAGCGAGTGGTCAGTCAGGTCACGGATGAGGTACTGCGCTACCTGGCGTGGCACGACAACTTCGCGGACCCGTCCGGACCCGCGGATCACGTCCGGAGGCATGTTGAAGTGCGAGGCCACCTGACGCAGCACATCCATCATCTCCACCTTGACTTCCTGCGGCGCAAACACGTTGCTCAAGGCCTTGGAAGCCACCGCACGCGAGAACGGAACGTTGTTCAGGCTGCTGAACGCCACCACACGCATCAATGCACCTTCGAGCTCACGGATGTTGGTGGTGACCTGACGCGCGATCAGTTCCAGGACTTCCTGCGGGATATCGATACGGTTGTGCTCGGCATTCATTTTGAGAATAGCCACGCGGGTCTCGAATTCCGGGGACTGGATGTCGGTGATCAGGCCCCATTCAAAGCGGCTGCGCAGCCGGCCTTCGAGGGTCTGGATGTCCTTGGGCGGCCGGTCTGAACTCAGGATGATCTGCTTGTGGTTCTCGTAGAGCGCGTTGAAGGTATGGAAAAACTCCTCCTGCGTACGCTCCTTGCCGGCCAGAAACTGAATGTCGTCGACCAGCAGAAGATCGACAGAGCGGTAGCGGTTGCGAAACTGTGTGGTCTTGTCTTCACGGATGGCATTGATCAGCTCATTCGTGAAGGTCTCGGTCGAGACATATTCGATGCGTTTCTCGGGAAAGCGCTCAGCGATGTAGTGGCCTACCGCATGCATCAGGTGGGTTTTTCCCAGGCCGACATCCCCGTAGATAAACAGCGGGTTGTAAGCCTTGCCAGGAGACTCGGCGACCGCCAGGGCTGCGGCGTGCGCGAGGTTGTTGTTCGGCCCCACCACAAAATTCTCAAAGGTGTATTTGGGATTGAGGGTCTTGCGGTTATCGGCAGGGGGAGGTGCAGGCGCGCGCCCAGGTGAGATTGGCGCTGGTGGCGGATCACTGGGCAGGAGCAATGCGTCCTGGGACGCTGGCAGCACCTGAAAACTGACCTGCGGATGCTGGGCGCCCAGGGACCGCAGGGCGTCTTCAAGCAGTCCCTGGTACTGCTTGCGTAGCCACTCCTGAGCGAAGGAGTTGCGCACGCCCAGCACCAGGGAACCGTCCTGGACGCCAAGATTTTTCAGAGGAGCAAACCAGGTGTGGTACTCCACTTCCGAGATGTTTTTGCGGACGTAACCCAGCACGTCCGCCCAGATTTCCTGCGAGATAAAGCGCACCTCCCTTGAACTGCTAGTGCGCCGTCAGAATACCATTCGTC